>CAYLMG010000010.1:16552-24359 GCA_964384565.1 uncultured Pirellulales bacterium | reverse complement strand
GATAAAAATGACGAAGTGACCGAGGGTGCGTGGATACCGATGCTCGAACGCTTTAATGAAGATTTTGAATATATTACAAATGTGATGCGCTGGCCGCGTGACAAGCGTGTACTGGAAGGCTATTACAGCACGGTCTATCTGTATGGTTCGAGTCTGAGCACCGACAACGCTCCCAATGATGTTGGCGGGGGTTGGCAGGGCACTTACGGAGGTTATCCGGCTGTGATAGCTTCTTACATTCCGGTTGCTGCTTTTGATCCTAACTCTTCTTTGTACGACCCATGGCAGCAAGGTGCAATGATCCATGAAGGAATTCATTGTATTTTGTCGAGTATGCCTGGCTGCTTTAATTCCTGCTGGTTTCATGAAGGCGGCAATACCTGGCTGCAAGGGACAATGGAAGCGCAGCGTGCCGGAAACTTTAGCAGCATCGGCTGGTTGAGTGCCGGCGCGGCAATCGCTCCGTTTATGCCCATCGAATGTTACAGCGGCTGGCTTCTGGATGGTTCGTTTGGCGGTCCGTGTGCCCAGGGTAACCCAGGCGGTGGTACTTGCTATTGGCGTAATCTGCTGGGCGGTACGCAGTATGGCGAGTGTTTTCCGCACGCATTGGAAATTATTCTGGGACCAAAAAGCGTTGCATGGATATGGCGTAATGCTCATTATAGCGGCAGGGTCTTACAGGATATGGCAGAAGCACCCGGCGGTTTAGGCGATACACAAATGCGTCGTCTGATTCAGGAATACCGTGGACGTCAGGCTTTCTGTGATTTCGGCCAATGGTCTTACGCTTTCAGACAATTGATCAATAATAACTGGAATCTCTTAATCGAGGAGGAATTCTCGCCGTACTCACAGGATGTGGACCCCTGGTACGCTACCTGTTACGTTGACACTACCCAGGACGGCAGCGTACTCACTCCGGAATACCGTACATTGCCCGGATGGAGCGGCGCAAATCAGATACCGTTGACTGTCGATCCCGGCGCAACAGTGGCAACTGTCACGTTTGATCCGAATGACGAAAATATTAGCGACAATATGAGCTGCCAACTGGTATATCGCGATACCAGCGGAAATATCCACTATGGCGCCCCGGTCAGCAGCGGAGCCTGCAGCATTCCGCTGGCTAATGTAAGAAATAATGTCATTGTTGCAGTAATCTGTAATACGGATTACATCTACTATGGGGACATTACCCGCACTGCGAAATATGATTACACTCTGACCATGGGAGCAGGCGTTACAGGCAAGGCTAACATCAACACTCGATGGTATGATTACAATCCCTCCAGCTATACGATTACGGCTTCAGCCGACCCCAACGGGACAATCAGTCCGTCCGGAGCAGTTTCAGTAAATGCCGGCAGCCCTCAAACGTTTACGTTTACCCCCGATCCGAGTTATGAGGTGAATGAAGTCATATTGAATGGTCTGCCTATTGGCGCATTGGACAGTTACACATTCAATAATGTGCGCGGCAATCATAGTATTTCCGTGACGTTTGTGGAAGATCCGGAACAGCCGCACTACATAGGTGACCTGACCGGTAACGGTTCTGTCGACGGCGAAGACCTCGAATTCCTTGTAAATAGCTGGTTGGCAGAGGGCGCTGGTCTGGAAGCCGACCTTCATAAAAACGAGACGATTGATTTTTCTGATTTTGCGGTTTTTGCCGGTGACTGGCGAAAGCGCGGGCCCGTGATTGTAGATTTACTTTATCCCCAGGATGGTTGGCTTATTCCTGATGGTTCGCAAATAGTCGTTTGGGTTGATGCAGAAAGTGTCGTTGGTGACATTGTAAAAGTAGAGGTATTTGCAAACGAATATAAGATTTGCGAAGATACTGACGGCAGTGACGGCTGGATATACATGTGGGGTGATTATGAGATTGGTCCGTACTCCATGAAAGCCAGGGCATGGAATGACCAGGGCATTATGAAGACAACAAAACCGATAGAGTTTGAGATAGTGGAATAATATTTTTAGAAGCTTTCTCAGAATGACTTCATAGCGGTCGTTTCAGAGTAATGGATTCGGATAGCCGAGCCGGCTTTGTGCTGAAAGTTACTCAGCAGCTTTAATTGCATCAGCCAGTCTCAATGTCCCTTCGTATAAGGCTCTGCCGATGATTGCAGCTTCGATGCCGCCTGATTGGCTCAGCTTTTTTATATCTTCGATGCTGTTGACACCGCCTGATGCGATGACGGGGACATCCACGGCATCGGCGAAGTGAATTTGGCAGACGCAGAGGAGTTTGCCAATCAATGGCTAACGGCACCGCCTTCCGGGCCTTCAAAATCATCAGACCTTAATGATGACGGCGATGTGGATTTCTCCGATTTCGCTCTTATCGCAGGCAACGTTACATCTGTCGGTGATGGTATTTTCAAAGGTCACTTCACCGGCGATACAGATACATTTGACCCCGGTGTAATGACCGCAGGAACAGAGTACTACTGGCGTGTGGACGGTATCGACGATGAAGATAATATTTTACGCGGGCCTGTATGGATGTTCACCACTGAATAAGAATAACCGTTAAAATTATTCATAAAGCTTCATTCAGGCAGCCGTGTGCGGCTGCATGATTTTCTTTATAACCTCTTATATAAATCACCATACCTTTAGAATAACGATGTAATTTCTTCTAAGCTTTTCCTTTTAATATCAGGGACAAGGGCATTTTTCACTGGATAACCGACAGGCAGAATGCAGAAAGGTCTTTCATTTTCGGGCCGGTTCAGGATTTTATTCAAAAAGCCCATCGGGGCAGGTGTGTAAGGTACGGTTGCCAGGCCGGCGTTGTGAATGGCTGCAATTAAAAATCCGACGGCAATGCCGACCGACTCAGTAACATAATAATTTTTCAAAACCTGGCCGGATTCAGTAATTCTGTAGCGCTGTGAAAAGACGACAATCAAATATGGAGCGATTTGGAGAAATTGTTTTTGATAATCGGTGCCAAGCGGCCTTAAATCGTCGAGCCATTTTTGCGGGGCTTTATTTGCGTAAAAATCACGCTCGGTCTTCTCAGCTTTCAACCTTATTTTTCTTTTTATATCGCTGTCTGAGACTACACAAAAATGCCACGGCTGGCAATTAGCTCCGCTCGGCGCGGCCGCAGCAGCCTTTAAGCAATCTTCAATTACCTCCGGCGGTATATTTCTATCTGAAAAATCCCGGACAGACCGGCGACGTCGCAAAAGAGAAGAAAATTCTTCGGCACGAGACAGCACTTCCTCCTGCTTATATTCGATAAAGTTAAGCGGTATAAATTGCTGTTCAGCCACAAAAACACCTCTAACATAAAATACAAAAGATTAAGTTTGGCTATTTTACACAATCGTAACGAAAAGGTAACAAAATCCGGAAGAAACTGTAACGTTAAACATAAAGATTTGTGACTTTTTTATAAATTTTACAGTATTTTGTAAAATTTCAGTAAAAAGATGTAACTTTTTCTTTATTTTTGCGTCTATACTATTGAGAATAACAAGTAAGACAACAGAAGCGCAATTTCATTAAAGGCCCAAAAAAGGTTATGATGCAAACGGGAGGAACAGTTATGACAATTAATGGAAAATCAGATACGCAGGTATTAAATGCGATAGGCGATATTGAAGAAAGTTTCAAAGATGTCGAATGCCCTAAAAACTTTGAATGCTATAAGACGAAATTTTCCAAGCTGGGACAGGTAAAATGCCACGGCGAAGGAAATTTCCTCGAATGTCTCGAAGAAAGCGCTCCGGAATGCGGATTCTCACTTCCTTGTGTAGATAAATATTATTGCCTGTGCCCTGTTCGAATAGACATTGCAAACAGGCTGAATTTATAGCGTAACAATTTCCTCTTTCTTCTGTAACTTCATACCGGCACCGCGTGGCGGCCAGCATAAGAGGCATTTCTGCAGGTTTAAATAAGCTTGATAAACAAGCACGCACGGGTAAAATAGTTACCGTGATTCAGCAAAACTTTTTGGTCTAAGCGGCATTTTGAAATTTTGGAGCAGTGGCTGAGTGGCTGAAAGCGACGGTCTTGAAAACCGTTTTACCCTTTCGGGTAACGGGGGTTCGAATCCCTCCTGCTCCGTTAGGAGAGCCACTTTGATGAGAGGGATTCGAACCCTCAAAAGGTGTGGAAAAAGAATTTTTCCACGTCGTTTGGGCGACAGGAGCGAGTATTAGCGAGCGACGCCAGAGGGGCAGAGCTGCCATGGAAATTTGCGATAGCAAATTTGGGTTCAAGGCCGAAGGCCGGAATCCCTCCTGCTCCGGTGTTGAGATCGACCCAGCTCGCGAAATAATGCTTAAACAAACGGTGACAGAAACCAGCTTATCCGTTGTGGCCAACGATAAAATCCGCAAAAGCCTTCCCATCACAAGTTCGTTGCATATCTTCTTGTATCTCATTGCATTTTTGGTAAGATAACTTGGATTATGGGATAAAAAGAACGTTGTTTTTGTGTTCGCAGCCATTCTCAGAAGGGCTATATAATTTTAGACGAATCCCACAAATTTTCAGGAAAAATATGAAGGCCTCATTTAAAACAAAGTTAGCTATAAGTTTTCTGGCATTGATTATTACATTCGGTTTAGTTGTTACCCTGATATACATGTGGTTAATCAGCAGAGGTGTAATCAGTCAAGCTCAGGAGAAGGTAAGGTGCGACCTTAACTCTGCCCGCGAAATATATCGGGAAGAAGGAGAAAACATTAAAGACACAATACGTTTCACTGCCCTGAGGTTTTTCATAAAAGATGCCATTTCAGCTAACGATATAGAGACACTCAAAAACGACCTGGAGAAGATTAGAAAGGCAGAGTCTTTGGACATATTGACTCTGACAAACGAAACCGGTCAGGTCATTGTCAGGTCCAGAAATCCATCCATCTATGGTGACAATCAAGCAAGTGATGAGTTTGTGACACAAGTTCTGCTGGATAAAAAAGTACTCGCTGGGACAGTGATAGTACCAAGGGAGGAACTCGTAAAAGAAGGATTAGACTTGGCTGAGCAGGCCTGTATAAAATTCGTCCCGACTCCGAAGGCGAAACCGAGGCCTCAAACTGAGCAAACTTCAGGAATGGTGATGAAAGCTGCGGCACTCGTCTTAGGACGTGACGGCAGATTGGTCGGGGTACTATATGGCGGTAACTTACTTAATCGAAACTATGAAATAGTTGACAAGATAAAAGAGACGGTATATCAAGAAGTCAAATATAAAGGAAAGGACATCGGCACGGCGACCATTTTTCAAGGTGACCTTCGCATCTCAACCAATGTTAGGGCAGAGGATGGAAATCGTGCTATCGGGACACGCGTATCCAAAGAGGTTTACGAGCAGGTGCTGGAAAAGGGACTACCCTGGATAGGAAGGGCGTTTGTCGTAAATAGCTGGTATGTCACCGCTTATGAACCCATTAAGGATATAAAGGGAGAGATAATAGGGGTGCTGTATGTTGGAATCCTTGAAGAAAAATTTATAGATATGCGAAACAAAGCTATTTCAATGTTTTTGGTAGTAATGTTTGCGGGGTTGATTATAGCTCTGGTCGTTTCCAGTTTTATGGCCAAAGGGGTATTGGGGCCGATTAAACGTTTAGTATTTGCATCAGGTCAGTGGGCAAAAGGTAACCTTGGTTACCGGGTTGAGACCACACAAAAAGATGAAATAGCGAAACTTGCGGAAACATTCAATCTTATGGCTTCTTCACTGAAAGAAAGAGACGTAAAATTGAAGGAATATACCAGTCAGCAGATTATGAAATCGGAAAGGCTTGCTACCATGGGACAATTGGCCGCTGGAGTTGCTCATGAAATCAACAATCCCCTTGGGGGAGTTCTGATGTATGCTCATTTAGCATTGGAAAATTTGGATGAAAAGGACGTCTTGCGTAAAAATCTGGAAAGCGCCGCCAGGGAAGCTTCACGATGCAGGGACATCGTGAAGGGACTGTTAGATTTTGCTCGTCAAACTGAACCTAAGGTTGAGCAGGCGGATGTAAACGAGACTTTGGAGCGAACGTTAGCCATAGTCGAAAACCAGGCATCATTCCAAAATGTTAAGAGGACCTATGTCCTTAGTTCTTCTCTGCCAAAGATATCAATGGATACCAGTCAGATGCAACAGGTATTTGCGAATATCATCTTAAACGCTGCAGAGGCCATGGAAGGGAAGGGTGAAATAAAGATTGCAACCAGACTAACACCCGATAAAGAACATATCGAAATCGAGTTCACCGATACAGGTTGCGGCATTCCACCTGAAAACTACGAGAAGATATTTGATCCATTCTTCACCACCAAAGAAGTAGGTCGTGGAACCGGTCTCGGCCTGGCTGTAAGCCACGGAATCATTGCCAGACATAAGGGTACAATAGAAGTGAAAAGTGAACCCGGCAAGGGAACCAGCTTTATAATCATATTACCTCTCAGAACGGAGGCAGGAACAAATGCTCAGTCAGGCTAATATCTTAATTATCGATGATGAAGAAATTATGCGGGATTCATGTCGGCAGACTTTTTCTCAAGATGGAAACAGGGTAGAAGCAGCTGAAGACGGTTTGAAGGGATTAGCTATGCTTGAGAAAGATTCCTTTGACCTTGTCATCCTTGACCTAAAAATGCCCGGCTTGAGTGGCATGGAGGTATTGAAGAAGATAAGAGAAAGTAATCCTGAGGCTATGGTCATTGTAATTACCGGTTATGCGACTGTCGAGTCCGCAGTAGAAGCTATGAAAAATGGGGCTTATGATTTTATTCCAAAACCTTTCACGCCTGACAGCTTGAGAATGATAGTCAAGCGGGCATTGGAGAAGAAACAACTTGCCTTTGAGAATGTTCTACTGCGAAGCGAGTTGAAAGCGAGCTTAGGGTATGAGGCAATCATAGGCCAGAGTGAATCAATGAAGAAGGTTGAACAGTTGGTGCGGAAAGTTGGTCCTACCGATACCACTGTACTTGTTACCGGTGAGAGCGGCACCGGTAAGGAGCTTGTCGCCAGGGCGATACATCGTCACAGTGGCAGGCGGGAGAAGCCATTTGTAGTCTTAGACTGTGGAGGTTTGGTGGAAAATCTCTTTGAAAGTGAATTGTTCGGACACGTTAAAGGTTCTTTCACCGGCGCCATAGCAACCAAGTACGGCCGGTTTGAGTTAGCAAATGGGGGAACTCTTTTCTTCGATGAGATCGGAAATATCAGCATAAATATTCAGACGAAATTACTTCGGGTACTCCAGGAAAGGGAGATTACGAAGGTTGGAAGCTCACAAGTTATAAAGGTCGACGTGCGAATCATTGCCGCCACCAACAGAGACCTGGAGAAGGCTGTAGAAGGAGGAACATTTCGTGAGGACCTGTTTTATCGCTTAAGTGTTGTTCCGATGACTCTTCCTGCTTTACGTGAAAGAAGAGACGATATCCCCCTGTTGGCTAACCATTTCTTACAGAAGTATAACAAAAAGAGAGGAAAAAACATAAGGTCTATTTCCGAGCAAGCTATGAAGGCCCTGGTTGGATACGACTGGCCGGGCAACGTTAGAGAACTGGAGAATGCCATTGAGCGAGCAGTCGTATTAAGCGAAAACGATGTAATCAAACCAACCGATTTATTTTATTATAGTCTAAATGTTGAGAATGCTTCTAAGTCGGATGCCGGTAAAGCTAAGCGCCTTATCGATGTAGAAAGAGAGCATATCGCCAAGACTCTTAAAATGTTCAATGGGCACCGAGGTAAGGCTGCAGAATCATTAGGAATAGACCGTAAAACCCTGCGCGCGAAGCTGGAGAAATATGGAATAAAATA
>CAYLMG010000010.1:0-16452 GCA_964384565.1 uncultured Pirellulales bacterium | reverse complement strand
CAACATACCAAAGAGTAAAGTCAATGTTTACTCTGATACACATCAACAGGATATCAACAAGACTGTAATTATGTAGGGTACGGGATTTCAAATGCGGTCAAGACGCAGGAGAATTTTGATAGTAGACACCGACAGTGAATCAACTCAAGAGCTGTTGTCTCACTTTGTCGATGAAGGTTATGATGTAGAAATAAGCGGATGTGTCGGGGATGCGGTAGAAAGGATCAATGATGCGAAGTTTGATTGCATCATTATGGATGTAGAACTGCCTGATATAGAGGGTTATAAGGCGGTCTCTATCTTGAAAGCGATTGACCCAAAAGCACAGATAATTATGACAGCGGCTGAAAATACCATAGAGCTGGAAGAAAAAGTGCGGAAACAGGATATCTTCTATTATTATATAAAGTCGTTCGACCAAGAAGAACTGAAGGTAGCGGTCAGAGATGTGTTTAAAAAACTGGGAAAGAACAAAGAGGTGAAAAAGATGGATAAGGTGCCAAATATTTTGGTTGTTGACGATGACCCGAATTTTGTCGCGGCAATGACCCCCGTACTGGAGAGCAAGGGCTACAAGGTTGAGGCTGCCTGTAACAGCAAAGAAGCAATGGAGAAGATCGAAAGACTTAAGCCCGACCTTATTCTCTTAGATATCATGATGGAGAGGTTAACCTCCGGTTTTGACCTCTGTTACAAGCTCAAGCATGACCCTGAAATAAAAAACATACCCGTATTGGCCGTATCTGCTGTTAGCGAAAAAACTGGATTTAAATTCTCACCAGCCACTGATGGGGAATATTTTGAAGCGGATGACTACGTGGAGAAGCCGGTCAAACCAACCGACCTTCTGGAACGGGTCGAGAAGCTCTTGAAAGGATAGAAAAAGGAAGTGGAAGACGTTTATACAACATCATCAGAGGAGCAGCATAGGATGCTGGCGCGGGCTACTATCTTAGTCATTGATGATGAGAAGGCTATGCGGGATTCCTGCTCTCAGGTATTGGCCAAAGAGGGACACCGAACAGAAACATCTGAGAATGGGGATAGTGGTTTGCAAAAGATAAGAGAAATAAAGCCGGATTTAGTCCTCGTTGATCTCAAGATGCCGGGGTTGAGCGGAATGGAGCTTTTAGAAAAAGTTAGGAGTATTGATCCGAACATTGTTTCTGTAGTTATTACCGGCTATGCAACCATAGAATCAGCTGTAGAAGCTATGAAACGAAACGCCTATGACTTCCTGCCCAAGCCATTTACGCCGGACCAGCTAAGAATTATTACCAGAAGAGGCTTGGAAAGGAGAAGACTTGCTTTAGAGTCCGAGCGATTACGGCATGAAAAGGAGAAGATGAGAGAGAACTTTATCACATTTGTCTCTCACCAGCTACGCTCACCGCTTATCTCTGTTCAACAGTATTGTGAGGTAATCCTGGGGGGATTCACTGGCGAGGTAAACCGCAAACAGAAAGAGATGATACAGGAGGCAGGCAAGCGCATCGACGAGCTTCTAAAACTTGTTAACGATTGGCTTAATATGTCCCGTATAGAGGCTGGTAATTTCATAGGGAAGTTCGAACCGGTAACTTTAGCTCCCCTTCTCTCAGAAACAATGGAACTTTTGAAGCCCCTGGCAGACAATAGGAAGGTCACCCTCGAGCAGGTTCTGGGCGATGTCCCTGCTGCAATTCAAGGCAATGGAGAAAGTTTAAAACAAGCCTTTATGAATCTTATCAGTAACGCTATAGAGTACAATCGGCAAAGAGGAACAGTGACCTTAAGCATGAGGGAGGAAAGTAATCAATTGTTGGTGGAAATATCTGACACGGGAATAGGGATTTCCCAAGAGAACCTGCCCTTTATCTTCGATGAGTTCTTCAGGGTGAAGGTCCGAGGTGTTATCGGCAGCGGTCTTGGACTGCCGATAGCCAAAAAAATAATTGAAGCGCATAACGGTTCTATCGACGTAGTCAGTGAGCCTGGCAAAGGGACTACCTTCACTATCCTTTTACCAAAGGCAGATTGGAAAGATAAAGAAAGATAAAAAGATGAACAACAAAGCGAAAATTTTAATTGTGGATGACGATGTCAACTACGTTAAATCAATAAGAACTATCCTGGAGAGCAGGGGCTATGAAGTCGATGCCGCTCATGACAGGAAATCCGCAATGGAAAAAATTAAGAAGATAAAACCCGACTTAATTCTCCTTGATATTATGATGGACAGGCTGGATGATGGTTTTACCCTATGCTACAGACTGAAACACGATTCAGAGCTAAAGAAAATTCCCGTCCTTACTATTTCAGCCATCGCGGAGAAAACAGGGTTCAAGTTTTCTCCCACAACAGACGGGGAGTATTTCGAGGCGGACGACTATATAGAAAAACCCGTAAAACCTTCCGATTTACTGGAAAGAATTGAAAAATTGCTGAAAACAGAGCACGGGAAACCGGAGTAACTATGAAAGATGTATTGACAACATGTGCCTTTTGCGGGTGCGGTTGTGGACTATACCTGCAGATTGAGAAAGGCTATGTCACCGGCGTAACTCCGTCCCAGCGACATCCCATCAGCCGAGGCAGATTGTGTGCGAGGGGGTGGCACATCTATGAATTTGTACATCATCCCGACAGATTAAAGAAACCTCTTATCCGGGAAGGCAGGGCTTTCCGAGAGGCGAACTGGCCCGAAACTCTTGAATTGGTAGCGAAAAAATTGCGTGAGGTTAAGGATAAGTATGGCAGTGATTCCATTGGGGTGATAGCCTCGGCTAAATGTACCAATGAAGACAACTTTGTGCTGATGAAATTCTGTCGTGCGTCATTGAAAACAAACAATATTGATAACGGTGGCTCGCTCTACGATTCCGCGACCCTGCCGGCACTTATGCAATCATGCGGCCTTGCGGCATCAACAAACTCACTGAACGAACTTGAAGATGCTGATGTTATATTGGCCGCCGGCACGGAAACGACCCAAACTCACCCCCAAGTAGCGTCTCGGATAACAAGGGCAGTGTCACAGGGAACAAAACTGATTGTGATAGACCCACGAAAAACCCAGATATCGAATTTTGCAGACGTACATCTGCGCCTGAAACCGGGAACTTATGTCGGTGTGATAAATGGTTTGATACATATTATCCTTACGGATGGACTGATAAATACAGAAAAACTTTTTCGGGCCACTACCAATCTCGACTCATTAAAAGAAATGGTTAAAAAATACACTCCCGATTATGTGGCAGAAGTTTGTGGAATTTCAAAAGGTGATTTGAAGAAAGCGGCTCAGCTATTTGCTGGAGCCGGTATGGCGATGACGGTTTACTCCACGGCAATTACCGCACAGGCCGCTGGTAAGGACAACATATGTGCATTGGCAAATCTTTCCCTGCTGTGCGGTCATCTTGGTAGTCCACACAACGGGATAGTTCCTCTTCTGGAACAGAACAACGCGCTCGGGTCGGCTGATATGGGGGCATTGCCGGGATTTTATCCGGGCTATCAACGGGTAGATAGGGAAGCTGCAAGAGCCAGCTTTGAATCTAAATGGAATACGAGGCTACCTGCAGAGCCCGGTCTTTCCATACTGGAAATGCTTACACCGGGGAGATTAAAAGCTTTGTATATTATGGGCGAAAATCCACTTATAACCGCTCCAGATGTCGGCCTTACATCGGAGACACTAAGGGGATTAGAGTTCCTGGTTGTTCAGGATATCTTCCTGACAGAGACAGCCGAATTTGCCGATGTGGTTTTGCCAGCAGCATCATTTGCCGAAAAAGATGGAACATTCACAAGTATAGAAAGAAGGGTTCAGAGAGTACGGGCCGCAGTCACTCCTCCCGGCGAGGCACTGCCTGACTGGAAAATTATCACTGAACTGTCAAACCGTATCGGATATAGGATGGATTATGATTCTCCTGCGCTGATTATGAAAGAAATCTCACAGGTTACCCCAATTTATGCAGGCATCAGTTACGGACGCCTGGATGAAGAATGGGGCTTACAGTGGCCCTGCACGAATAAGGAACACCCGGGAACACCTCTGCTGCACCGCCTTTCGGAAGAGGGTAAGACTATCTTCCCCCTCGTCGAGCAAAACGGCAAAGGAAAAGAATATTTTACGCCCGTGGAAGACATCACACTCGTGGAACCACCCGATGAGGAATATCCCTTCACACTCACTACAGGAAGCCTCTACTGGCATTGGCATAGCGGGACAATGACCAGACGTTCAGCAACGCTCAGCAGGGAATATCCGGATGTGTTTGCAGCTATAAATCCGGCTGATGCTGAACAACTGGATATCAGAAAAAATCAACGAATAAGAATAATATCCAAACGCGGCGAAATAGAAACTGCCGCAATAATTACCGATAGAGTCCAGGCAAAGACCGTCTTTATCCCGCAGCATTACAAGAACACGGCAAGTAAGGTCCTGTTGAATCCAAGCAAAGTAACCGGTGCAAAGGCACCGGAGATGTTATGCGCTGTCAGGATAGAGCCGGTAACGACATTTTGAACACTGATTAAATTAGATAAGGTGCTGAAAAGAAACTCGAAGATGAGTAAATATGAAGAGAACTTACGAATAATCAGTAAAGATAACCTCTTTGCCCTGATGGAGATATTTATAAAGACCAGAGAGGTCATCGCACCGGTCCCGGGTCATGGCGGAGAGGTGATATTTTACCCAATTGAAAGCATAGAAGATGTAGCATGGGATTGGCAATACGTCAATACTGTGCTTCCACCGAAACGTTTTTTCCTACCCCAAACTGAGGTTATGTTAGAATACACATATGATAACGGCTATAAGATTACGCCGCGTTATGATGACCAGGTAAGAATGATATTTGGCATACGTCCCTGTGATGTAAATGCACTGATTTTCCTCGACAGATTTTTTGGAGGGGGTTCTCTGAGCAAGAAGTCCTCTGATGAAGAGCCTCTATTTCCCGACAGCCACTACATCAGAAGGCGAGCCAATACTTTCATCATCGCCTTCGGATGTCATCAACCCGGCAAAGACTGCTTTTGCGCCTGTTGCGATGCTGGACCCTTCCTCGAGGAAGACTATGACCTGCAGCTAACCTCTATGAACGGCGACTATGCCGTGGAGGTAGGCTCAGCCCGAGGCCTCAAAATTATTTACGGCTATGAACGCTTATTCCGCGCAGCTTCACCAACTGAAGCAAAAGAGCTTGTGAGGATAAAAGAGAATGCAATGAAAAAGTTCGGCGACACCTGCGCTTATATGAGTAAGGCCATCCGAAGAATTACGGAAGGTAAGGTGGATGATTCTCTTTGGGAAAAACTCGGGCAGCGATGTCTTGATTGTGGAGGATGCTCCTACGTCTGCCCAACCTGCTGCTGTTATAATGTTGTTGACACTCCGCTAACTGACAAATCCGGAATCAGAACTCGGACCTGGGACAGTTGCGCTCTGGCAGGCTTTACCAGGATAGCGGGCGGAGAGATACTCAGAAGTGATAAAAAGGACAGATTGAAAAGAAGATTTTTTCATAAGCTCTCTTATCAGTATATAGAAAAAAATAAACGACATGGGTGCGTCGGCTGTGGTCGATGCATAACGACCTGTTTTGCGGATATCAATATGCCTTCTGTTGTCGAAGCTATCAGAAAGCAAAAAACAACCATTTAAACTACAAAAACATTAAGGCCTTGAGAAAAATTATGAAGCTCAAACGAATTCCAGAAAGCGAATTGCACAATCAGATTTGGGCCTTAGTATTAGCATATCGGAGTCTGTGCCGATGAAAGACGTATACTTTCCTGATATTGCCGTAATAAAAGGCATCGTGAACGAGACGGGGGATGTAAAAACGTTCACTATGCGATTCAAAGATTCTGATATCCAGGAGAATCTTACTTACCGTTCCGGCCAGTTTTTCGAGGTTTCAGTATTCAGTGTCGGTGAGATGCCCATCTCTATTACATCCACACCGAGCCGCAAGGGCTTCTTTGAGTTAAGCGTTAAGAATGTCGGACTGGTCTCAAGAGCTTTGCACAGTTTGCAGGTGGGCTCGGAAGTCGGTATCAGGGGACCATTCGGTAATGGCTTTGCCTATGAGGAAGTTTTAGGCAAAGACCTGCTCTTCGTCGGCGGCGGGATAGGTCTGGCCCCATTGCGGTCGCTTATAAATAACGTCCTGGATAACCGTGACCGTTTTGGCAGGGTCTTCATCCTGTACGGGTCACGAACCCCCGCTGACCTTGTATTTAAGGATGAGTTTCAAGTTTGGCAGGCCCAGCCCGATGTGGCCATGCTTATAACAGTTGACCGCGGCGATGAAAAATGGAAAGGAAATGTTGGCGTGGTAACCACGCTTCTGCCAAGAGTGAAAATTGAAAGCGACAAAACCATTGCCTTCGTCTGTGGACCACCTGTAATGATTCCATTTGTTATCAAGGATTTGATAAAGCTGGGATTTACGGAGGATACAATTATTTCCACACTGGAACGGCATATGAAATGCGGTGTAGGTAAGTGTGGACACTGCTGTATCGGGAATAAATATGTTTGTGTAGATGGGCCGGTATTCTCATACCGTCAAATGAAAGCAATGACGGAGTAGCCGGAGCTGAAAGGATGATAAAAGCAGGAACGTCGTCATTATCGGAATTGGTCATCCAGACCATAGGGATAAGAGAAACGGCAGGTACGTCGTATTCAATAATAGCAGGTGAGGACGCAAAATGTTTATCAGTAAATTAAAACAGGTTCTTATATGTCTAAAAGCCGGCAGGGTTACACTTCCTTATCCGTATGAACCATCCCCGCCTTCAAAGGGCTTCAGAGGAAAACTCAAAGTGGACATTGATAAGTGTATCGGGTGCGCAGGTTGTGCAAACGTCTGCCCATCACAAGCCATTGAAGTAACTGATTTTGGTAACGGCTGGCGCAGAATACAATTTCATCTTACCCGCTGTATATATTGCGGGAGGTGTGAGGAAGTATGCCCAGAGGAAGCTGTTAAACTAACAGATGAGTTCGAACTATCAACCAACGACAAAGAGGACCTTTCTTTAACAGTGGAAATTTATATGGATACCTGCCAGCGGTGTGGAAGGTGTTTCAAACCCAAACATCCGCTGGACAAGATGATGATAACGGGATTCAGGGAGTAAAATATAACTATGTTAACAAGCAAACAGATAATCGATACATTAAAGACAAAGTTTGATAAACACATGATTAGTGCTGAGGAAAAGATATCAAACCAGATATTCTTCAGGATTGTTCCTGATGCCCTTATCCCTTTAATTTGTTTTCTTAAAAAGAACCTTTCGCCGCGATTTCTTATCAACACAGCAACCGACTTTGTCCAGCAAAACGGGAAATTCCTGCTATCTTATATGTTTTCATTCGATAAGGAGAAGATATTTCTCTGCATTCAGACAGAGATTGATGCCGAAGTTCCGGATATAGATTCCATTACACCGCTCATAGCCGGGGCCAACTGGTCGGAAAGGGAAACACACGACCTGATTGGTATAAATTTCAGGAATCATCCTAACCCGAAACCTCTCACCTTAGCGGATGACTGGCCTAAAGGGCTCTATCCCTTACGAAAAGACTTTCCTTATGACTATAAGCCTCCCTCAGAACCGCAGAATAAAGTGATTCTAAAGGATGCGCCGAAAGGAACCAAAATCGTGCCTATCGGCCCTTTTTACCCCGCCCTGGAAGAGCCAGCCTATTTTAAGCTGTTCGTAGATGGAGAAACAGTTATTGATAGCGATTATCGGGGATTCTACAGCCACCGAGGAATCGAAAAGATTGCCGAAAGCAAGCTTACGTACAACCAGATATGTTTCCTCGCTGAAAGAATTTGCGGAATCTGCGGCTTTATCCACAGTACCTGCTATTGTGAAGCGGTCGAGCGTGCAGCAGGTATAGAGGTGCCCCTCCACGCCCATTTTATCCGCACCATAATGCTCGAGCTTGAAAGAATTCACAGTCACCTTCTCTGGCTTGGTATCGCCGTTCACATTATTGGGTTCGACACCCTATTGATGCAGTCCTGGCGAATCAGAGAACCTGTTATGTGGCTCTGCGAAAAAATAAGTGGAAACCGCAAGACCTATGGAATGAACCTTATAGGTGGTGTTCGCCGGGATATACCCCGCGATATGTACGATGAGATATTAAGAGTGGTTGATAAAATCGAACGCCAAACAACAGAAGTTATAGAAGCTGTTATTGGAGATACTTCCCTTCACGCCAGGCTAAAAGATGTCGGCCTGTTAACCGAAGAGGTCGCCAAAAGTATTTGTACCGTTGGGCCAACAGCAAGAGGGTCCGGTATTTCTATTGATTCCCGTCTTGACCATCCTTACGCTGCCTACAACTTGATAAATTTTGAAGTTGCAGTTGAAACCGGTTGTGATATATGGGCACGGACACTTGTCAGACTCAGAGAGACAATAGAATCGATAAAAATCGTCAAACAGTGTCTGCTTGAGATGCCTGATGGCCCCATAATGGGCGATGTAATGGATGAGATACCTGCTGGCCGGGAGGCTATATGTTGCGTAGAAGCGCCGAGGGGTGAAGCAATACATTATGTGCAGACCGGCGAGGATAATAGGCCATACCGGTGGAAGGTGCGAGCTCCAACTTATGCGAATCTTCAGTGTGTACCCTATATAATCAAGGGACAGCGAATAGCTGACGTCCCGATAATTATTGGCAGCCTTGACCCCTGCTACTCCTGTACAGAACGAATGGCAGTAGTGGATGTAAGAACAGGAGCACAGAAAACTTACACAAAAGAGGAAATTGCAAAGAGGTAGATATGTTTTCAATATTAAAGAAATGTTTCAAGAAATCGATTTGGGTTTACCATACAAATGCCAGTGCCTGCAATGGATGCGATATAGAAATTATAAATGCGCTGACCCCATTCTACGATGCTGAACGGTTTGGGATAAAATTAGTCGGTTCGCCCCGCCACGCCGACGTCCTGCTGGTGACCGGTGCGGTCAGCCGCCAGGTCTGTCCCAGGTTGAAGAGACTTTATGAATCCGTGCCGAATCCTAAGTTCGTATTTGCCATAGGCTCCTGCGCCACTGGGGGCGGGATATGGTTTGATTCATACAATATGGTCGGTGGTGTGGACAAAGTCATACCGGTGAATTTCTATATCCCCGGGTGTCCCCCAAGACCAGAAGCGATATTATTCGGTGTCGCTGTCGCGCTCGGGCTGGCGGATAAAAAGGTTGCAGCAGAATATCTGAAAGAAAAAGGTCTTCCCGATTTGATAGGGATAGAGCAGCAAACGACTGCTAAAAAGTGAAATGATGGAGATACTAAAACCTATATTTTATTCGTTGGTATTTCCTGGTCTTCTCTTTACAGGAATATTGGGATTATTCTTTATGTGGGCGGACCGTAAAGTAACGGCTTTCATCCAGTCTCGCAAGGGGCCGCCCTGGTACCAATGTTATGCGGACATCGGAAAACTGCTGTATAAACAGGTTATAATACCCGCTGGTTCGAACCGCTTGAGTTTCGTAACGGCACCACTCATCGGTCTGACAGGAATTTTCCTGACAAGCAGTATTATCTGGATGGTGAATATCAATAAGGGCGTATCCTTCATAGGAGATCTAATTGTTGTTATGTATTTACTGATACTGCCCTCTTTAGCTCTGATAATTGGTGGTGCGGCATCCGGAAACCCTTTCAGTAGTATCGGGGCAAGCCGGGAAATGACTATGGTATTTGCTTATGAACTGCCCTTTATACTGGTTGTACTTACCATAATAATAAAAGCCAAATCCATAATCTTAGGCGAAATAATAACCTTCCAAATTCAAAATGGTGCTATATTCTGGAGCGCATCTGGAATAATTGCTGCCATTGTCTTTTTCATCTGTATGTTGGCAAAACTATCTTATTTGCCGTTTGATATTCCTGAAGCAGAAAGTGAAATAATCGGAGGGACTCTGGCGGAATATTCGGGTGCCTTGTTAGCAATATTCAAACTGACAAACGCTATGATGCTGGTTACTATGCCGATATTTTTAATAACAATATTTTTAGGTGGAATTGACCTTAGCTCCATCAAAGGTATTCTCTTTCTGGTATTGAAATACTTGGTAATCCTATGTATGGTAATTCTTGTAAAAAGCACTCACCCCCGCCTTAGAATTGACCAGGCTTTTAAATTTTTCCTTGGTCCTGTTACCGGCCTTGCAGTAATCAGTCTTATATTGACTATATTCGGAGTCTGACAGATGCATAATTTATCAATATTGCTGGTGGCTATACCGCTGATTTCAGCACCGATGGCCTGGATACTCAAAGAGGGTCTGCGGGTATGGTTCTCAGTAGCGGCGACATTGTCGGTATTTATATTATCGGTTTTTTTATTCCCGGCAATTATGCAGACACCGCTGCATTATGAGCTGCTGCATATCACGGATAATATGGTTGTTACAGTAACTGTTGATTTGTTGTCCATAGTAGTCATTACCCTGATTTCTTTTTCAGGTTTTCTCGCCACACTATACTCAATAAGATATATGCGGCAATCGCGCCGTCTGAATAAATATTACTCTCTGCTTCTTTTATTCATCGGTTCGATGAATGGAACGGTGCTATCAGGAGACCTGTTTAGCATGTTTCTGTTTTGGGAAGTGATGACGCTGGCGGCGTTCTTTCTTGTAATATTCGATAATACCACAGAATCGATAAGAGCAGGGATAAAATATTTCGTGATGAGCGAAATGGGTGCTCTTTTTATGCTTATTGCTATAGTCGCCATTTACCTTCAGCAAGGCACGGCTGATATGGTGACACTGGCCTCTCGTGGAATAACCGTCAGTTCAACCCATAGTCACATGTTGCTTCTGTTTCTTCTACTGGGGACGGGAGTAAAGGCGGGGATAATACCGATACATACCTGGCTGCCTGATGCACATCCGGCGGCGCCGTCACCGGTATCTGCCCTGCTTTCCGGGGTAATGATAAAAGTAGGTATCTATATGATAATAAGAATATTCTGCTATATTTTTTCCCCTTCCTTTAGCTGGCAGTTTATTCTTTGTGCCGTTGGTTCTGCAAGCATAATCATCGGCGTGATGATGGCAATAAAACAGATCGATGCCAAAAGGCTTCTCGCTTACCACAGTGTAAGCCAAATCGGTTATATCGTTCTTGGTATAGGAACGGGAGTTAGCGTTGGTATTGCCGGAGGTCTGTTTCATCTACTTAACCATGCGCTTTTTAAAAGTCTTCTATTCCTTTCGATTGGGGCAGTTATTTATCGCACTCAAAGCAGGCAACTTTCAGATTATGGTGGTCTTGCCCGCACAATGCCAATTACATTTATAACCTGCTCAATAGCTGCTCTTTCTATATCGGGTATCCCACCATTCAACGGATTTGTCTCCAAGTGGATGATTTACCAGGGACTGATTCAGCGTTTTAAGATGGATGGTTCCCTATTTACAGTCATATGGTTGGCTGCAGCGATGTTTGGCAGTGCTTTGACGCTTGCCAGTTTTGTAAAACTCATCTACGCCACATTTTTAACAGTTCCTCAAAAACCTCATGATGTGAAAGAAGTTTCTGTTTCGATGTGGATACCAATGGTAATCCTGGCGACTTTATGCGTCACCTTTGGTGTACTCGCCTGGCAGTTCCCCCTTAAGTTTTTCGTATTACCGGTAGTGCCGGGAGTGTCATTTTCCGGATACTGGCAGCCGGGCCTTGCCACATTGCTCTTGATCATTGGCTTCATTGCCGGCGGCATTATTTTTGTTTTCGCCCGGTTGAAAAAGGCTAAAGTCAGCGCTCCATTCATTGGGGGAGAAGAATTTGAACCAGGTATGGGAATATCTCCCGAAGGATTTTACAGTACAATCAAAAACACTGGAATTTTTAAAATGATTTATCATCAGGCTGAAAAAAAGAGGTTCGATATTTATGATGTTTGTAAAAACATTGGCATTAAAATCTCTATTGCGTTGAGCAATGTCCATACGGGAATACTTCCAAGGTATTTGCTATGGCTTCTTGCAGGACTGGCTGTTCTGTTACTGATTATGTATATCATCTAATTTTAAGTACTCGAAATGAGGTCGTATCCTATGAACAAAAAGGATACAGATCAGGTTCCGAACACCTGCAATTAATCGGCTTTTTAGCAGCTTCCAGAGAGTCATATCCAAGAATCTTAATCATTATCGGCAAGCGGTAAATATCGGGTATAGAGAAGAATCTCCACTTCAAAAATTTCATTTACCGAAATAGAAAATAAAAAGGGCCTGTCTCTTATCGGGACAGGCCCAATATCTATGAACACTAACTGCCTACGCAGTCAGTCTCAATCAACTTAATAATCCTCACCAAACAAAAACGGTCCGGTCAGCCAGTAGTTGGCGAGCACCGCTATATCCTTGAAGTCAATCTTGTTGTCGATACGCATGTCAGCAGGACTGCCCATCCACAGAGCCAGCTCTACCGCCGGTATCGATTCATTATACACCTTTATTGAAGCAACAGAACCAATATACCTTAAGCTCCAATCAGTAATTGCCCATAAAGGTTCCCAGGCACCTAAGATTCTGCCACCTTCTGCCGCTTCATAAGCTGTACCAACCACCACAGGCTGGTCCTCTGCGATGGCAAGGACCTTAGCCTCAGTGTCATAGACCAGACCATCGACTACAATGCTCTCGGTAGCACCGTCATAGGTGTAAGCTATAGTATGCCAGGTATGCGGTGCAGGTGCACCAAGCGGGCCAAAGCCCATATCCGGGTCAAAATAGTGAGCGACTGCTCCCCAGTCGGCATGAGTACCATATCCAAATGCTGCAAAGCTACCGCCTGGCTCGCTTCTTTCCGCCCACGCAATCACCCACTCTTCAACACCAATATCTGTGTTATAGACCTCAAGCATAACGGTAAAGTCGTTCGCTCCCGTTATACTTCCAGGGGCATTATTGTCCCAGATAAGCAGGTCGTTGACTTCACTGAAGGTTACCGCCTTTTTGCCTTCAACCATACTAAGCACCGGTGCATTGCTGTCGGAAGTGCTGAAATCAGTGAAAGCTCCACCCATCGAGCCGCTGTTGGACCAGGAGGTAACCTGAGTGCCCACAGCTTGTGCAATTGCTGAAGCATCAAGGTTGATAATCGGCGTAGGCAGCGATATCGGCTTCTCGCCGTACCACGGTACCGCATTAGTCAATACTCGAAGGTCACCATTGTTGACCGCACAGTCACCATCGAGGTCACCGGTAACATCGGCCAAATCGGGTATGCATACGCCCGTAAACAGCTCAATGTCATCAAAGAATACTACTCCGCTGCCGCCCGACGCCGGGCTGTCTTTATCGCCGAAGCCAATGTAAATCTTGGCAATATCAGCAAGAGCAAGCTCACCATCCTTGTCGGTAAAATCACTCAGCTTTATGTACCAGTCCTGCCACCACTGCTTGGTCAAATCCGGGTTAGGATGTTGTATGGTAACTACCGTGCCGTCACCGTCCTCAAGGCCGACATACATCGGCTCTGCATCATTGTTCGGGTCGCCATGGAATGACAGACCAAGCACGTTATAGATGCTCCAGTCTCGCAACAAATCCAGACTGTCAAGTTCAGGGTCTGTTTGCGCAGCATCATCTACAGCAGCGTATGCCTCGGAAAGGTACGTGTCAGGGCTCGGAGTATAAACGTATTCTTCCCCATATCCACCATACAAATAGACCTCCCACTCGATAGTGCCGTCATTGTCATAATAGAACTTCATCGACTGGGCACCGGATTGTGCTATATCATTATCACCAGGAACGTAATGTTCACAATTGGGAAAGAAAACGCTATAACAATCGTGAGTATCCGTATTTAGCTGGACAAGAGAGCCGGATGTACCGGGTATCTGCATTATAAACACAAATCCGTAGTTGCCGTCAACCCAGACACTCTTCAAAGTACCTTCCGGCGGCGGCTGAGACTTGCCTGTATCTGTGTAAAGCTCAAAGTCGTCAATAACCGAGTAATCTTTAATCGTAAACCTCCAGACATTACCCGGCCATATCTTGTCGGGATGAGAGTCATTAACCTCATCAACGGCCCAGTATATAACCTCAAGCGATTCATACGGAGCATTCGGAGAGGGAATGGCATAGGTCGGATTAGTCAAGACAACCGGGTCTCCAATGCGCTCGCTTACATCGTTGAACTCGGTGCTATAGTATAGCTCGTGCCCACTTGCGCTGGCAGCATATCTTCCCGGCTGCCACGACAAAGTTGGATAACGGTCTGCTCCTGTAGAATAATTAGCCGGCTCAGGCAGCGTAGCCACTTTAGAAGCCATTACCACCTTGAGGTCCTCCTCTGTCATTGCAAAGTCGTAGATGCGGAAATCATCCAATGTACCGATGAAGTATGCATCATCAGTATACTGCGACCTGCCGAGCCAGTTGTTAACAGTAACACCAAGATCGCTTGGGAACACGTCTGTTATCTGGTTATCAACGAGCGCACCGTCAACAAATAAGGATATATCATCGAAATTTTCATCTATCGCTACAGCCACATGGTGCCAGCCGGTCGGCAGCTCACCAGCAGGATCCTGTACAGCAAACTCTCCGGGGTCGCCGTCCCAACTGGTCAGGGTAATACCAAAACGTAACGGTCCCCCCGTCCAGCCATAGCCGGGCGTCATGAACATGTACTCATTCGGGTCATTTCCGAAATCGAATATGCGCGGAAAGTTAGTACCTTGGCCCTTGAAGTTTACCCAAGAGGTTACGGTACAGCTGGTCAGCGTAGATATAGTAGAACCGATAGGCAGCTCCACATAGCCATCTGTACCCTCAAATTCCATTCCGCCGCCCTCATAACCTACCACGGATGATGTCCCGCCGTAAACAGTGCCGTGCTGACCCAGTCCTGACCAGTCGATTGCCTTGCCTTGGCCTTCATCAAACTGCCACCAGCCGACAAGATGCGGGTCGGTAACCTGTATGTCGGGTATCGTCGTAAATTGCCAGACATCACCCGCCCAGGTATTGGCGCCGTTGACCTCATCAACACACCAGTAATAGTCGGTTCCTAAGTCAAGTTGTTCTACACCTTCCATTGTATAACTATATCGCTCGCTGCCGTCCTGAATTATTGTATCAACCAAATCCAAAGAAACCGGATTTGTACCGAAGTACAATTTGCTTTGATTCGCGTCATTGCCGCGTTTCCAGCTCAGGACTGTGCAAGGGTCGTAGAAAACACAAATCTCACCATTATAAGGTGAAGGCTCCGAGGCCTTTAGCGGTGAAACCGTAAAGCTCCAGATATTGCCTCGCCAGAGATTGGGGTCGTTGTACTCATCAATCCGCCAGTAATAAGTCTCGCCTGGTTCTAAACCGCTAAGAGGATAACTATTGGATGCCCAGTCGATCTCAGCAAACTCCACGCCGTCGTGGTCACTCCTGCTGGCGTTTACTACTTCGGCTTTATTAGGGTCTACATACACATCGTGTGTTTCAGCCTTAGCGCCTGCGTCCCAGCTAAGTGTTACATCCTGTGACGTAAAGACCCCCTGAGCTGGACTCGGATTTGTAGCCCTGTACACATCCGGCCCTGCTAAATAGCTGGCTGCAACGTCCGCAAGCGTAAGAGCTACGTCATAGATACGAAACTCATCCACGGTACCATTAAGGTACGGGTCCGGATAAACAGACGCTCCAATATAAGAAAACATCCTCTCGACATCTGCCAGGTTATGATCATTTATTACATCTGTCTCACCTATCAATGCTCCGTCCTGATAGAGTCTGATCTCAGGGCCGACTTCGTCATACACACAGGCAATATGTATCGGGGTGTCGTAAACAGTGACTTCAGGGCCATCCACCCTTATTTCACCCGTTTGCCATGAGGGAACACCAAGGGTACCAATAGCAAGTCTTGAAGTATCGTCACCAGAATTAGGCGTGTAGAACAAGCAGTTTCCACCATTGTCACCCGATGTTTCGCCAAAATCAAACAACCGCTGCCAGGTGGTCCCGGTACTTATTGTGAACCAAGCTTCAATCGTAACGCTTGTAAGGCTAGGGTCAAGTATATCAGCCGGCAGATTCGCATACCCACTGCCATTCAGCGTCAATTCGTTATTGGCAAGAGTTGCTGTCCCCTCCAGGGTCCCATCCCCGTCACCAATGTCATCAACTACAACTGTATCGCCGTCAATAAAACTATAGCGATTTACAGGTGATACCGAAAGCTCCAGAGGTACAATCACAAAACCCCAGACAGCCCCCTTTGCCACGGTGGCACCATTAACATCGTCAATCCGCCAGTAATATTCGCCGGGCGTAAGAGAAGGAAGAGCATAACTGTTAGCATCCTGTTCCTCGCTGTAATACATCAAGCCGGGCTGGCTGTGATTACTTCTGTTGGCATCTGTGACATCGTCA
>CAYLMG010000009.1:9571-25212 GCA_964384565.1 uncultured Pirellulales bacterium | reverse complement strand
TGGCTGAAGAGCTTTCCGTCAGCACGAAAACAATCAGACGATGGCAAAAAAAAGGTCTTGCCGGTCGAAAATATATCTTCGAGGACAGGAAGAAACGTTTCGGCTTCAAGAAGTCGGCAGTGGAAAAATTTTTGAAGTCCAACAGCGAGCTTTCATCAAAGGCAGGTCAATTTGAGCGAATGACAAAAAAGGACAGACAAAAGATAATCAAGGCGGCGAACGACTTAGCAGGTAAAACAAACTTAAGCCGATATCAGATTATCAAGAAGATATCAGAAAAGGTCGACAGATGTCACGAGACGGTCAGATACACACTTCTAAAATATGACAAGACGCATCCCAACAAACGGATATTCAAGAAGGGCTGGGGAGTTGTAAATTCCGAGCAGGTTGCGGAACTTTACCGGCTATATAAACAGGGAGCTGAAGTAACAGAATTAATGAGACGGTTCGGCCGAAGCAAAAGCTCAATATACCGCCTCATCAACAGACGAAGAGTGAGGGCACTGTTAAGCCATAAAATTGAATATATTATCAGCGATGAATTTTTAGAAGATGATGCGAAGGACGAGATTCTCGGCGAGCCTTTGAGCATAACGAGCGAAACTGCGCTGAAACCGGCAGGCAGCAATCTGACAAAATATCTCAGAGACCTGCAAAGCACGCCCGTTTTCAACCGGGAGCAAGAAGTCGAATTTTTTCGCAGATACAATTATTTGAAACACTTAATGTGTATAAATCGGGCAAGTATGAAGATAGAAAACACTTCGAGCAAAAGTCTCGATACGATGGAAAAATATTTAGAACAAGCGGAGTCAATAAAAAAGACGCTTATTCAGGCGAATCTGAGGCTGGTAGTGAATATTGCAAGAAAACATACAAGAGATGAGACAGTGCTGATAGATTTGATAAGCGACGGGAACATCTCTTTAATGAAGGCGGTCGAGAAATTCGATTATACCAAAGGTTTCCGATTCAGCACTTATGCGACATGGGTTATTGCCAAAAACTTTGCAAGAAAAATACCGGCAGAAAGGGTGCGTGCAGCAAAAACAAAAGAGCTCGCCGGCAAAGACGTCGAGAGGGATATGCGAATCGATGAGGCGGCAGATTTTGCCGCGATAGAGCGGGCAAGAAGCAGCCTTGTCGAAGTTATTAAAAACGACCTTAACGAGCGGGAACAGTACGTCATCCTTAACCATTACGGGATATTAGGCACATCGATAAAAAAGAAGAAAAAGACACTACAACAAATCGGTGAAGATTTGAATCTGAGCAAGGAAAGAGTTCGTCAAATAGAGCTGCTCGCGCTTCAAAAATTAAGACAGCTTCTGAGCATAGAACAATTCGAGCTTCTGACCGAGGAGTAAACGGTCAAAAACAAAGGCAAAAGAGAAATGAAAGAAACCTTGAGTAAGAATGAGGAGTGTGATAAATTGAAAAGAAGCTGCAGGATATAATAAACTAAAAGAGGAGTAATAAAGCGGGTGACTAAAAGAATAGAATCAGGAGATTGGAAATGAAAGTACTATTAGTCGGCAGCGGCGGGCGGGAACACGCGATAGCGTGGAAGCTGGCACAATCAAAGGAACTGGACAAGCTGTATATTGCATCGGGCAACTGCGGTACGGCTGAGTGTGGTGAAAATATCGATATCAAGGCAGATGAGAGTGATAAACTGCTCGAATTCGCGCGGGAGAAAAAAATTGAGCTGTTAGTGGTCGGGCCTGAAGGTCCTTTAACAGCAGGAATCGTTGATAAATTCGAGGCGGCGGGCATAATGGCGTTCGGTCCAACCGGTGCGGCGGCCCAGCTCGAAGGAGATAAGGTATTCTCCAAACACCTGATGCGGTCGGCATCAATCTCCACAGCAGAAGCCAAAATATTCGATAACTTTAAGAGTGCCAAGACCTATATTGCAAGCAGAGATGAGCCTGTGGTTGTTAAGGCAGCAGGACTTGCAAAAGGTAAAGGAGTATTTGTATGCGATGACCCTTCGGACGGTATCCTTGCGGCAGAGAAGATAATGGTCGAGAGGGTTTTCGGCGAGGCAGGTGACAGGATTGTCGTGGAAGATAAGCTACTCGGTGAGGAGGCATCAATACTGACGTTTGTTGACGGGCATAATATATATGTGATGGAATCGTCTCAGGACCATAAGCCTATAGGCGAAAATGATACGGGTCCCAATACAGGCGGCATGGGAGCATACAGTCCTGCACCACTTGTTACAGATAAGATGATGAGCCAGATTACACGTGAGATTCTCGTTCCGATAGTCGATGCGATGAATCGCAACGGCACACCTTATGAAGGAGTATTGTATGCGGGTCTTATGATTACTGCGGGCGGTCCGCGGGTGCTTGAATTTAATGTTCGTTTCGGCGACCCGGAAACACAGCCAATACTTGTGCGTATGAAAAGCGATTTACTGGAAGTTCTGGTGGCGGTCTGCGAGGGCCGGCTCGAAGAGGTAAGCATCGAGTGGGACCCAAGGCCGGCAGTCTGTGTTGTAATGGCTTCGGGAGGCTATCCGGACAAATACGAGAAGGGTAAAAAAATAACAGGACTAGAAGAGGTGAAACAAATCGAAGATGTAATCGTATTCCACGCAGGGACAGCCGAAAAAGACGGCGATATTGTAACCAACGGCGGAAGAGTACTTGATGTAACTGCCCTCGGCCGGACAATACCGGAAGCCAAGACAAAGGCGTACGAAGGAGTGGAAAAGATTCATTTCGACGGAGCGTACTACAGAGGCGATATAGCAGATAAGGCAATAAAAGTGAGAAACTGAACAGAGGTGCGAGGCTGTGCAAACAATTTCAGCTTAAACTCGTAAGAAAGGGAACCGACAAAAAGAGGATTTTCCCGTAATAAATCTTTTTGAGAATATTAAAGGTGAGTTAGTGAAAAGCAAAAGGGCTGCGAGCTTTCTCGAATTTATAAAAAAAAGGATAAGAAGCAAAACCATCATTCGCATGTCGATTGACCTGTTAGTTTTGGTGGTTATGCTGTGGATTTTGTTTATTTTTATCGGCAAAAGCCTGAGTAAGATAGCACTCAACCAGATTGGTAAACTAACAAATACAAAAATCACAACCGAATCCATCAAGTTCAGGGCGGACGGCTCGGTCGTTATCAGTAATCTGGTAATAAAGCCTAAACAGAAGGCTGACTACGATAATACAATACTGAAAGCCGAACAGGTACGAGCATACTTCAAGACCAGCAGTGTTCTGTTGCTTCGGCCACACCTTAAACATATAATCATAAGCGGATTCGATCTTAACATCACATACGACAACGAGAGCACGCAATGGAATCTGTCCGGCCTTAAAATGGCCAGGCCCAAAAGCGGCTCAGGCAAAGTCCCGAAAATATTTCTCAACAGGGGCACACTCGTATACAATAAAATCACACAAGAGCAGACTGAAACTGTTGCAGAAGTAGCTTTTAACTTCAGACTACTTCCGGAAGTATTCGATAACGGCTATCAGGGCGAGAAAGAGAAAGGTTACGATTTTAAGATACAAACCGGTCAATGGTCCAAGTTCGGCAAAAGCAATCTGCTCGGACGATGGCGGCCGGGCGAGGTTGAAATCGCCGGTGAAGTAGAACCGGCCAAAGAAAGAGGACAGCCGGATGTCATCTCAGCTAGGCAGCTCGGAGCGGTTCTGAATTACAGTGCAGACCAAGAATATTCCCTGAAGCTCAATATAAACGGGCTCAGGAGCGAAAGGGAAGCAGTTGACAAGCATTTCGGGATTCTGCGGTCTTTATTTCCTATGAGGCTGGGAGCATTCGAGGCGCTGCAGGATATATTCGACCGCTTCAGGCCCGGCGGACAAATCGACCTTGCCATTGAGTTCAGCGGCAATTTAAGCAGGCTGAACGAAAGCAGATTAACCGGTGAGGTTTACTGCAAAGACGTATGGCTCTGCGATAAAAAGTTCGAATACCCGATACGCAACCTAACCGGCAGGATAGATGTCAGCGAAAAAGGAGCGATGCTGCATAACCTGCTGGGCCGTCACGGCGATGTTGAGCTTTGCTTTAACGGATGGACAAAAAAGAACAATGGAGAACAACTACACGAGTTTGAGATTACCAGCGACAATATGGTGCTGGACGAAGACTTATATAAGGCGCTAAAAGCGCAACAGCAAAAGGTGTGGGATGATTTTTCACCGGCAGGGGTAGTAACAATCAAGCAGAACGTCAAGAAAGAATCTGATAAACAATCGAGCGTTCTTACAATCGGTCTTCTTAATACAAGTGCACGGTGGAGTCATTTTCCCTATCCTCTGAAAAACCTGAGCGGAGAATTAGTTTTCGACAGCAACGAGATAACTTTTACCGACGTGGTTTCAAAGTCAGATGAAGAGAAGATTATAATCAACGGAAGTGTAAGCTCATATAACAGCAGCAATCCTGTTTATGACATTGAAATAGAGGCTGAAGAAGTCGACCCGGTCTTCATCCGGACTAAAGAGTACACAAGGCATATCGAGGCTTTGCTGCCGGAATATATTGTAAAGACAATCGACGAACTTCAGATAGGAGGCAATGTAAACTTCAAGGCCCATATGAAAAACAGTGGTAGAGGAGACGACCTTGATTATGACATTGCCATTGAGTGCCTCGGCAACGATATAGATTATGCACCAATTGCCTATCCGCTCAAAGATTTTACGGGCAGGATAAAGCTAAAAAATGAAGTCATTCAACTTGAGAACATAAAAGGGACAGCGTCAGAGGGTATTCAGATAACAGAGGCGAGCTCCAATATAAAAATAGACGGAGAAATAAGGGCGGAAAATAATAGTTTCAACGAAGCGGCTCTTCGCATCGGGGCGGAAAGAATCAATCTTGATGAGAGATTGGGCGCTGCTATTCCCAAACAGCTAAGCAATATTTACTTTGACACGTCACCTACCGGTCTATGTGATGCTAATTTAAGTGAGGTCAGGATTTTCACGGCTCCGGACGGTTCAAGATATATCAGGCTTCAGGGTTCAGTGGAGTTTAAGGGCTGCAATCTTAATATATCACCGGCTATTACGGAATTAAACGGCACATTACAAATAGAAGGACTTTATAAGAGCGGATACGGTTTCATCGAGGGACATGCAGAGCTTAGGGGCTGCAATGCGAGGATTAAAGATAAGCTGCTGACGAAACTGAATGCTAATATGGTTTACGACAACAAGCTGAAGCAATGGCAAAGTACGGGAATGACGTGCAGATGCTATGATGGTACAGTAGCAGGCAGATTCTCGCTTAAACCTGAGCCTGGCGGCGTATCCTACGTTCTGGATGCCGGCTTCTACGATATTAATCTAAAACAATTTCTTTCAGACCCTTACCGCTATCAAAGGCAGGATGAAACCGCACGGCAGAGGACAAGTAATGACCAAAACGGTTACAGCCAGGGAAATATGTGCGGGTCTTTAAGTATTAATAGCACGGTAGGCAGCGAGAGCGAACGCATAGGCAGATGTAGATTGGCAATAACAGACATGCAGGTGGGTAAACTTTCGCCGATAGCAAAGCTTCTATATGTTCTGAAGCTGACCGAGCCCAAAGATTTCGCCTTCGAACAGATGGTGGTCGACTCATACATTAGAAACAATAATCTGTTTCTGAAAAAGGTGGATATATCCGGTGAGGCAATCGCATTCAACGGCTTAGGCCACCTTGACCTGAAGGGGCTTAATATAGATTTAATTCTTACCGCACGGGGACGACGACTTGTCGGTGCCAGGCCTGGAGTACTTCAATCTCTAACGGAAGGTATCGGCCAGGGGATTGTTCGTATGGATGTAACCGGTAATTTATATGACCCAAAAGTAATAACTGAGACTCTGCCGGCAATAAAAGGGGTATTTCACCTTCTCGGCACAAAAAAAGACGAAAGTCGCTAACTCATCGGGCTGGCGCTGTTCAAAAATAGAAATGCGGGTTTTTACTTTTCTAAAGATAGAAGATTCTTCACAAAAGGCAGAGCCTCTTTTAAGGAGGTGAAAATTTTACAGGCCAAATCGGCGACCTGCGGTGTCGGTTGCTTTACATCGGGCACCATAATTACAGTCATTCCAGCAGCGTGCGCGGCACGGACGCCGTTTTCCGAATCCTCAAAAACCAGACAATCCCGGGGGCGCACTTTAAGATGTGCTGCGGCATCGAGGAAAATGTCGGGAGAAGGTTTTGACTTTTTTACCTGGTCGCCGCAAACCAGATAGTCGAACCTGTCCAGCAAAGCCGTGGCAGTAAGCTTACGTTTTGCAGATTCAGTGCTCGAGGACGTTGCGACGGCTTTTATCAGCTCTGCTTTATCGAGGAAGTCAAGTATCTCATAAAGGCCAGGTTTGATTTTAATACCATGCGAGTCGATATGGTCGTAAATATAGTTTAGCCTGTTTTGACAGATCTTTTCGAGGGGAAAATCGGTACCGAAAGCTTCATAGAAAACCTGCTGCATATCAGGAATGTTAAGACCGATAATCTTATGATAAGTATTGTCATCAAGGAGATAGCCGAAATCGGCCATCGCTCTTTTCCAGCCGGCATAAGAGATGGTTTCAGTATCGAGGATAAGACCATCGAGGTCAAAAATCGCAGCCTTGAAATTCGAATTCCTTTTCATAATCAATAGTTTCCACCCACATCCCAGTTGAATCTAATCCGGTAAGAAGGTTACTGTGCGCCTTTGACAAAGCCGACAATACCGAAAGAGACAGCTTCTTTTCAAGAACTAAAAGGCACCCCAAGTCTGTTTTCCGGGGATGTAATAACTCGGGCAGATGAACCTGAAGATATTTGTAATTTTCTGTATTGATGCGGCTTTAGCTTCACCTCCGGCTTTCATTGCTTCAAACTGGTCGCCGAAAAGCTCCGAGAAATACTCTTCAGCGGCTTTTTCTCTTTCTTGTTCGGTCTCGAATAAGGAGCGTATTTTTACAAGCTCACCGGCGTCAAGCCAGAAGCCGCCACAACCCGGGCATTCATCGACCTCAACCTGCTTTTTAACGCTGAAAAAGTGCCTCATCATCACAACATTATCACATTTCGGACACTTAAGACGCTGGTTATGGTCAACAACAACACTACTGTTGCGTTCGATGTCCAGGAGGATCTGGCCTTCTGATTCGTGAGGCTCATCGAATTTTTTGATTTCAAAATTATCAAACCAGATACCGCCGCAACCGCCCTTGCAGACATCGACGGTGACATCACCGGCTTTTACCTGCTGAAGCAGGTTTTTACAAGCTGGACAGTTCATAATCATTTAACCTCCAAAAACATTTTGAACCAATCATTAATCTTTTACATTCATAAGCCACTGGAAAACTTGTCTTTTAGAATACTTGAAAAGTTAGTTTTCGTCAAAACAAATTCATTGTAAGAAAGTTTTCCTTATATAAATTTACTCAGCGAGAAGTTTTTAGAATAAAGTTACGGCCCGGACACATTAAAAGAGTCCGGGCCGATTTATTCTCCTCCGCCGATAACCAATCATCATTTACTTCCCACACCCAGCCTTTTCAGCATTAGTTTCAACCGGCACGGGACCTTCGAACTCGGTTGCCTCGTACTGCTGCTGCTCAGTTTCGTTCAATGCAGGTTCGTCGATAATCCTGGGAGTTATAAAGACGACGAGCTCACTTAATATCGTGTCCTCTCCTGTGAATTTAAAAAGATTTCCCACAATGGGCAGGTCGCCGAGCAGAGGGATTTTGTTTATTTGCCGACTAACATCTTTCTTTCTCAGGCCTCCAAGGACAATCGTCTGGCCATCCTGTACCAGCAGGGTTGTAGTGGCTTCACGTTTATCGACAACAGGTTGAGGATAATTTTCAGAAGAAGTCCCGATGTTTACAGTACTTGTCTGCACACTAAATTCCGGTTTCAGCTGTAATCTGACCATTCCTTCACGAGTAATATGAGGCACGACAGTAAGGGTAACACCCACCTCTTTAAATTCAGTTGTTCCAAAAGCAACGGTTGTCCCGCCTCCCTGATTCAGCTGTTGATACGGAATCTCGGTGACTATTTTTATCTGGGCCTCTTCATTATCAAGGACAAGTATTCTTGGATTTGCAAGCAGTTTGGCATCAATATTTTCCTTCTCAGCTTTAATTAGCATATCGATATCTATATGTGAGTCAAGCCAGCCGAGTCGTAAACCCGCTGTAGTATCCGAAGCTTCGTTGAGGGTACCATCAAACAGGCCGGTGATAAACGGATTTCTATCACCAGCAGTAGGGTCATATCCAACACCTGTGAGCCCCTGAGTTGCGTTATAGGTGGTGGCTCTACCTGTCTGCCATTCGATGCCGAGGTCAAGACGGTCTCTGCTGGTAATATCGTAAATTCTGGCCTCGACGAGAATCTGAGAAGTTTTTCTGTCGATTTCCTGAATGAAGGTATCAATGGCTTTTATCTTGCTCTCTTTATCGGTAACGATGATGTTGCTTGTTCCGGGATTCGAGGACAAAGAACCACCCTCAGAGATAAATCTTTTCAGGGCCTTTTCGACCTCAACGACATCAGCATATGTAATTCTATAGATTTTGCTGACGTACCTTTCCGGTCTAGCGGCAAGCTGCTCAGCAGAAGCTATCCTTATCATATTCTCAGAGGCGATATAACCATAGCCGTGAGCAGCAAGGATATTATCGAGAGCTTCCTTAAGCGGCACATCAGTGAGCTTTGCGGTAACACTGCCAACGACCTCCGGGCTCTTGATAACATCGATATTTGCCTGTTCAGCAAAGCTTCTTATTACCTCTTCAATGGGCGTATTTGCAAAATCCAAACTTATTCTCGTCTGCAGTTTTAATTCGATTTCCGTCAAGACCTCTTTAGTCTGTTGAGCCTCGTCGTCATTATCTAAGGCAACGGCAGCATAAGGGGCCCAACAAAATGCAATAATAAACACAAGAGCCCATATTCGGAGTTTTATAAGCTTTATCATAATCTTTCCTTTCCTAAATCTATGGTTTACTATTACCAATTCAAATCATGATACATATATGTTTTACTTTCAGTCTGATAAGAACCAGGACTGACCGACTTTCAGAATTTTTTGCTGACCATTTCTCTCAAACTCGACGCTGCTTCTATTTATTTTCACGACAGTTATATCTCCTATTTTGTCCCCTTCCCGGACTATCTGCATACCTACAATAGCGTTGGCCTTATCTTTGCCGTGCACAATCCCCTTAAGAACCACCTGTCCTTCACTGAAAAGCCATGCATCAGAGGATGCGTTATTTGAGCCGACAGGCCATCGAGATGTTGATGGTACTCTTTTCATAGGGTCTCGAATCTGAGCTGAAAACGGCTGTGGTAATTGCCAGTCTATCGTACTCGAGCTTTTTGCGGCACCCGACGACTCTGATACATTTTTCGTCCTTCCTTTCGCTGCCGAATCCGAACCTAAAACCCTTACCAAGACAAAAATCAGAACAATAAAAAGGACCGGAATTAATATAACTAAAGCTATCTGCCTGGCAGGATTGACACCCGGGACTGAAGGTAATAATCTTTCCTTCAGGGACTGATAAAATTGTAAGCATCGAGCTTTAAGGTTATTATTGAATTTAGTAAATGTTTTATGCTGTTTTTCTGTTGTATCTTTGTAGAGTTTCTTAACAGGCTCGTGCACGTGAGATTGCTGTCCTTGAGCGGGCGTGTTCTGTTCCTGAGTTTGTTCCTCATGGTAATCTGCTACCTGCATATCATCTTCAGGATGATTTTGGCCTTGATTCTGCAATGGCACTCCATCAAAAATCGATGAAATCTTCTTATGCAATCCGGCTTTGTACCTTGTCATTTTCATTCTCCTGAGTTACAGTCCCCGAATTGTCTATTTCCTCAGCCAGCCGGCGATATTCTTCAGCCCCTCTGGAATCCGGTGCATAAACTACAATAGGCTGTCCGGCACTCGGGGACTCAGCAAGCCTTATTGTCCTGTGGATAACAGTATCAAAAACAAGGTTACCAAAATAGTCTCTCATCTGACTTTGAATTTGTCTGGAAAGAATGGTATTGCTTTCTATAAAGGTGAGAAGCATTCCAAGGACTCTTATTTTTTGATTAAACCGCTCTTTGATAATATTTATTGTCCCGAGCAGCTCTTTAAGGCCTTCAAGAGCATAATAATGAGCCTGAACAGGTATTAAGACGTCGCTGCTTGCCACGATAGCATTAAGAGTCAACAGGCTCAGTGAAGGCGAGCAGTCAATAACACACAAATCATAATCACTATCTGTTACAGCCAGATGCTGTTTAAGAACAAATTCTCTTCCATAACGAATAGCCAGTTCAAATTCAAGCCCCGAAAGCAGAATATTACTCGGTGCCAAGTGTAGTTTATCAATATCGGTATCAATTATCACATCGGTAATAGGAGTGTTAATATTTTTGAAAGTATCATAAATAGTTTTATCCAGCCGGTGAGGGTCAATTCCGAGTCCCATCGTTGCGTGTCCCTGTGCGTCGAAGTCAACGATAAGGACTTTTTTGCCGGCCTTTGCCCATGCAGCAGCAAGATTAACAGCGGTAGTGGTTTTTCCACATCCGCCCTTTTGATTTGCTATTGCTATTGTTCTCATTTCTCAGATACAGACAACGATATATTTCAATTAATAAAATCAACCACTATTTTTCGAAACGTTTTTCCGTTTAGTGACAAACACGGACAATTCCATACTAACATCATTTCCGGAATAATTGTTGTTCAAGCGAGATATAGCGAACTTATTCACAAAAACGACAGGACGGTGCCTTTCAAGTTCATTTAGCAGTGCAAAGAACTGATTAAAAGCAGCATTGAAGCTGATATAGACCTGGTTCTCGGATATACGTGTGCAATCTGCTATCGGCTGACTGCCCTTAGAATTAATACTAAGTGCTGTCACTTTCAATCTGTCAGCGATCTGGCTGATATCAAATGTCAAATTGGCAGAGTCTTCGAAATTGATTACGAAGTCACCGACATTTCTGCGTAAATTTTCAATTTTCTTTTTTAAATTTTTCTGATTCTTACTCTGCACCACCTGCTGCGCGTCAAAATACTGTTTTTTCATCTGAGCGAGTTTTGTTTGTATTCTTTTCTTTGTCTTATTCTGGGGAGCCAATATGAGAAGATATACAAACAGAAACAAGATAAAGCACCCTGCCCAAACCAAAATCATATTTGTCAGATATTTTTTATGAATCTGTTTCATAGCACCACCATCATATTGCCGGTTTAAAAACGAGATATATTTCATAAGAAACAACGTCCCTGTCATCGATTTTATCGAATTCCTGTGCCACTCTTATTTCTTCGAGCTTTGGGCCGAGCGACTTATCCAACAGTAGGCTGTCCTTAAAACCACGCACTTCCTTGTCGTAATTGTTCTGCAAATTACCCATTAGAGACATATGTAGAATTCTTACAGGTATAACAACCACAACCATTTTTTCAGGGTCATCTTTTTTTTGTTTTTTTACCTTTCTGCTTTCATCTTTGACCTCTATTCTCGTCATTACCATAGAGGTTGGCATATTTTTAACGATTGTCTCCAGGACAGTGGTCCATTGAGTATGATTTGCGATAATAGAAGAGACTTCAGATAAGCTATCTTGCAAGTCCTGCTCCTGCTGTTTAAGTAATTTTGCCACCCTTAAGGCGTACTCAATCTCATCGCTGCTGATTTTTTTCTCGAAGCCGGCAACATTATTTTTTTCCACTGCTATAACAATCTTACTGTTGAGATAGCTACCCAGCATTGCTATTGCGAGACCCAAAGGTATCATGACAGTAATAGCCACAAAAGCCACTCCTGTAGGGCCGCTTTTAACCGGAATACCACGTCCTTTTAGTAAGTCTATGGTGAACATCACTTTTTCCTCATCAAATCGTCCTCATAGCAAGGCCGGCAGCAACTACCATTGCAGGACCTTTTTCCTGCAGGATTTTTTCACACTGCGAGTCTATCTGACAGGGGATTTTTTCGAACGGATTCCACAAAGTTACTTCTGCTTTGACTTTTCTGCCCAACAACTCGGTAAAACCTTCAACCAAGACAAAGCCGCCACAAACATAGATTCGTTCAACATCATTTTTCTGGTTAGCAGCATAATATCTGAGGGTTTCAGAGACATCATCAATCAACTCCTGACCTGCCTGTTCCAGGCTATTGTTCATTTGTGATTCTCTTTTACCTTTGCTTTCGAGGCTGAATAGTTTTTGGCTCACGAGTTCTGGTTCGATACCCTCTTCGGCGGCAACTTTCTGAATAATATTATTGCCTGCATAAGCAATATCCCTGATGAACGGCAGATTATCATTACCAATGATAGCAAGTGTTGTATATGAGCTGCCGACATTTAGGACGGCGAGCGTTTTTCCTATTTGGTCCTTTTCACATTCTTTGAGGCAATTAAGAATTGCGAGCCCGTCCACGTCCATTAAAACACTTTTCAGTGAAGCCTGACTGGCCAGCATACTCTTTCTATTTATAATTTTTTCCGTAGCGGCCACCAAAATGCCCTGGACAAAATTTTGACCGTCAGGCACCAGATGGTAATCCACAACACTTTCATTAACATTAAAGGGACAAACCTGTGAAGCCTCGAGCATGACTGCGCCCTGGACTTCATCAGCCGGCAAGGACGGAAATTTAAAAGCCCGCACCGCAACTTCCGGGCCACAAACACTGCAAACAGCCAGCTGCGTACCAGCAGAAGCCTTGTTAATACAATTGCGTACGGCTCTTACAGTATTTATGTCACCGTCTGTTGTTTCTGACAGGCTGTTTTCAATATCAGCCATCGCGGCACAGCTAACAGAATATCCGGTCTTGTTTTTACTCATCTGTACCATCTTGACGGAGGATGAACCGATATCCAGCCCCAACAATTCCTCATAACGCATTTCAAAAAACCGTTTAAATCGCAACTTTCAAAGCTCTCTTATAAGGCAAAAATTACAGTTAGTTAGAGAACATATATGCATAATTAAGACTGCACTTATATAGTCTTTATAAAGTTTATCGACTCAAATAAATTGGGACATTTTTATAAATTATCACGACCAAAAACCGAAAACGTAGGCAATTAAAAGATGAATTGAGTGTCCCATAAAAGAGTTGCTTTTGAGCGACTAACACTGATTATTTCAGAAAAAGGTGTATTGATGGTGATGATTAAAAGCCGTCAATAAACAAAAATTACATTTTCGGCCAAAAAGAGAAATCCAACTGTCCTATAACATCATAGCTCATTTATTCAGTGTTCAAGTTTATAATTTGAGGAGTGAAAAAAAACAATTGATTCACTGTTACAGCGATTAAATAAAATCTCGGTTTGAATTGTTACGGGATTCAACTGGGATTTGATACTTTTCAAATTAATCTTCACTCCAGTGCCCTATAACAAAACGTACTAAGTCATCATTGATGCCTGTTTCTCTGAGTGAAGCGTCGTAGTAAAAAGTGGCGGAGTTTTTCTGTTCAAAAGTACCGGCTACAACAGCTCCATAAGCATCAGCGGAATTGTCAAACGTCACGTCGGCTTTGGGAGCGTAAATCGCGCCGTACAGGGCGGTGCTGTTCTTAAAGACCATTTCCTGACAGCTATCAAGTGCAAATATTTTAAGTTTACTCGTATCGGCTGTGAGATTATTCAGTGCGCTTCCGTTCTTACCTTCAAAATCGCCGCCTAAATATAATGTCAGGGAGGCATCCGGATTCGTATCAACAATCTCAATCATGGCATCATTGCCAAGCGTCAAATCACCTGTAACATAAAGTGTCACCGGGCCATCAATGGTAATGATATTACCAGTATTCAGGTCAATTTCGCTAAACTTGGCGGATGTTGTTAAAGGTCTACCATTTTCGAGAGTTCCCTCCGAGGGCAATGACTGCAGCCAGGTCGGGACTGTTACCGATGTTAACACATTTATAACATCAATCGAACCAGTATTGCCGGTGATAGTTCCCCCATTGTCAATAACTTCGTCAGGGTCTCCACCCGGCCCGACCAATACATCACCAATGATGGTTCCATTATTTTTTATAACAACTTTATCGTCCTCGGTATTGTTTGTACCAACCTGCATAGGCGGGTCGCCATCTTCATAATTATACCAATCTATAGTAGCACTATCCTTAAGACTGATATAATCTTCCGCAAAAACAGCAAAATCAAACGGTCCCTGGAATACCAGGGTAGTCTGCACTGTCTGAAGGGCTACCCCGGAATTACCTGTCGATAGGATTGTGTAACCGCTAACCTCATCACCTGTAACTGTATAACTAAAAGAAGAATCACCACCTTCAAGCAACTCATCGGTGGCGGAAGGTAATATGCCGCCATCCCAGGGTTTGACTTGTAATTTTTCATTCATTTGAAAAAGGGCTTTAGCCAGGCCGGCATCTGCGGCACATCTGGCTTTAATTCCCTCAGCGGTTCTTACTGCATAAATCCGGCTGTTAAGCCCAAGACGCAAAAGCCCGACGCCGGTGATAAACAGTATCAAAACAGCAAACATCACCAACACTATAGCTGAGCCTGTCCTTTTTGAGCACATTTTCTTCACAGCCCTTTTCATTCTTTCCCTTACCTTAAATAATATTTTATTTTCAATTATGCATTACTGCTGAGGTAATGGTAGTTATCTGCTGGGAATCTTCTTCGGTCGTAAGTATCATCTGAGCTGATTTACCGACCTTTTTAAAAACACAACCAACTACGTTACTACAAATAGGCTGCACACTCGTAGTTTGTTTCGGGTCAAGCGTTCCATACTCGACATTCAAATCGCCATCTGACTCATAAAAACGCGCATAAAGGTCAGGGGCCACAGAGAATTCGTCCGCATAATAACAAACTTCAAGCCAGGAGCCCTCATCATCTATCGAGCTATATGCAGAGGCTGACTTTCGGACAATAGAATCGAACGTTTTTCTTACGATAAAACTGTCGGTTACCACGTCGGAATACAACCGGCTGTACATACGATTCCATCCCCGCTGGCTGTCGACGAGCAGGATAGTCACACCGGCAATAATTATAATTGCTACACCGACTGCAACTATCAATTCGACAATCGTCAATCCAGCTTTAAGATTAAATCTTTGTCTCGACATATCCCGTCCGTTTTAAATCACCAAGACACGTAACTGTTAAGTTCAAAAACACCATCCATATCAGAAAGGTCTTTATCGCTCTGGTCTCTCCGCTGCCAGGCTACTCTTACATTCAAGGCCCTCAAACCGGTATCAACGTCCCTGAATGATAAAGTTGCATAATAGGTAATGTCGCTTACGATAAGCTTATGGCTGCTAAGCGTTGTAAAATCCTCGGGAGCTGCCGGGCCGTCATCGGCAGTAATCGTTAACAAATCTAAGTCAAGATGATTGATGGGGTCATAAGTTAAGGAGGCGTTTGTCCCCCTCCAGCTTTCACAAAGCAGCAGAGCAACTCTGGCGGTAGTTGCGTGGATATTTGCCCTTCGGCCATCAAGAGAAGAATAATAACGATATGAAATGCCACCAATAACTGCGATCGACACGACAGCCGCAGCAAGCATTACCTCAATTAAAGACGAGCCTGTAAAACGCTTAAATTTCATAATCTTC
>CAYLMG010000009.1:0-9471 GCA_964384565.1 uncultured Pirellulales bacterium | reverse complement strand
GGATCGGCACTTCCGACTATTGGAGAACCTGGTGAATAGGTATACGGCGTCAGCGGCACATTCTTAATGTCATCCGGCAAAACAACTGGCGGGAAGTCTATTTCACTCTGTGCGGCATAAGAATCACCTAATATAGTAGTAGTAGATTTTACATTAATGACCTCATCAGGGTCGCCACCCGGCCCACAAATCACATCACCAGGGATAGTGACACCCGATTTAAGGATGATGGCATTATCTTCGATGCTGTTAGTCCTCATTGCAAAACGGCTTTTGGGTTTAGCGGAAAAAGTGACACCGACTTTAAGATCTATCACTTTCTTTACGCCGATACCAGACAACAACGATTCAAGCGTTAATATGCCATAAACTTTTCTTTGTGCAATTCCGGATTCTCCTGTGGAGGCTACCTGATAATAGGTTCCCTTCTTAGTGACATTATAGCTGTATCTGGCGTCAGAACCCGACAACATAACATCCGAGACGGCCGGTATAGGAGTTCCATCCCAGGGCTTTTTAGCCAGGCTTTTGTTCATTAAGCGAATTGCCTGAGCAAATCCGGCATCTGCTGCGGCACGTGCTGAAATTTCTGCAGTTGTTCGAGCGGCTGCCATTCGGGCATTTAATCCCAATCTGGTTAAAGCAAGCCCCATAACAAATAAAAGAATAACCAAAACGACTGCAAACGGCAGAATAGAACCTCTTTTATTTTTTTTCATTTTTTTTGTCATTCGCCACATTTTTTTCCTCCATATCATAGCCGGCCGGCAAGTCGCTGATATATAAAGACAAAATAATCAATTGAGTTTCAGTTGTGCCTTAAAGCAGAGCTGACCAGCGTCACAGACTCCTTTTCATCATCGAGTGTCAACAGCATTTGCACCGAAACTCCCTGAATAGAAAAATTGACAGCTTTGACATTACGCGCAAGTGTAACGGTACTTACGGGAATGGTTGTTTTCGAATCCCAGTCGTACTCGCCATAATCAACCAATAAAAGTGAGCCGTTTCTATAAAAATTGGTAAACTTGTCCGGGCTTACAGAGTTAAAATCCCGATAGTAGTAGACCTCAACAAACTGGCCATCAGCATCAACCAGAGACCTGTTGATAGTAGACTTTCTAACAGCCGTATCAAAGGCCCTTCTCGCCACATAAGCATCGGTAGTGACATCACCATGTACGCGGTTATACATCTTGTTCCAGCCTCTCTGACTGTCAACCAGTATGATGCCGGCACCAGCAATTACAATCACAGCTGCCAGTGCGGTTACCATTAACTCAACTAAAGTAAAACCCTTTGTCTTTTTTGTTTTCAAGCGCATAATTGAAACCGTCCTTTTTTATCAGCCCGGCAAATCCGCCTTAGTTGTGAACTGAACCGCTCTGTCTGTGTCGGAGAATTTCCCTTTTGGATAATCCTCCGGCCAGGCTACGGAAACATTTAAGATTCTCAGGTCGTTCGAAGGCTCATCCTGATACGATAACGTCGCATAGTAATAAGCACCGTCGACAACAACAAGATAACTTCCGAAAGAATTGAAGGCAGACAGCACCTCCGGACCTGTATCACTGACAATCTGCAATTGCGAGCCTATTTCCGGCAAATTCAGCGGGTCGTAGTTGTTTGACGGATCGGTCGGTGAGCGGGCACCCATTGCATTCCATCCTTCAAGAAGCAGCAAACCGACCCTTGTTGCGGTTAGCTGGACAGTGGCTTTTCGTGCATCGAGCACACAATAATACCTAAACCCGATTGCCCCGATAACAGCAACTACGACGACGGCTGCCGCTACCATTATCTCAATCAACGTTAAGCCTGCATTACGTTTTCTTTTATGTTTTATCATTCTTTTAATCCTAACCTAAGCTGCAAAGAGAACAATTCTTCAAAAAATCCAATGGCGACTAAAAAAAAATCAGACGCTACAGAGTTTAATTTTACGGTGTCTGAGTCCAGGTTACATTACCATTTTCATCGGCTGTCATAGTTACGGAAACAGGATTCTCAGGTCTGTCAGGCTGGTCGGTCGGCGTACAGGTGATAGTAAATTGCGGCGGACTGATAGCCGTTACGTTGATGACGGTAAAGTCAGTATCAGAAAAATAGGTTCCGGAGCAATCGCCAGGGATAAAGCCAAGCTCTGCAAGAGTACTCGGCTTGGGCCCCGAATAATCCGGGCTTTGCTCGGCACACCAGGCTCTTATGGCAGTAGCTATAGTGCCCATTATTGCTTTGCCCTCGGACCACTTTGCAGCGTCAATCCGTGCTCGATAAATCGGGATTGCAACCGCTGCAAGAATAGCTACGATAAGTATAACCACCATCAATTCTATCAAAGTAAAAGCAGAAAAGATTTTTCGGCTATTCTCATTCATCTTTCGCCATCCTGCATAGGTTTATAAAAACCGCAACTCAGCGACTGAATAATCTACCTCAATAAGCGCATACGGGGGCAAGGATTGCCTTGCCCCCTTCACACAGTATCAAGCCTTATACTTTTTACTAACCAGCGGTCCACACGCCACCCTGGTCAAGCTGCCAACTCGGTGGAGTCGTGGGGGCGTCTGTATCGCCGCCTGCAGTGCAGGTAATTGTAAAGGTAAGCGGGTCCATATCGAGATCGCTCATCGCGAAATCAGTAGAGGTAAAATATGTACCCGTCAGGTCAGCAGCAGTAAAACCTAATTCGGTGTCCCCACTGCCAACAATAGCTGTAGGCTCAGTCCCCGTCGGACCTTTTTCGGCATGATAGGCGCGGATTGCAGTTGCAATAGTACCCATCATAGCTTTACCTTCCGACCACTTGGCGGCATCGATTCGGCCTCTGAGGATTGGTATTGCGACTGCAGCCAGGATGGACACAATCAGAATCACAACCATCAGCTCGACCAGCGTAAAGCCTTTCATCTTTCTCATCTTCAATTCTCCTTAAAAACAAAAAAATAAATCTTTAAAACAACACTTCTGTTTTATACTTTATTTAAACAATCATTTTTTCTCAAAACACATCCATCCCCAGGTGTTGATATCTTTCATTGGCGGCGATTTTTGTCGGCTATAATCATTTTCCAATATCCGAAATCGTGAAAATCGGCAGATATAATGCCAGAACCACAACCAACACAATCGCTCCTATACTCACAATCATTACAGGTTCAACCAAAGACATTAAAGTAGATATAGTACTCTCGACCTTTCTTTCATAATAATTGGCTGTCTTATCGAGGACGTTCGGCATAGAACCGCTTTCCTCCCCGACCTGAGTCATTTTGACTACCATATTCGGGAAAAAGCTGGCACCGGACATACTGGCAGAGATGCTCTGTCCTTCGACAATCTGATCTCTCGTTTGAACCACAGCATCTTTTATGATGTCATTTCGGGCCATATCACTGAGTATGTCAAATACCTCAAGAATAGAGACGCCGGCAGCAAGCAGTGTAGACATTGTTCTGCAAAACACAGAGACAAAGGCATGGCTGAAAAGCTTTCCGAGCAAGGGTAGCTTAAGCGAAATGACACTGAAAAAGCGATGTCCCTTTTTAGTCCTTGTGTAAGAAAATATTGAAACAATAATCAATAAAAATAACGATCCCAGGATGTAAACAATGTTCTGACAGACCACATCATAGAATTTCATAAAACCAACAGTAAATCCGGGTAGTTTTCCGCCAATCTGGTCAAATATGATGCGGAAGCGCGGTATAATAAAGGTCATTATCACTATGATAATCAGGATAATAAAGCTGAACACAAAAATTGGATAAGCGGTAGCGCTTTTTACTCTTTTAGCAAGCTTATCGCGATTTTCGTAATACTCGGCGAGCCTTTGCATCGATACCGCCAGGCTTCCTCCTGTTTCTCCGGCTAAAATCACCGCCCTTGCCAGCTTGTTAAAGACATTAGGAAATTCAGAGACACTTGTGACAAAACTTTCGCCTTTGCTGATTTTTTCCGCGACTTTCCGCAAAATCCCTCCAAAACGCTGATTCTCCAAATCATCAGCGATTGTTTGAAGTGCAGTTGTGATACCGATACCCCCTTCAATCATAGTGCTGAACTGCCAGCAAAAAGTCGCAAGGTCACAGGCCTTAATTCTTCTGCGTCGATTAGATTTCTTGACGGGCCTTTTTACTTTCTCTGTCATTTGCTCGATAGAAACAGGGATATATCCCTGTTCGCGCAAATAAGCGAGTACATCATTTGAAGAATTTGCCTGCCTGATGCCAACTTTTTTGTCGCCTGAAGAGTCCCTTGCAGCATACTTATAGGTCTTCATCTGTTCGTATTTCCTTGCACTTTAACCACAACAGCAAAAGCAACTACAGTTCAACTGCTCTTATTTAACGGATAAACTATCGGTATCTTGAGCATTCGAGTTCAGGAAAAAACAATTCATACCTTAAAATGACAGGCGATTTTAGTACTAAGTATGACATAAGGTCCCAAAAAAACAAAATTCCCTCCACAATTTTCGTTATCAGGACTGTACATCCTCCATAAAAGCAACGCCGAAGACCTCCTCAGCTGTCGTTACGCCTTCGATGACCTTACCCACGCCACTTTCAAACAAACCCCCATAGCCTCTTTGACGCGCCATAGCTCTTATTTGGGATTCAGTTGCACAGGAGGTAAGTTTGTCGCGCATCTCATTGTCAAGCACTAAAAACTCAAATATCGGCAATCTGCCTGAATAACCTGTTCCTCTACAGTTTTTACAGCCCTTACCATGATAGAAGGTAACCTTTGTTGTCTGTTCAGCCGTGATTTTCATGCGTTTCAAAACCTCGTCACCCAACTCTATCGGCTCCTTGCAATGCTCACACATTCTTCTTACAAGCCGCTGAGCAATGACCAAATTAAGAGTAGACGCAAGCAAATAAGGCTCAACGCCCATATACATAAGCCTGCTAAGGGCACTTGGAGCATCATTTGTGTGGAAAGTACTCAAGACAAGATGGCCGGTTAAAGAGGCCTTGATGGCAATATCGACAGTCTCTTTATCCCGTATCTCACCAATCAGAACAATATCGGGGTCCTGTCTTAAGATGGACCTCAGACAGGTTGCAAAATCGAGATTTATTTCAGGCTTGACCTGGACCTGGTTGATGCCCGCAAGACGATATTCAACAGGGTCTTCCACCGTCGTAATATTTTTTCTTGGGTCCTTTAGATAATTTAGCGCCGAGTATAATGTTGTACTTTTACCGCTTCCGGTCGGCCCGGTCACAACTACAATGCCGTGCGGCTGGGACAAAATATCCTTAAACTTTTTTAGAAGTTTCGTTTCGAAACCGAGCTGGTCGAGATTGTGATTGACCGCTGCCGCATCGAGTATTCTCATAACCACTTTTTCGCCGTATATCGTTGGTATTGTGGAAACACGCACATCAATAGCTCTGTCTGCTGCCCTGATTTTGAATCTGCCGTCCTGCGGCAATCTTCTTTCAGCAATATCCATTTTTGACAAAATCTTCACTCTCGTAACTACCGCAGACTGCATTTTTCTGGCAGGCGGCACCATATCCTGCAGGACACCGTCAATCCTCATACGAACTGACATCGATTTTTCCTGCGGCTCGATATGAATATCGCTCGCCCGGCTTTTAACCGCCTGGCTCAGGAGAAGGTCAACAAACCTAATCACCGGTGCTCTCGTAGCAGCAACCTCACTGCTGATATTGGCCTCTTCAAGGTCTTTGTCCTGCTCCGGCGTCTCGGCCTTGTCCACCTCACATTCCACAACAAGGTCGCGCAGGCTTTGTTCCTCGACATCGGAACCGTGATAAATTGCCTCAATGGCCCGATTGATTTCATTGAGCGAACCAACCACAACCTTGACCTTTTGACCAAGCTTCAGTGTGATTGTGTCTATCGCCACGACATTAAGAGGGTCAGACATCGCAACGACAAGTTGGTCACCTTCCTGACCAATCGCAACAAGGAAAAATCTTTTTGCAATCGCCTCTGGAAGCATTCTGGCGATATTCATATCTATCTGAGAAATATCGTCAAGGCTGACACACTCAACCGAAAGGTATTCAGCCAGAGAGCCGGCAACATCCTTTTCGCTCAGCATTTTGAGCCTGAGCAATACCTCACCGAGTCTGCCACCATTGTTGCGTTGTTCATTCAAGGCCTTGGTCAATTGCTCCTGGCTCAAAAGGCCTTTGGAGAAAAGGAATTCTCCGAAAAGAAGTGTAGATTTTGTTTGGGTAGGATTATCAAGACTTTGTTCAATTTTCATCATTTTCTTCTCATCACCATTACCGATTTACAGAGTTTCATCGAGCCTCCAAGCCGGCAAAACTCATAGGGACCAAGTTAATCTCATTTAAAAGTATAAGAAATAAAAAAGCAGAACAAAAAAATTATCAAAAAGTTCCATACCTTCCGATAACGCGGCACAAACTTCCGATAATTACCTTTGTATAAATAAATATCTCCATATCAATCAAGGTTACAGGAAATATCCGGCTGGAAATTTTTTTAAAATTTGCAAAATAACAGGAATAAAGGCAGCTCAAAAGTATAAGCTCAACATGCTAAAAATTAGTGACTTTAGGCTGTCGCTACTGAGCAGCCTTCATTGAGACTACCGGGGAAAGGCTGATAAAAGCGGCCAAAGAGACATCAGAAAAACCAAAAGCGGGCGATGGGATTCGAACCCACGGCTTTCAGCTTGGGAAGCTGACATTCTACCACTGAATTACGCCCGCATAAGTATTCAAGATTCAATTATGCCTATAATTGATAATTTCGTCTTTCAACTTCTTAGTCCAATTATATTACAAAGGTATTTGGATTTCCAGTATTTCCTTCTGTTATCATTTTCCGTTTCAGTCAAGCTTTAATCTTTCCGATTTCTGTTCTAAGAGATAACCTTATCCGACTAAAAACCGCCCTTAAGAGAGTATACAAAAACTTACAAAAGTATGGACAAAAAGGTATTACAAGAAGAAAGGGACTTGATTATATCGGCCTTTTATGCTAAAATGTCTATTTGTTTGAAATATCAAATTCTGGAGGCAGGTAACAGATGAAAAGGTTTCATCTAATTTGCATATTACTTACGTGCTTTTCAAGTAGTTTCGCGGACAATCTATACGTCCCTTCCATTGATTATCCAACGATACAGTCGGCTATTAACGATGCCAATGACGGCGATACGGTAATTGTTACACCCGGCAGACATAAAGAAAATATCAACTTTTTAGGCAAGGCTATCACTGTAACCTCAACAAATCCCGACGACCTCAATGTAGTGGCTGCAACGATAATCGACGGCAATGAGCCGGCTGATGTCAATTTTGCGTCAGTGGTAACCTTCGATTCCGGTGAAGATAACAATTCAATTCTTACCGGCTTTACAATAACGGGCGGTACGGGCACGTGGCTGCTGGATTCCTGGGAGTTTCAGGGATTGAACTGGAACCGCTGCGGCGGCGGAATAATATGCTATAATATGTCGGCACCTACAATTTCAAAAAACTACTTTACATACAACATTGCCGGTCATGGAGGCGGCATATACATCTATGGTGACCCGGTCAATCCCGGTAATCCATCTAATCCGCCAATACATATCAGCCCGATTATAGAAGATAATACCTTTATCAACAATGTAGCCCACATCGGCCACGGCTTTTCACCGCCGGATACCAACTATCCTTGTAACGACCATGGTGATGGCGGCGCCATCGCTAGTTTTCAGGGATGCGATGCAATTATCACAAACAATGATTTCAATGATAACGCAGCCTACGGATACGGTGGTGCAGTTCACCTGCGGCAATGGTGCAACGGCCGTATAGAAAGTAATCATTTCACAAACAACAGCGCACAGATTGGTGGGGCTATACACATTACTTATTCATCATCTCCCTACGTTGCCGGCAATTATATTGAATCAAACCACGGCGGCAGCGGCGGCGCAGTTTATGTTTATTACCTTTCCGAACCTGTTATCAATAGTAACATAATAAGATTAAACAGCTCTAATAATGACATTATAGGGATGCACTACGGCAGCGGCGGCGAGTTAAAAAATAATATAATTGAAAAAAACACCAAAGGACCAACCATCGTATTAACCGGCTCATCGCCCGATATATGCCACAATACAATATATGACAATGAGGAATATGGTATTCAATGCAACGGCACTGCAAGTCCCGAAATTGAGAACAATATCATTGCGGGGACCAAAGACGGGTACGGAATAAGGGTGGGCTCTCTTGCAGAACCCACTATAAGATATAACGATGTATGGAACAATGAGCTTGGCAATTACGGGCCGGATTTTGAAGATTTAACCGGCATAGAAGGCAATATTTCCGCCGACCCGCAGTTTATCGAAGACTCAGGCCCCTTTCTTCACCTGTACTATACATCGCCCTGCATACATGCAGGAGACCCAAATTTTGTGTCCGAAGGCGGTGAAACCGACTTTTACGGCTCTTCTCGCATTATAAACGGCCGAACGGATATCGGAGCAGAAGAAATTCTTCCGGTCTGGAATCTGACTGCAAAAAAACTATATTTAAAAATTCAGGATGCAATAGACGACTCAAACGATAATGAAATTATTATCGCAGGCAAAGGCCGGTATTTTGAAACCATAGATTTCGGCACACATCAGATCGTTCTTGGTTCAATCGATGCCAATGATTGGAACTGTGTTGAAGACACGATAATCGACGCCAACAATAATGATACTGCGGTTGTAATTTCCGGCGCTCAGGATGCCAATACGATTTTCAGAGGTTTCACCGTAACAGGCGGCCAAGGTACTCTGGGAGGCGGGATATATTGTTATGCATCAGCGAGAATAGAGCGCAATATAGTCCGCAATAACAGCGCGTATTCCGGCGGCGGAATGTATTTCTATGGATTCAGTCCATTAGTAACCTATAACCGTATAATAAATAACTCATCCGAACTCGGCGGTGCTGCGTATCTCTATACAGGCACAATGGCAACACTGGAAAATAACCACATATCCAACAATCACGCAGCAACCGCGGGAGGAGGCATTTGCTGCGAGTACTATACCGGCCAAAGCTGGATTATAAATAATGAAATCATCGCAAACTCCGCCTGGGCGGGCGGCGGCTTAGCCTCGCAAAATCCCTTTAATAATATAAAAATTTGCGGAAACTTTATCTGCGGTAATTATGCTTCCGACAGAGCCGGTGGCATTTTGGCAATGTACGGCGACCCTAATATAATCAATAATTCAATTGTAAACAACCGCAGTACAACAGGCTCAGGAATAGTCATTGAAGGAGGCGGTTCGCCACAAATCATAAATAATATCGTTGCCTTCAACCAACTCGGGCACGGCATATACTGTTCAGCTCTAGAGCCTTACCCTATAGATGTTATCAGCAATGATGTTTACGGTAATGCACTGGGCAATTACGGCGGGACTCTTACCGACCAGACAGGCACAAACAACAATATCAG
>CAYLMG010000008.1:0-25379 GCA_964384565.1 uncultured Pirellulales bacterium | reverse complement strand
ATCCTTACTAAATGAATTCCAAATATGATAAAATAAAATATGGTCGAGAGCACTACGCTGTTATTGGCTTCATCCGCCAGATATACAGCTCCGGCTAAGACAGATGCGAAAATGAGCCAAAATATATACATTTGGCTTCTTGGCGCCAGCCCTGCAGGGTATTCAGAGGTATCTATGTTTAAGTTGTATTCAGCCATTTCGTGTGTCTTAAAATTTGTGTTCTAACGATTAGTTTTAATTCTGTATTGCAAAAGCATAGAGTTTAGTTTTTTATAGTACAATTGCAGATAAACAGGAGGAGTTGTTGGCCAGGAGTATGAACCATCGTCTTTGACTTTAGGATAGGTACCCCATCTCATTCTACCGTTCATAGCTAACATTTGCCTAATAATTTCTTCGTTGTTCATACCTGGCGGTTTTCTGTCTGCCTTTATCATTCCAATAGTATTGCTAATACCGAATTTTCGCACCTGATATTGAATATAGTCATCTTTGAAGCTGTTGAATGGAACGTTTTCTCCATAAAGAGTAAAGTCACAAAGTGCATCGATGTTTGGAACGGCAGCTACTGGTGATCTGTCGCCAGAACCATGGTAGTAAAGAATGCCATCGGGACCAATTAATTGGCGGATTCTTCGCATCAGTTCCCAGCCTTTTATCTTGTCATCTAATATTGCGCCAGTAGGATATACCTTGTCCCGGTACGGCGAGTCAACATACATACCATCCAAATTGTATTTTGTTACTATCTGTTTGACATCATCAAAAAACGCATCAGCATCATTTGATTTGTAATAGTAAAATGGAGAACTATAAACCACGACTTTCATTCCTAGGCTATGAGCTGTTTTAACCACTCGATGAAGCTCGGACGGCTTTACGGGTTTGTAAGGCCCTCCAAATGACCACATCCCTGGTATTCTCTTGGAGAACCAGCTATAGGAGCTTCTGCCCATTACACCGCTATGAGGATACAGACCTGTGCAGTGTATACAAATTATGTTTATATATTTTCCCCATTGTTTAATAACATCATCGGATGGTAAGATTCCTGTGCTTGTGTTGGTTTTTTTTATGAAAATGCCTCCCGTATGAGCTATGCGGTTCCTACAGGATTTTTCGAAGTCAAATTTTCTCGGCGGGAATGTACTTATCATAACTCTTTGGTTGGGATTAAGTTGATAGTTTACAGACCAGTTTTTTTCGCCAAGTTTGACTTGGCCTGTCTTATAACCGCTCTCGTGCCGTTGTGGATATATTCCGATTCCGCCGGTGTTGTCTATGAGCACAAAACTGTCTTTATGCCTTCCTTCGTAGTCAGGTTTAAAATTACCTTCGAAGCTGACGTCTGTTTTTGTTTTAGGAGCAAGTATGCACGTGGAGTCTCCATAGATTCCTATATTTATATTTTTTGCCGATAAAAGCACATGGTCTTCATTTGATTCTACATTCTCAAAAACCTCTGGTCTTTTGATTTTGATGGAACAAATCAAGCGACGGCTGAGTTCATCGCCGAGGCCCTGATATATCTTGAGTGTCCCGGCGATATATTCGAAACGAGCTCCGGTTGTGCTGATCAGAAATGCATCTTTATTGAAAACAACATTTTTGATTTTCATGCCGATATTCGTTCCGTCACCCCTGATTAGAACGGAGTTTACATCTTGCGCGGATGAGCAGCCATTGAAAAATAACCAGATCAAAAATGCAAATGTTATTCTATTACGAAGACTCATAATTTCTTTGTTTATTATAAACTTAGAACCATATTTTTACTATAGAACTTTTTTCAGGTTTCGCTCTTTATCTATTGACTAGTTTTTCGATGTATTTTTCGCTCATAATCATTTTTCAGACTTCGTCCCCGTCGGTGGCGCAAAGAAAGAAATTCGTCAGTCTTGAAACCGCTTTTTCTGAGCTCTTCCGTGAGGATTTTTAATCTTTTATATATAACGATTACTGCATAGTTATTATAACATAAGTGTCGTCAAATAAAGAATATAGCTTTAATAGGAGGTTGCTGCAACAAATAATACTGGCTCATTTTTCAATAAGAAATTTACGTTATCAATGTCCCATAAGTTCGTATTTGAAGCTCAACTGCTGATTTCAAAGAATTGAGATTCTTAAAAAGCATAAGCTCTTTATTTATATTAAGTTATGTTACTTTACGGGAAATTTATAACGTGTTGTATAGGCGTGTCCGGTTTTTTGGATTTTTTAAGGTGTTTTGGCACCTGAGGCACCGAATTGGCTAAAAAAAGTGAATTTAAGCGAAAAATCCGGTCAAATCTTAAATCGTCAGATAATCAAAAAATGTTTTAAATCAGGTTTTGTAAGTAAAACCAATTGCAAAAATGGCCGAAAAAAACCTTATACTTGGAATGCTTGTCCAAAGCAAATAAATGGGGGTATGTAAATTTTAGGACCTTGGCAGAAGGCTATTTCAGTCTTAAAGCCCGATAGTGACATTTGCTACATATCTGTAAATTGGATTTTGCATCTAAGGCGGTGAAAAATTTTAACGTTTTTTGAAATGTTTTTTACAAGATGCTTTAGTTTGGGGAAAGATTATTGATGCTTAAGATTAAATCAGATAAATGGTTATAGATAAATCGCCGATAAATTTAGGTGATTATTTATGGGAGAAAAGATTGAGAAGGACTCTTGGCTTTTTAGCAAGAGACTAAGACCGAGTTATATCGATAGTATGTTGTCGAGTTTTTAGTTTACTGTTTGATATTGGTGGAAAAAATATAGACTTTTATATAGAAATCATTTTGGATTAGGGAGGTAGAACAAGAGCTGTCAAAGGGGTGGTTACATGGATTGCGATAATGCGGTTGACGACAGGTCGGACGTTATGAATAGCAAAGACTGCGTCGCAGGTTTTTGGGATACGAGAAGATTGCTGTTTCTGCTCGTCCTGCCCTTAACTGTTCTATTCGTTTTCTGCGGCTGGTACACTCTCCATATGTATGCAAAATTTAAGTTTACTGATAAGCAGTATCACAGAGTGATGGAATTAAGCGGCTCAATTACTCACTATGATGAAGTGTTGACTATGTCCGCAAGAATGGCGGCGGCAACGGGCGAACCTGAGTGGGAGCAGCGTTACAGGTCGTTTGAGCCTCAGCTGGATTCTTGTATTAAAGAAGTAATCGATATTGCTCCAAAAGATTTTATGACCCAGGCCATTCGGCAAACTGATGCTGCTAATATAAAGCTTGTGGCTATGGAGAATAGGGCATTTGAAATGGTCAGAAGCGACAACTTGAAAGCTGCCTGTGAGTTGCTCAGCAGTGGGGAATATCAGCAGCAAAAGCAGATATACGGTAATGGCATCAGTCAGTTAATAGCTGCTATGCAAAGGCATATAGGAAGTGAAACTCATAAGTATCATATTGTTTTATTAACCACTGTTACTTTATGGACCGTCAGTGCTTCATTTTTACTGTTTAGCTTTGTTTTTATACTCCAGAAACATAAATTGACTGAGCAAGGAAAAGCCAGCAGGAAAATAGAAAGACAAAAAGAATTTCTTAATAACATTCTGGAGTCTTTAACGCATCCCTTATATGTTATTGATGCTAATGATTACACAATCAGGATAGCAAATTCGGCTGCGTGTCGGGGGCGGTTGGCTGAGGGTATGAAATGTCATATGCTTTCTCATAAACAAAATAAGCCTTGTACAGGTCCTGACCATCTTTGCGTACTTGAGGAAGTAAAAAGAACAGGCAAACCTGTTGTGGTTGAACATACACATTATGATGAGAATGGGAACACAAGATGTGTCGAGGCGCGCGGTTTTCCGGTTTTTGGCGACGACGGCAAAATTTCTGAGATAATTGAATTTTGTCTGGATATTACCGAAAAGAAACAGATTGAATCGGACCTCAAGCAGGCCAAGGAGCGAGCCGAGCTTATATTCAGGCTTGTCCCCAGCAGCGTTTTTACTGTTAATAGAAATAAAGTTATTACAAGTGTTAATGACAGATTGTGTCAGATGACGGGTTTTGTTCCTGAAGAGGTGGTTGGAAAACCCTGTACTGAATTTGCTCTAGAGCCCTGCTGTGTGAAGTGTGGTCTTTATGCTCAGGATGTTGAAAAGCCTGTCATTGGCAAGGAGTGTAAAATCCAGACTAAAGATGGACGCATACTTACTATATCAAAGAATGTAGATTTTATTAAAGATTCTCATGGTAATATTATTGGCGGCATAGAGTCATTTGAAGATATTACAGTGAACAAACGAATCGAGCAAAGACAGCAAAAGCTTGTTGAAGAGCTTGAAAGTGTTAACCATGAGCTTAAAGATTTTGCGTACATAATATCTCACGACTTGAAAGCACCCCTTCGGGGCATTACCACCCTGGCTGACTGGATATCGAGTGATTATGAAGAAAAGCTCAATGACCAGGGCAAAGAGCAGTTGCGGCTGCTTAGGGAGAGAGTAAGCAGAATGCATAACATGATTGAGGGTGTGCTGCAGTACTCAAGAGTGGGACGAATCAGAGAGAAGAAAATCCTCGTCGATTTGAATGTCTTGATAGGGGAGGTCATTGATACGATTGGCCCGGGGGAAAATATTGAAGTTGTCGTCGAGAACGAGTTGCCTGTTGTGAATTTTGAGCCTAATCGGATAAGACAGATTTTTCAGAATTTACTGGGTAATGCTGTTAAATATATTGACAAGCCCGGGGGGTGGATCAAAATTGGCTGTGTCGCGGATGGAGATTTCTGGAAGTTTAGTGTTGCTGATAATGGGCCCGGTATCGAAGAGAAAAATTTTGAAAGAATTTTTAAAATATTCCAGACTTTAATTCCCCTAGAAAAGTCTGAAAGTACTGGTGTTGGTCTCACAGTTGTAAGGAAAATCGTAGAGTTATATGGAGGCAAAATTTGGCTGGAGTCGGAACTGGCTAAGGGGACAACCTTCTTCTTTACTTTGCCAAAAGAGCAGATAGGAGTCGAAGCTGATGAGAGACTTGAGGCCCATATTGTTAGTTGAAGATGACAGTGTGGATATAATGACCGTTGAGAGAGCTCTCAAGGACAGGCAGATTCCCAATCCTCTGATTCATCCACGGGATGGCAGCGAGGCTATTCAATATTTAAATGATGCCAAAAAAAAGAAGCCGTGTATCATTTTTCTCGATTTGAATATGAGAGATGTTAACGGCTTTGAATTTCTACAGAGTATAAAGGCAGATAGTAGGCTGAAAAGAATTCCCGTTGTGGTTATAACGATATCTAAAAATATTGACGATGTATCAAGGTGTTTTGAACTGGGTGCAGCCGGTTATGTCATAAAGCCCCAGGATTACAAAGAGTTTGTACAGATGATAGGAACAGTTGACAAGTATTGGACTTTAAGTAAATCGCCAAATGGGTGCTGATATCACAGACAAATCCAGATACAGAGTTTTGCTCATCGAGGATGATGAGGTTGACCAAATGGTCTTTGAGGCAGCGGTGCGAAAAAGCAGCCTGCCTTATGATTATAAATTAGCCAGCTCGGTTTCAGAGGCGAGCGAAGTATTGGAGCGGGAAAAATTTGATATTGTCATCGTTGACTATCGGCTGGGTGACGGTACAGCTTTTGATGTTTTCGGTATTCTGGAGGGTACACCCACTATATTTACAACTGGTGCCGGTGATGAAGAGACCGCTATCAAGGCTATGAAGGCAGGCGCCTATGATTACCTGGTTAAAGACCCCAAACGTGATTATCTTAGGGTTTTACCGGGAGTAATAAAAAATGCCATCAACCACAAAATAAATGAAGATGAACTTAAAAAATATCACGAAAATCTTGAAAGAATTGTAAAAGAAAGGACTGAACAGCTCGCCGAGGAAAAAGAGCTGTTATCGGTGACTCTTTCAAGTATGAGCGACGGCGTCATTGCTGTTGACATTGATAAGCGAATCATTTTATTTAATAGGATTGCCGAGCATTTCACAGGATGGGGCTTTGCCGAAGTGCACGGAAAAGGGGTCGATGAGTTTTTTAGAATTGTCAGAGAAAATACGGAAGAGGCCGTTGAAGATTTTGTTAGGAAAGCACTCGAATCCGGCCAGATGCAGATAGGAACTGATGAGGACTGCCTTGTTTCTAAAAACGGAAGTTTACACCCCATATCAGCGTGTGCTGCTCCCCTTCGAAGGAACGATGGAGCGATAGTTGGTGTTGTGATAGTGATGCGGGACGTCACAAAGGAACGTGAAATTGACCAGATGAAACAGAATTTTATCTCTTCGGTCTCACACGAGCTGCGGACTCCTTTGACTTCGATAAGGGCTTATACTGAAACAATCCTGTCGAGCCCTGATATGAAGCGCGAAACAGAAGAGGAATGTCTGCATGTGGTTGAAAAGGAGACGGAGCGGCTGACAAATTTGATAGAGAGTATTCTTGAAATATCAAGTATTGAAGCCGGTACTTTTGAAATCGTTCGGGAGGATGTGGATATCCGAGGGGTTATCAATCGTGTTCTCTCGGTCTTGAAACCACTGGCGCAAAAAGGTAAAATAGAGCTACGGTGTGATATTCCTGAAGAACTTGAAATATTGCAGGGTGACGAAAGTAAAATTGAGTCGGTAATAACGAACCTTGTTAATAATGCCATCAAATTCACACCGGAAAATGGTAGGATTTCTATTTCTGCTCGGTGCCGGGAGAATGAGTTGTTTTTTTATGTAAGCGATACCGGAGTAGGTGTACCCAAGGAATCGCTTCCGAAAATATTTGACCGGTTTTACAGGGTCTATCGTGAGGGAAAGCAGGTACAGGGTACAGGATTGGGACTGGCTATTGTTAAGGAAATTACTCAGATGCATGGGGGCAGAATCGAGGTGGAAAGTGAAGTCGGTAAGGGAACCACATTCACCGTTGTCTTGCCGTTGAAAGATAAACCCGCTACTGAGAGCTATACGCATAAAGTTAGTGAAAAAGAGTTGCAGAGTTAAATAATCACCTGCCGCCAAAATAATTCGCATCACCATTGTCAATTTAAAATCATCCAATAGTCTGCCTTCCTACCGCTTGAATAACTCTTGACCTTGCTATGATTGTCTGTTATCGTTCGCTCTAATAATTGAACCTGTTTCGGAGCTTGTTATGAGTTCATTTTGGCGTGTATTTAAGTATATTCTGCCTCAGTGGCCGAGGCTGATTTTTGTATTTTTAAGCGCTTTTATTATAGCTTTCCTGGTCTCTTTGAGTTTGGCAACATTGGTGCCGTTTTTGAAGGTGCTGATGGGCGAGGAGGGTCTGCACGGCTGGGTCGATAGAAAAGTGTGTGATTGGTGCTATGGAATTAATTTCTATGTGCCTGAGACGACAGATTTTATTGAAAACGGCGATACAGGTATTTCTTATTATCTGCTTGTCAGGGGAGTGGATGATAAAAGCCTCGCTCGAACGGCCGGTTTGAAAAAAGAAGATAAAATCATTGGCGCTGGCGATTGGATTATAGATGAAAAAACTGATGATGTTCCAAGAAGTAAACTGCTTGAAGAGCTGGCTACTACTGATAATGAGACTATTGCTGTTCAGGTTAGAAGGCTCAATGAAGAAGGAAGGGAGGTTATCAAGGAGCTTGAGATTGCTGTTCCTGAAAAGACTTTTGGCGTAAGGCTTGCTCAATCTCTTGTTGGTTTTATTAAAAGAGATCAGAGCAAAAAGGAAAAGTTAACTGTTGTCGTTCGTATAATTATAGCTTTGATAATTGTTACTATTATAAGATGCCTGGCAACCTTTTTTCAGAAATACATCGGCGAGAAAATCGTTCAGATAGCAAATGCGCATCTGCGTGAAGATGTGATATTGCATGTAATGAATATGCCCTTTGGTTACTTCTCGCGCTGGGGAACGAGTGATACTGTCAGCAGGATTATAAGGGACATAGGGCAAACTGCTGAAGGTGCGAAGTTGTTATTGGGCAAAGCTCTGCGTGAGCCTATGGTTACGCTGTGGACATTGGTTCTTGCCTTCCTTATCAACTATAAGCTCACGTTGATATTTCTCGCGATGGGACCTGTGGTAATCTGTATCGGAGTTCTGCTTGGCAAAAAAATAAGAAAGGCCACGAAAAGGTCGCTGGTTATTTCAGCACAGATGCTCGGCAAACTTGAGGATATTGTCGGAGCCCTGCGGGTTATCAAGGTCTATAATCAGCAGGCCAATGAGCAGGCCTCCTATAAGCAGGTCAACAGTAAGTATCTTAAAAGACTGTTGAGGGTAACAAAAGTCGATGTCTCTACCGGGCCTATCCTTGAAGTGCTCGGCATGTTCGCAGGCTCAGCAGCTCTGTTGGTCGGGGTGAATTGGGTGGTTAATGCAAATATGCAGCCGAGCTCGTTTTTTTCACTTTTAATAGCGCTTGGAATGGCTGCTGAGTCCATGAGAAAAAGTAGTGATATATGGAATAAAATTCAAATGTCCAATGCAGCAGCAGAACGCGTCTTTACTCTTCTTGATGAGCCTGGGGAGCAGGAAAAGCCTGGTGCAGTAGAACTTGCACCGCTCAAAAGGGAAATTGAATTTAGGGATGTGGTCTTTACCTATCCAGGTTCTGATAGGCCTGTCCTGAATAAGATTAATCTTAAGGTTCAGGCCGGCCATAATATTGCCATTGTCGGGCCCAACGGTTCGGGAAAGACTACTCTTGCTAACCTTATACCAAGGTTTTATGAGCCGGACAGCGGAAAGGTTCTTATAGATGGAACGGATATTCAGGATGTAACTCTGCATAGTTTACGAGACCAGATTGGAATGGTCACACAGGAGGTGGTGACGTTTAACGAAACTATAGCTGCTAATATCGCTTATGGAAAGTCCGATGCGACGAGAGAGGAAATAATAGAGGCTGCAAAAAGAGCTTATGCTCACGAATTCATCGCCCCTTTGCCGGATGCTTATGATACGATAATCGGTGAGCACGGCTCGGGACTCAGCGGAGGACAACTGCAAAGAGTTGTTATTGCAAGAGCCATTTTGAAAAATCCCACAATCCTGATTTTTGATGAGGCTACAAGCCAGGTTGATGCCGACAGCGAGGCTAAGATTCACAATGCAATTGAACAAATGATGCAGCACAGAACAAGTTTTATTATCGCGCATAGATTCAGTACTGTTATTACGGCTGATTTAATAGTCGTGATGGACAATGGGCAGATTATTGCGCAGGGCCAGCACGAAGAGTTGAATAGAACCTGTCCATTATATCAAAGTTTATATGAAACACAGCTTGTAGCTTCTTAGATAAAAAATAAAAATCATAATCGTTGCCGGCTTGATGTTTACACTATTGATTGTCACAGTTATTACTAATTGCCCGGGCAATATCATATGGCTGGACTTCCAATTAATCTAAAAATCAAAAACGGTTTGAATCCTAAGAAGCTGGAATCTGTTGAGTGTCGTTTTCTTTTGCGGGCTGTAAAAGGTAATAGGCAGGTTTTTAATGCCTTGTGGGACGGCCGGGCGGTTATTGTAAAAATCTTCTCGAAAAAGTTTTTTGTACATCATCATCTTAAAAGAGAATGGCGGGGATTAAACCTTTTGCGCAAATGCCGATTAAATGCCCCGCAACCTTTGTTTTTTGGGCAGACAACAGACCGAAGATGGGCGATTGTAACCGGTAAAATAGCAGATTCTTCTACGGCCCTTGAGGTTTTTAACAGTGCTGAAGATGACCATGATAGATTCAAGATTTTGGTTCTTGTTTGCAGAGAGCTGGCAAAGCAGAACAACAAAGGCGTCTTGCAGAAAGATTTGCATCTGGGTAACTTTCTTGTTTCAGAAGATACTGTTTATGCACTGGACCCGGCCCGTATAAAGTTTTCTCGTCAGCCTCTTTGCAGGGCAAAAAGTATCTGCCAATTGGCACTGCTTAGCTGCTATTTACTTGATGATGACATCGAATTGTTTGACAAACTGTGCAAAGAGTATTTTGATGTGCGAGACTGGCGATTGGATGAGACTCAAAAGGCTTTGGTATTAAAAAACAGAGACCAGCATAGAAAAGAACAAATCAAAAAAGGCCTGAAAAAGTCTATGCGCACAAGTAAAAAAGTGCTGAAAATCAGGACCAGTCAACATTTTGCTTTATTTGATAGAAGCTTCATTGATTCCGTAAACCCAATTAATTTTATAAACCAAATCGATTCTTTGATGGATGCAGGCCGGATTCTTAAAAGAGGAAATACCTGTTATGTTTCAGCCGTATGCTTCAACGACCGGAGAATAGTAATAAAGCGCTATAATAACAAAGGCTTCTTCCACTCACTTCGCCATACTATTAAAGGCTGCCGAGCTCGTCGCTGCTGGCTTTATGGCCATCGTCTTGGAATGCTAAACATCCCAACACCGAAACCGCTTGCCTTCATCGAGCAAAAGAAAGGAGTGCTTGTATGGCAGTCTTATATTGTCACTGACCACGTCGATGGACAAAAACTTTACGATTTTCTAAAGAAAGACCAGCCGGAACAGCAGAAGTTTTTATTGATAAAAAAGCGGTTGGAAACGCTAATGAAAAAGCTTTCAAAATATCGCATTACGCACGGCGATTTGAAACACACGAATATCCTGGTTACAAAGAATGACCTTGTCCTGACCGATCTTGACTCTCTAAAATTTCACAGATTTGAATTTATCTATAAGATAAGACAGTCAAAGGATATTAAACGTCTCAGGCAAGGTGGTCAAATAGACATTTTTTTATCTGATTGTGATTTAGGCTGATTTTTATTGGCTGTCGTGGAGGCATTTTTTAATCAGCTCGTTAAGTTGACGACCGATAGCGATGCGGTCGAATTTTGTGACATTTTTTTTGGCAGCATCAGCTAATTTTTTTCTTAGCTCCGCATTTTCGATAAGTATGCTTATTTTTTCGGTCCATTGAGTAATGTCGCTGGCAAAAAGGCCTGCTTTTCCATCTTCGATGAGTTTGGTATTCATTCCTACGGGCGATGCGATTACGGGCAGTCCTGCCGCCTGATATTGCAGTATCTTAAAGCCGCATTTGCCTTTTGTGAAGTTATTATCCGGCAAGGGGGCAAGGCCGATGTCACATTCTCTCAGAGCCGAATATTGTCCCTCGAGCCTCCAGGTTACTTTTTCAACCTTTAAGTTCCGAAAGTCGATAAATTTATCACAGATTATTCTCAAGATGACGTTTTTATAAAGACGGCCTGTTTGCTCAAGGGCGTCTTTAATATCTTCGAGGTACTTTAATGTGCTTTTACTACCCACCCAAGCCAGCCTGATTTTTCCATTACTTTCAGGTTTGTTGATATCATAAGCTTTGATGTCGAGACCTGTTGGAAGAATTTGTACGTTATTATTGAATAGTGCTGCGTGCTCAGCCAGGTAACTGTTGCCTGCAATGATTAAATCTGCCAGGCGGGCTGTTCTTTTAAAAGATCTGCGTCTTTGAGAGTTGCGGCTTTCGGGATTGTTTTCATTATACATCACAGCATCATCGAAGTCGTAGATTATCTTTTTGGCAAATCTTCGAAGCAGAATTGCATCGATAAAATTTAGTCTCTTTTTGTGAAGAAAAACGGCGTCGAATTTTTTAGCCTGCATAAAGAGCCTTGCTCTGCCGGCTTCATTTGTGGGCAGTTTGGCAAATTCGCAGTTGATACCGTCGGCCCGAAGACTGTCGAGATATATTCCTATCCTCTGCCTGAAGCTGGCTCTATTGGGATTGTTGCTTATCACAAGCAGATTCATTTGCCCTCGCTTTTAACTGCCGGCCTGAAAATCAGCTCAATACCGTAACACGGACAAAAATAGCATAAATGCAGTTCGTAAAATTCCATAAGGCATCGATGAGAATTGACGATAAGGCTGAAAAGCTTTTTCAACTGTCTCGATATCCAAAACGGGGAGCGAAAAATGAGCTTAAGTTTCAAAATCTCTATCCGTATGTCATTATAAAAATTCGGCACTTTTCTTTTAAGCTGTTTTTGACTTTCGACAAAATAATAAAAGCTGTATAAGCCGAAATGTCTTTTATGAGTATAATCTGAATAAAAGTAAGGATTCGAAAAGTGCGGTACAAAGACAGATGCTTTGCCGTCTGCTTTTAACACGCGAACAATCGCACGTATAAGTTTTTCAAAATTATCTATATGCTCGAGTACACTTCTGCAATGGATTTCGTCTATACTTGTATCTGGCAGAAAGTCCAGCCCTTCTTCAAGGTCGGCTACAATATCAACATTTGGCAGGTTAATCTTATCGACGGTGATTGCGCCTTCTGTTTTCTTCTGCCCGCAGCCGAGCTCTAAAATAATAGGTTTGCCCTGCCGAAGGAATTTCTGCAGGTCTATTTTCATCAAAATCTCTGACATTTTATCACCTTGGTATTGTCACAGAATAACTTTCCAGGCAGCGTCATAATAGCCCTTTTCTATTAAATCAATCAGAAGTTTTGCTATTCTGGTGCAGTTAAATTCCTTGTGGGCGTGTTCCATACCAGACTGTGTGAAAAGCCTTGCTCTGGTGGTTTCATTTACGGGTAGTTTAGCAACTTTGCAGTTGATACCGTCGGCCCGAAGACTGTCGAGATATATGCCTATCCTCTGCCTGAAACTTGCCCGTTTGGAATTATTGCTGATAATTAAAAGATGCATTTTCAAACTTCCTTGCAAAAACTAACATTATGTCGGATTTTTTAGCCAGATAGATAATTCTGCTTAATGGAGACAGGATTGCCCTGAACAAGGGTGAATGTTTTATTCCGTCTCTGTGTTCTGGTTCAAAATTATTATCATAAAAATAGTATTGTAATGAGCCGAGCAATCCTTTGGAAGATTTCTTATAATTTATTTTTTCGACCAAAAAGTTTGTTTTTGCAAGAAGCTCTGAAATAGTTCGAGGTGTGTAAAGATAAAGATGTCTCGGACAATCAAGATGATACCATTTGTCTTTGAATATTTTTGCGTTAAAACTGTCGTAGTTGGGGCAGCTGAAGATGAAAACTCCGTCATCCTTGAGGATATCGTATATCCTGCTTAGAACTTCGGTGGGATTATTGATATGTTCAATATATGACCAGGCTGTGATTACATCAAAAGATTTTTTCGGAAAAGGTGAATCGGTTATTGTGCCTTTGAAAATTTCTATTCCGTAAGTTTTTGCGCCCCTGAGAGCATTTTCAGAAATATCGACGCCGGATACCCGGCATCCCGCCAGATTTTTAATCTGAAACAAAAATTTTCCACTACCGCAACCGACATCTAAAATCCTGCTTTGTTTAGTTAGCTTTTTGAGAATTAAATCGAGCCTGAAATCACCTCTTGATTTTGTTGTCTTTTCTTTGGCTAAATGATTTAACTTATGTGGTGCATAGTCATCAGGATAATAATTTTTTAGCTCTTCAACGGAGAGTTGTGGACTCTGATAGACTAAACCGCATTTTTTGCATTTGACGTATGAGAAAGTCCCTTTGCATCCATAAAGCCTGTCTTTTGCCTCGAATAGGAAAATCGAGTTATCGCTTTCGCAAAGGTTGCACTTTACCTTTTTTATGGCATATCTCCTTGATGCTATTTGGAAGCTATATTATGTATCTCCAGGTGGCCTGATAATCGCCTTTTTCAATCAAATCCATCATATGACCTGCTATCTTTGTACAGTTAAATTCCTTGTGCGAGTGTTCCATACCTGCCTGTGCAATTTTTTCGCGTTCGTTGTCGTGTTTTAAGTACCAGTCCGCGAGCTCGAAAAATTCGTCAGCACTTTCAAAATACTTTACGTGCTCGCTGTCTTTGAAGAGCAATCCGGTATCAGGGACTCTCCTGGCTAATGTAAAAGCGCCGCAGGAGATGTAATTTGTGAATCTGTCCGAATGGTAGAGGCTGACGTCATTTGCAATGTTAATACTTAAGCCGATTTTTGCACCGCTGATGGCATAAAAGTATTCTACGCCTTCGACTCTTGGAATTCCGAACGAGCCGTAAATGCGGGTATTCGGTCTTCGGCTGAGCCTTTGCACAAGATCGAATCGTTCGTCATTACGGTCAAGGCGGGTATGTTCAGCTTTTCCAGTGAAAATAATGTCGGTTTTCCATTTGTCATCGACTTCATATCGATACTGGATGTCGGGGTCACACATATTCGGAATGAATGCACATTTTTTTATTCCTGCGTCTTTGTAGGTCTGCAGGAACCTTCCTGCACTGGTTGATATTAAAATATCCGTTTGTTGGGCTGTCGCTGTCCGATACGGATATTTATCAGGAAAGGGGTCTTCTTCTCTGCTTACAAGGACAGCATTTTGGCTGACATCTCGAATGGCAGATACTGTTTTGTCATTAATGTATTTAAAGCCGAGTATGAATACAATATCCGGATGGTATCGTTTGACCTGCTCGACCAGGATCTCATCTGCTTTCTTTTTGGCAAAATGCCTTGCTATCCTTTTGCTGGGTAATGGGCTGTTCTGAATCATTATATTTCTGTAGCTGAATCTATGGACATCGTGTCCGAGGCGAGTCAGTCCCTTTACCCACATTCGAGGCTGCATTCGTATCGATTTCGGAGACTCATCCTTAAAATCTGATATTACAAATATTCGTTTGGGCATATTTTAGTCTTGTTGCTTAACCTATTATCAAATATTTTGCCGATTATCGTTTAAAATCGCCAAATAATTCGTTGTTCGAAATTGTTCATACGTTTCTTTATAAGAGTCAATATAAAAAAAATATCCGGATGGTGTTATCCGATACAGGCTATAATGGTGTTTTTGGAAGTAATAAAAAAAGTCTTTAAAAAATGTTTTTGTGTCAATGTTGCAGCCTCCAAATTCAAAACTTACTTTCTCTATAGCCTTTTTGCTCATCATTGTGGCAGCACCGTTCAACACATCTAACTCATGCCCCTCCACATCGATTTTCAATAAATCAATAAAATCTATATTTTTTTCCTCACAGTAATGATCAACCGTGTCGATAGAAACTCGCTCGCAATGTTTGAACTCTACTCCTATATAATTAAGCTTACGTTTAGTTAGGCAAGCAGTACCAGAAGCCGGCTCATCATAATACAAGTTGAATTCACCCTGTTCTTTTCCAAGTCCCAAATTATTTAAAATTACCTCTGTTTGGCCTGTGAGCTTTTGTTGTAACAAATTATATGTATATTTTGATGGCTCGAAACAATGAATTGTAAATTCCTTGTTTTCCCTTTGTAAAATGGATACAGCCATCTTTGCAAAGACTCCTTTATTGGCTCCAACATCAAATATACACAAATGCGGGGATTTTTCTTTTGTTAAGATATTGATAATCTTAGCTTCGCCGCTGTTTTCAACATTCCCCCCCGCACCTATTCCAAGATATTTTTGAAGTTTCTTAATCTTTTTCTCCAGCCTATGCTGGCTGTAAGAATTTCCATACAAGCAGGAAAATAATCGGAACTTTAGCTGATTCAAAGAATACTTATTTGCCATAATTGCGCCAAAATTGAGTGTTATTCCAATCGACCTAAAATAAATGCGTTTTATATATTTGGTACTTCTAGTTGGTTTGAACGAGATTACTCCTTTATATTAACTCAGGTACACCGCTGAGTCTCATTTCTTATAGAATACCAAGCTTATTGCGAAATTTCAAATTTTTAGATGCTTTGCAAAAATATGTTCCTCTAACTGAACCGCTTTGCATCACAGCCGAGACGGGCCGGTTCCTTTATTCACATTTTCGGCTGCATCCGTATCGATTTCAGAGGCTCATCCTTAAAATCAGATATCACAAATATTCTCTTTGGCTTTGACATATATTCTATATATTAAGATTAATCGTTTGATTATTTGATTATTTCAATATAAATGTGGTTAGCTGGGAATAATCTTGAAAGAAAACTGCATTCGTAAAAATACTGTACTCTTGGTGAGCAGTTAATTATAGGCTCAATCAATCTGTTTATCCAAAAGATTCCTTTTTTTAGAAACCTGATTTTTTTGCATTTTATTTTACTAAAGTGGAAGTCGAAATAGTAATTTTTGTCGGTCATTCCATCTATAAAAAAATTAAATGTATCTATTGAGAAAAGTTTTTTATGTGTCGGGTCGGAATAATTGATTCTGGCAGTGAAATGAGGTACACGCACAATTAAGCAACCGTTGGTTTTAAGAATTCTGTGAATATCCTTCAAAACCTGAATGTATTCGACATGCTCGAGAATATTATCGCATCTGATAATATCAAATTCCTTATTGCCGAAAGGCAGCGGGGCTTTTTCAATGTCATGTACAATATCAACACCCGGCAGGTCGACGGAATCCATATTAATCCAGCCTGTCTTGATATTTGCACCACAGCCAAGATTCAGCTTTTTTTCAGACATATTTTACTTGTCTTAAACTGAGTATTGAATCTTTTTTCCAAGAGCCATTATGTAAGGTGGAAGAGGTTCGTGCATTTGCCAGTCGGATAATACATCCGGCTTTCGTCTGAGCAGCAATGCCTTCACAAAGTCTTTATAGTACTTATGGTTTAGTGGGCTATAGCCGATTGCTTTGCGAGAGAGATTTATCGCAGCTTGCCTGTGGCCCATCTGAAGATGCTTTCTCGCAGCTCCGCGGTACAGCCGTCCAAATTTCTTTTTTGCTATCCGTGCCGGTACAATCTTGTCTCCCCCGAAAAAAAAATAGAAACGCTCTAAAATTCTAATCAATATATGTGAAAAACTTTTATCTGAGCAATGAGTCATACTTCCAGCAGTTCTTCTCCTTATTACCGTGCTTTCAGGAACGAATAAGAAATGTGTTATGGCAGACAGGCGTAAAAAGAAGTCTATGTCACCCGCCTCATCCACGGACTCATCATGATAAAAATCCGATAAAATATCTCTGCGATAAAACGTGGTTGAAGGCAGGATACACGGCATTTTACCAAAAAAGTACCGGGTCATTGGTCCTGAAAAATGCCGCGTTTTATCCACACCTTCGACTATATCTCCATTTAAAAAGTGGTCTTCATATTGTGAATACGCCATTCCGTATTTTTCCTGGTGATTTAAGGCCTTCAGCATTATCTCAAGATGATTCTCCCGCCATAAGTCGTCGTGGTCGAGAAAAGCTATGTAATGGCCGTTGACTCTATCAAGGGCAAAGTTTCGAGCACTTGCTCCACCACCGTTTTCTTTGTAGAAGTACTTTATTCTGTTATCCTTTATTTTTTTGACTACCTTTGCTGTATCATCAGTTGAACCATCATCAACTACAAGAATCTCTGAATCTGAATGTGTCTGGCAAAGTACGCTTTCGATAGCCTCCGAGACCAGCCGGCTTTGATTATAAGTAGGAATTATTACGCTGATTTTCGACATATATTGAGTTACCTAAGAACGAAAACTTTTTAATATTGAGCAAATTTGCTCTATGTCATTAATAGATAACTGGCCGTAAAGTGGAAGACAAAGCACCTCCTTGGCTACTTTTTGAGCTACGGGCAGATTCATAGGCGATGATGAAGGTAGGTGTTTGTAGCATGGATAATCGCTGCATAGTGGTGAAAAATACTTTCTGGTGAAAACGTTGTACTCTTTAAACTTCTCGTGGACAAAATCGCGTGAGCACCCAAAAACCTGGCTATCTACGCTAATCACGAAGTACTGATAGTTGCTTTTCACACCCGGTTGATTTTCCAGAAAGGTAATGCCTTGGATACCTTTGAGAAAATGTTGATATACCGCAACAAGTTTTTCTCGCTTCGCTATCTCCTCATGAAGGTACTTAAGATTTATCAAGCCCATAACGGCCTGGATCTCATTCATCTTGCCATTAATACCAGGCATTACGACTTCTTCCTCATTCTTAATCCCAAAGTTTTTCAGAAACTCTATACGCCTTTTCAGATTCTTATCTTTGAATACCAGCGCACCCCCTTCGGCAGTATGAAATATCTTAGTTGCATGGAAACTGAACATTGATATATCTCCAAAGTTTCCTATCGTTGTATTGTCGATCTCAACTCCAAACGCATGAGCGGCATCATATATAACTCTCAAACCGTAAAGGTCGGCAATTCTCTGAATTCCATTTACGTCACATGGATAACCAAAAATATGTACCGGCAGTATTGCTGTTGTCTTTGGTGTAATCGCGGACTCAATTTTTTCAATATCGATATTCATTGTCACAGGATCGATATCGCAAAACACGGGTTTTATTCCGTTCCAGGCAAGGACATGTGTAGTGGCAGGGAAGGTGAATGGTGTAGTGATAACTTCACCGGAGAGCCTGAGGGATTGACATGCAACTATAAGTGCGATTGTTCCATTGTTAAACAAGGACAGATAAGGAACTCCGAGTTCCGACTGCAGTGCTTCCTCAAGAGCCTGATGCTGTGGACCATTATTCGTCAGCCAGCCGGTTTCCCAGATCTCTTTGATTTTTTTGCTGAATTCTCCTAAATTAGGCAAAATAGGACTGGTTATATATATAGGTTTGTTAAACGGCTTAGGCTTCCGGGGAAACCTCCGTTTTATTGTTATCGGTAAAATATCTTGCTTCTGCACTGGCATATCATTGATTTTCTTCGAGGTATCTCTCATAGTTCGCTAACACTCCTTCCTTGTCTCTGTCTCTCACTTTTTTGTTGCCGATATAGACTCCCCAAGGTGCCAGGTCACGTGTTACTACTGAACAGGCCCCTACGGCAGCTCCCTCACCTATTTTAACACCAGGCAAAATAACGCTGTTTGCTCCAATGATAGAAAATTTATCTATATAAATGGGGGCCCTTTTTGTGTTTCTGTATTTTTCGTCGACTGTAGGATTACCAAATCCCCAATCTTTAAAGTCATCTGTACCGGTAAGAATTCTGCACCCTTGCGAGATTGTTGAAAAGTCTTCCATAGTAAGCTCTTTTCCTCCTGTTATTGAAGTAAAACAGCCTATATGAACGTTATTTCCGATTATTATTCTTTTTTTAGCGTAAATAAAAACAAAATCATCGATTGTAATGTTTTCTCCAAATTCAATGTTTTCCAAGCCGATTATTTTTGTGAACTCAAATATTTTCACGCCCGGTATCTTAATAGCTTCCATATTTACTATCCCTTCACTTGGATTTCATTATACAACTAACTCTGTATGTTGCCACCTTTTCCTATTTGTGACATCTCAATTTTGATTCTTCTATTGTATAAATTAGATTATAGTAGTATGTTTGTATATCTATTCATCTTTTTTTTGCAGCACAATCTCGATAAAAGCTTCTGCCTTTTTTCTGGTCTGGTCAGCGCCTTTGATATTATAATCGTATTTTGTATCAGTAATTTCAATCTTGTGAACTTTCACAGGTTCTAATTTTTTTAACAAATCTATGATATTTATCGATTTTGGGCTCCAGGATTTTGTCTTGAAAATTGTAAATGTCCACTTATGGTCTCTATTAAATTTCGATGGGTAAAAACCCTGCTCATATAAATCTTCATCGGGTACTGTGAATACTAAAAAACCTTCAGGCTTAACTAACAAATACCAGCTTTTAAGAGCCTCTGTGGGATTTTCCATATGTTCGAGACAATTGGATGAATAAACAAAATCGTATGACTCTTTGTCTCTATATTTATCAATGTTTTGAGCATCCCCATCTTCGAAGTCGAATCCTTCGATTGATACGATTTTTTTGAACGCTCTCTTTTCGAGTAAATCTTTACCGCATCCAATATCTATTCCTTTGCCGACAAATACCATTTTAGTAAAAAGATTGCTTTTTTTCCTTCTCTTATTAGCTTTCTTTGTTTCAAATGACATAAGATTCCTTCTTTTAATTATACATCCAATAAATCTATATGGTTGTTACAACTATACTTAAAATGATTGCATGCGGGAGGTTTATAATAATTCAACACGTTTGATTTTTTGTTCAGCGCAGCACTTATTGAGGCGGTTCCAGAATGTAAAATGTACCTATTTTCGGCCGAGGACAAAACATCCACAAGTTCTTGTATCGTTCTTATTTCGTAACAGGCCGGACTAAAAGACTTTTTTAACTTTTCTTCAAGTCTATTTTTCCTGTTACTATGTCTATGTAATATTAAAATAAGTTCGTGATCTTCTTTTTTAAAATATTCTATGAATTTCTTCTCAAAATCGGGCTCGAAGTAACCATTTGCTTTTCCTGCCGGCCCGAAAGAGGGGTCAACGATAGTTTTTCCTTTGATTTGTTTTATTATTTTCGGCTTATAATATATTTTCGGCAGACCATCACCATCTAATTCAAATAAACTTTGAAAGTATTTATCCATCGATAAAAAACTGTGTTCAGGTTGCTGGTAAGTAAACCAGCCTTTTCTGTCCGTGAATTCTATGTGTGGATTATATCCCCAGACGAAATCGCAAATAGCCTTGCTGTCAAATACGGAGTAATTGGAAATATAGGTTTTTATGCCTTTTTGTTTCAATAATAGCTCTGGCAGGGAGGAGTAAGTTAAATGGTCTCCAAGCCCGCCGCAGATAGGTTGGATTACAAGCTCTTTTTCCTTTTGTGCCTTTTCCAGTATTTGTTTATCAGGGATTGGATTTTTGGGCTTTATTTTATTGACCCTGATTTTATAGAACTTCCGCACAATTTTTGAATACCAGTTATGTTTAGGTCGCATCTTGAAGTCTTCTTTTATCACACTCATTATCAACTCTTCTCACTTGTGGTTTGTGAAGTGTACGTATATATCCCCAAAATTATCAAGCCTTTTAGCCATTTGGTTTAATACGGTTTTCATTTGACCAGACTTGACCCAACTTGGCAAAGCGAAAGACATTGAATCACCTATGCAATAATTATACTCTGCTGTACCTAACTTATCCAGGTAGTCTATGCACTGTAGCGAAAGTTCAATACGTTCGGAAATGAACTCCAAAGAGATGGTATTGATTGGCTGAGAAAGGCCTTGTAAAACCTCAAACTCGGCTCCTTCAACATCTATTTTGCAGAAGACTGGTTTTCCATATTTTTCCATTAGGTCATCAAGTGTGGATGATTTTACTTGTATATTATACGACCATTTATGAGAATCTGAAAACCTTCCACTTTCTTTCACGGCCTTTATCCAGTCTGTTGATATTGAAGAAATGGTGGGAGATTTATCAACGTATAGTGTTTTGTAACCTTCGCTCTCTGACAAAACAATCGGTTCAATAAAGACATCTTGTTTATTATGGAATCTTCGTTTTATAACTCGCCAGCAGCTTTCTTGCGGTTCTACAGCGACAACTTTTGCTCCCAGTCTTAGGAAAATATCTGTTTTTTCACCTGTGTTAGCTCCAATATCGTAAACAAGATCGCCGGTCGAAATAAATTGTTTATAGAAATTCAGTTGTTCCTGCAGGTTTTTATACTTTACACCTTTAAAGGCTCTTGAATTGAATTTTTTCAAGTTTCTTCTGTAACGATAGTACTGTCTTATTTTTGTCAGTATGGTCATAATTGTGTACGCTCTAATGTTTTTTACTATGGGTTTTTAGCCTTGGATAAATATAAATGAAAATATTTTTTTTTGCAATGGGTTTCAGCAGGTTTATTTTGAGCTACAAAGTCAATGTCAAACCGCCAGCCTTTCTTGTATTTATCATTTAAAGCTTCGACATTGAGGCTTTCATCGTATACACCTCCATTTCTTGTAGTTGTATTGACCATATTTACTTGAACCGCAGAAGCGCATAGCTTTTGAAAATAAATATAAATCGGTAGCTTATCTTTATTTTCCTGACACCACCTGCAGTTCCAGCTCTCAAGTGTATTGGGACTGTAAAAATAGCCAAATCTCTTAAGGACCTTCCTGGCCAAACCTGTTTTTTCCAAGCTTTTTATTAAGACCGAATTCGGCGAAAACAGTTTAACCGCTAATGGATTGTTGCTCCGCGATGTATTTATGATTTCCTTGACAAGCTCGGTGCGATAAATCGTAGCGCAAAGCTCAAATGGATACCTTGTATTCCTGCTGTGTCCCTTATGCCAGTTTACCTTGTATATCTTTTGTCCACTAACCTCAGTTTGAGTTATTTTTTCCTCGCCGTTGGTAAGCACATTTCTGCCGAATCTTAACGAAAAACCGAATATATCATCGAATCCGTCAAAGGTTTTTTCAATTATATCAAACGGTACAGAGTCGAAATAAACGACGTCATCGATACCGAAGAGAACGTATTTTGTATCTGACCGACTTAGAATATTGAAAAAATCGCTGGAAAAATCATTTTCCTTAATAACGGTACAGTTCGGGAAATGGTTAAAAAGCTGTTGGTATTGTTCTGTAAAGAGCTGCTGTTTCCAAAGCACGAAGGTCTGTATTAAATCTTCAGGAAAGTGCTTGTATAGGCTTTCCAGATAAGCTTCAAGCTGCAATGGCCTGTTTTTTGTGAAAACAATATTATTTATTTTTTTCATTTATTTGTCCAGCGAATTATCGTTGAGTATCTGTTGAATTATACCTGAAGAAAAAACTTTTTTGACTCGTCGGCTGCATTTTTTTATGGTTTTTTTTCGCAGTGTAAACTCGGCTGGATTGACAGCCTGCGTCGCGTGTGCAAGATGAATAACATATTGGCCTAAAACCTTCGCCGGCAGTTCCACCGTCTTATATCCTCTGTCAACAAGCTTGAAATAAAGCCTTTTGCCCGCGGTCAGCTCTTTATCTCTGTCGGGCAGGAATGAAAGATTTTCGTTATTCAGAACATCTGTACGGTACAGGCAGCATATTGTACGATTGTAATATCTGTATTTTCCCTGCAGGTCGGGCTCTCGAAGAAGCTTTCTTTTGAAGTTGCGTAAATCGGTAGCCGCTTTTAACCATTTCCGCCAGCGGGCTGTTAGCTCGATTTTACCCGAACCGATACAGGCTACCATTTTGTCATTATTAAAGTGGCTTATTAATTCCATCAGCCAGTTATTTTTTTGAACGAATGTATCTGAGTGCATAGAGACAAAAAACTCGGTGTTGCAGTGCTCTATTCCGAGCTGCAGTGCAGCACCATGAGAATACCCGCCCCCGATGTCGGAACTCGTGTCACGCTGCAGCAGTCGTATCCATTTCAGGCTCTTTAGATACTCAAGAGATTCGTCCTGCGAATTATTGTCAACAACTATCACCTCATAGGGGTAATGTGTGAATTTGCGGATGCTGCGCAAACACAGCTTCGTAAAGTTAAGTGTTTTATAATTCACAATACAGATGGTTGCCTTGTTTTTAACCAGCTCCGACATAGAAGTGACATTCCTTTGCCCCTATCGGTTTGAATACATTTCTTCGTAATATTTCTGGTAGTCACCTGAAACCACGTTTTCAAGCCACCGCTTGTTTTTCGAATACCAATCTATAGTTTTGAATAGACCATCTTCGAAGCTGACAGAAGGCTCCCAGCCGAGTTCGTTCATAATCCTGGAGGCATCAATGGCGTATCTTCTGTCATGGCCGGGTCGGTCTGTTACGTGCCTTATCAGTGATTTTGGCTTTCCCAGACGCTCCAGTATCAGATGAACGACATCGAGGTTGGTCTTCTCATTGCAGCCGCCGATATTGTAAGTCTTCATTGGCGCTGCCTCCTTCAAAACCTTCCAGACAGCAGTGCAGTGGTCGTAAACGTAAAGCCAGTCTCGAATATGCAGCCCGTCCCCGTAGACCGGAAGTTCCTTATTATTGAGTGCATTGTTTATCATCAGCGGAATCATCTTTTCCGGAAACTGGTACGGGCCGTAATTATTCGAACAGTTGGTTATATTATACGGCAGAGCCCAGGTGTGCCCGAAGGCTCGAACCAGATGGTCAGCAGCAGCCTTGCTTGCTGAATACGGCGAATTCGGATGATAAGGCGTCTGTTCGGTGAATTTACCCTCACCGCCAAGCTCGCCGTAAACTTCATCAGTGGATATCTGTATGAATCTTTTAATCTTTTTCTCACGTGCAGCCTCGAGCAGCGTTAATGTCCCCTTAATATTGGTCTCTATGAATATCTTGGGAGCTGTAATTGAGCGGTCGACGTGACTTTCTGCGGCAAAGTTGACTATCGCTTCAATTTTATGTTCTTCTATCAGCTTCTCGACCAGCGCCCCGTCACAGATGTCACCTTTTACGAATTTATGGTTTGGCTTGTCCAGAAAGCCGTCAAGATTTTCGAGATTACCCGCGTAGGTAAGTTTATCGAGATTGACAATAAAGGTATCCGGCTGTTCAGAGAGCGCCATCCTGACAAAATTGCTGCCAATAAATCCTGCACCGCCTGTTACAAGAATGTTTTTCATTTTATTTATGAAAGCACCTTTCAGTTAATTTTTCCAGGAACCGCTCAAGAGGCTTTTCCCATCGCTCTATGGGTTCGTCGAGCAGCTTATTTATCTTGCTGCAGTCGAATCTGCTGTTAAGAGGCCTCTGTGCTGCACTGGGAAAATCCTTCGTCTTGCAGCTTTTCAGTGTCACCGGTAAATTGAGCTTTTCAAAAATAAATTTGGCTGTCTCGAACCGGCTGGCATAATCCTCTGCCGCAAAATGAAATAAACCTTCCTGTTTCAGACTCGCCAGCTTTAATATCACTTTTGCAACTTCTGTTGTTGCCGTTGGCGAACCGATCTGGTCATCAACAATCTTAAGCTCGTTTTTGTCCCTGGCATTTCGTATCAGTTTGGTGATAAAATTATTGCCACCTAATCCATACGTCCATTCCGTACGTATTATACAGCAGCGACAGCCGCTTGCAACCAAAAGCTGCTCGCCTGCCAGCTTGCTTTGGCCGTAAACGTTTATTGGATTCGGCGCATCTGTCTCTGTATAGGGTTTATCGCTTCTGCCGTCGAAGACAAAATCGGTACTGATATGCAAGATCCAAAAACCAGTATCCTTGGCAGTTTGTCCAAGTGTGCCGACCGCGTCTGCATTTATCTTGAAAGCCAATTCTTTCTGGCCTTCTGCCCTTTCGACATCGGTGTAAGCGGCACAATTTATTACCAAATCTGCTTTTTGCAGTACATCCGCCAGTTGTTTATAATTCGTTATATCGAATTCGGGAAGGTCGAAAGACTCGAAGCTTATCTTTTTCAAGCGGCAAAGGTCCGCCACGTCCGAGCCCAGCATTCCTTTTCCGCCGAGAATAATCAGCTTTTCGTTAGCCATCCCTGCGAGTCCAGTCATAGGGTATGTCATTATTATGAGGGTCGATGCGAAATTCGTCCGGCTGCTCGTAATTATACATCTCCGAGACAACGTTTACTATATATGCTTCAGTTTCACCCACACACATCCAGCCGTGACAGACACCGGGCGGTATGCGGACAAGTCCCGGACGATGTTCACTAACATAAACTTCATTTACCTCTCCGTATGTCGGCGAATCTTTACGCCCGTCATATAGAGCGACTTT
>CAYLMG010000007.1:0-26646 GCA_964384565.1 uncultured Pirellulales bacterium | reverse complement strand
TGACTGGTTCGACTTCGCTCACCAGTTATCTTGGCCTGCTGGCCGATGCTTGCGGTGCTCCGCGTTACGTGTGCTTGCTAACACACGGGTTCTTTTATATCATATTTGGCCTATTTGTCAATAAAAAAAACGAATAAAAAGAATTCAACTATAATTTCCACAATAGGTGCTTGACAAAGCTATACTAACAGAATATGTTTTAGAAAAATAGCAAAACATATTGTGTGGAGAAATCATGGCAAGGCCTAAGAAGCACCCCGATGCCCGTCAAACATCACTCTTCCAAGAAAAAAAAACCACAAAAGAAGCGTTCCGTAATGTTCGAAACTACCTTGCAGGTCAGTTCGTCGGTGCTACTCGTGATGATACATTACTAGACGAAGTGCTAAAGTGCCTTTTCTGCAAGCTGGTAATCGAACGCGGTGAAGTAGAAAAAATGGACCGCACTGACAACCACATACAGTTAGCCAAGCGGATACGCGCAATATTCACCACCGTTCGAGGCCGCTTTCCGGATATTTATGCGCAGGATACTGAAATCCTATTGGATCCAAATACTTTGCACTACGTTATGGGTGAATTAGACTTTTCCATTATGGATGCCGAGAGCGATCCAATCGGCGACGCCTTTGAGGTATTCGTTGGTAGCGAATCCAAAGGCAATGCGGGTCAATTTTTCACCCCTCGTTCAGTAACCAATCTACTAGTTCAGGCTTTAGATCCAAAGCCTTATGAAACGATCTTAGACCCAGCATGTGGAGCAGGTGGATTTCTATCTTCCGTCTGTGCCCACTTGGAAAAACAAGGATTCGCGCCTAACCGAGTTTCCAAGCATCTTTATGGTATTGATAAAGATACCTATCTGGCAAGACTAGCTATAATCCATATTACATTACTTACGGGTGCCTACCCCACAGTAATCAACGGCGATAGCATTTCTTTAAATAATGGACAGAAAAGCATCCGCGAGTATCTACCTAAGGATGGTGTAGATGTAATTCTAACTAATCCTCCATTTGGTGTTCGTATTGTTGCGGCCTCTCCAGAAGTGCTAGAGACCTTTGATCTCGCCCACAAGTGGACTAAAGATCCCAAGACAGGGTTATTGCGTCCATCGGACAAAATACAAAGCAACGTACCTCCACAGGTACTATTTGTGGAACGTTGTTTATCCCTACTTAAGCCTGGTGGTCGTTTGGGTATGGTTTTACCGGAAAGCATTCTTTCAAATAAATCATACCGTAACGTCGTCGAGTACTTACTTCGGCACGCCGATATTCATGCCGTCATGGGTATGCCAGAAGCATTGTTTAAGACCTCTGGCAAAGGTGGAACTCACACGAAGACCTGTTTATTGATAGCAACTAAAAACGGTGTTAAAAGAAATAGAAAGACCGAAACGGTGTTCATGGCTGAGGCAAAATGGTGCGGACAAGACTCCAGAGCGCGTGTAATTCCGCATAATGATTTACCTGAGATAGCTGATAACTATGTTGCGTATAGAAAAAACAAGAAAATCAAGCCGTCTAATCTCGGTTTCTCTATTGATAAAGAAAAAATCTTAAGTGGGGTGTTGTGTCCACGCTATTACGACCCACAAGCAGAACAAGAACTGAAAGGATTGAATAAAACTCATACCCTTCTTCCAATTTCACAACTGATAGCAGAAAAAGTTATAAGTATAACTACAGGAGATGAAATTGGAAAACTCGCCTACGGAACGGGGACAATTCCATTTATCCGGACATCAGATATTACTAACTGGGAGCTGAAAGCGGATCCCAAACATGGAGTATCCCGTGAGATTTACCAAAGGCTTAAAGATAAGCAAGATGTAAAACCCGGCGATATTCTAATGGTAAAGGATGGAACATATCTTATCGGAACTTGCGCCATCGTCAGTGAAACCGATAGAGAAATTCTTTATCAAAGCCATCTATATAAAATAAGGGTAAATTCCAACTCTTATGATATGAATCCATATCTCTTGCTAGCGATTTTAAGTTCAACGGCAGTTCAAAAACAAATACGCTCCAAGCAGTTCACTCAAGATATTATTGACAGCCTTGGGGAACGCATTAACGAATTGATTTTACCAGTAACAAAGTCAAAAAAGGCTCGTAATCACATCACTAGATTGGTTCGACAGGCAGTTACTAAACGAATTGAGGCACGAGAATTGACGAAAGAAGCACGAGCCTGTGTAACACTTCAGTCGGATGGATGTGGCCACCAACCATGACGATTATAGTTTTGTGAAATACGTTGAATTAGTTTTCTGACATCATTTAAGCTAAGACTTCCTTGGATACGGTTGCCATCGGCAGAAATCCAACTGATATTATTAGCCGTATGACCAGCAGCCTCACCATCTACACTAAGTTTTAATGGATTCAAGTGTCCTACTTGAAAATCTGACTTTCCATGAGTTGGTTTTAACAGTTCACTCCGGAAGGCTTCATACGACAACTCATCACCCGTAATGGGACATAAAGCCGTGGGAAGATTTTGAGGCAAAACATTAGCTTGTTGTAACTTGATAAGCGAAGATTGGGGAAACCCCTCAAACGCACAAATCTGTGTTACTAGGGCATACTCGATTGCCATACATACTCGGCGTTCAGCGAAATGAACAGAATTAGGATGGGTTTCCCACCTTTTTTCCCGGTTGGTTTTATAGTCGCCGGTTAAAACTCGATCGGTGAGATATGTTTTAACTTTAATTTTGTCAGACAGCACATTCTTAAAAAACTTATGGTCGGGACTGGTAGAGCTATCGGTTAGGAATTTTCTAAGTTTGAGAGTTCGTAAAATTAGTTCATCATAAAACCAAATCAAATTGCCTTGTTGATGCAAGCGTCCTTGTGCAGTAAAACGATGTGAGTAATCCAAAGGCGCTTCATAAGGAATCATGCCACTGGAGAATGATAATTTCATACATTCAAAATGAACTGAGGTTTGTAGCCACGCAGGCAAGGTTGTCAGAAGGTTTGTGGCAATGTTCACACATTCATCAAAAGAACAATATCTCGGATCACCATTAAGCTGATCAAACCAACGTACACGGAACTTAGTGGTTTCGATCTTAGGAACTTTCACCAACTCAATGAGAAAAGCATTCCGCAGGATGCAATATGACAACTTACGGTAGTTGGTTCCCAAAAGATCACGTAAAACCGGGACTACCTCAGAAACATCCGGTAGGGCTTCGATCAGCGGCCACACTGCATCCGCCAACTCCCTCATATTAAAATTTACGTTGGTTTCAACAATCTCTTCCATTCGACTTTGTATGGACATATCTTCCTCACTTGCTTATGTCATATAAAGCATCTCTTTAAATTCCCAACTGTAATTATACCGTCTGCATAAAACGCCAAACAGTTTCGTATCTCGTTTAGAGATTATATTCCTTAATTTTTCGATCCGCCTTTGGCGAGACAGGTCCGCCTACTCGCCTATCGGCGAAGCCGATGGTGGCGAGACCTTCTAAATTAAAGATTATACTCTTTAATTTTTCTATATAGTGTTCTTTCACCGATTCCGAGGATTTTTGCGGCCTTTTCGCGGTTATTGCCCGTCCGGTTAAGGGTATCTATAATCGCCTGCTTTTCAATTTCATTAAGCGACATTCCGGATAAATCCGAAGCAGCCTTTACGCCCGCACTTAGCTGTCTTCTGCGAGAGATATCGGGCGGGATGTCGCAGACGTCGAGAGAATCGGACTCGGCCATTACTACCATTGTCCTTATGCAGTTTTTAAGCTGTCTTATATTGCCCGGCCAATCGTACGATTTGAGAATATCAATCGCGGGAGCGGTTATGCCGGTAACTTTAGAGCCGGTCTCAGAGATTGCTTCTTCGAGGAAGAAATCGGCAAGGGCGGGTATATCCTCGCTTCTGTCACGCAGGGCAGGTAAGAGGATGCTTACGCCCTTGATTCTGAAATACAAATCCTGCCTGAACTTTTTCTCCTCGATAAGTCTGGTTAAATCCTGGTTCGTCGCACTGATAACTCTTACATCGACGACGGCTGACTTATTCGAGCCGACCGGTATTATAACGCCATCCTCGATGACCCTTAAAAGCTTTGCCTGGCTGTTAGGCGACATATCGCCGATTTCGTCGAGCAGCAGCGTTCCCTTATCGGCGATTTCAAAGAGGCCTTTGCGGTCGCCGGTAGCGCCTGTGAAGGCGCCTTTGACGTGGCCGAACAGCTCGCTTTCGAGCAGTGTCTCGGTCAGGCCGGCACAATTTACCGGTTTGAAAGGCTGGTGCGCACGCGGTGAGTTATTATGGATTGCCCTTGCGAGCAATTCTTTGCCGGTACCGGATTCGCCCTCGATAAGGACAGAGATGTTCGATGAAGCGATTCTTTTGAGGACCTCGAAGATGCCGTGCATCGCCCTGCTCTCGCCTATGACGCCGTCGAAAACGAAATCCCATTTATCGGATTTTGCTCTTTGGAATTTTCGGCTTACAGAGGCTTCAACCTTTCGGCAGGCCTGCTGGGTGAGTGTGCGAAGCTCGTCGATATCGATAGGCTTGACGAGATAATCGAAGGCACCCATTTTGATGGCCTTTTTGCAGTTATCGATAGTCGCATAGGCGGTAACGAGGATTACCTCGGTATCGGGATTTTGTTTTTTGACCTCTTCGAGGATGCCGATGCCGTCGAGAGCGCCGCCGAGCTTGAGGTCGGTAATAACAACGTCGACCTTTTCGCTCCGCAAAAGCTCGAGGGCATCTTTGTCGTTATAAACGGCTATAGCCTTTGCGTCGAGACTCTTAAGGGCCTCGACGATTCCGTCGGCGTGGTTACGCTCGTCATCTATGACCAGTATTATGCTGTCGTCAGCCATTTATAAGCCTCTTTAACCTTCAGCAGGGTTTTGCAGCGGCAATTTTATCGTAAATATTGTTCCTTTTCCCGGCTCGCTTTCAACAGTTATGGTTCCGTTATGTGCCTCGATTATTTTTTTTGCCGTCGGCAGGCCGAGTCCCTTGCCGTTCGGCCGGGTTGAGAATCCATCGAAAACCTTTGCGATTTTGTCCGGCTGAATACCTGTGCCCGTATCGTTTATCTGTATTATAGCATATTTTGGCACTTTTCGGGTTCTTATGAGCAGCTCGCCGCCGCTGTCCATAGCCTGCTGGGCATTGATAAAAAGGTTTAGTAACGCCTGCTTTAACATATTCGAGTCGACCCTGCACAAAAGCGGCTCGTTATGCAGCGTTTGCCTGACAACGATGGAACGGCTGTATGCCTGCGGTGTATAGAAATCTATTAAATCACTGATTAGCTCATTGATATCGATAGCGGCTGTCTGCAATTCGATTTTGTCGGTATAGCGCAGGAAGCCGTCAAGAATCTGCTCAAGACGGTCAGCTTCTTTCTTGATTACAGAGATTTTTCTCAGGGCGGACGTTATGGACTGGTTATCAAGCTTATTCGAAGTACGGGAGCCGCCCTGCTCGGGACTTTGAAGTTTTTCGAGGTCTTCGGCGATAAGCCTGAGGTTAATCTTGATTGTGGAAAGAGGATTCTTTATCTCGTGCGCAAGCTGTGCAATCAAGTCCTCTTTCTGTAGTCGCAACGGGTTTGTATTTTGGTTCTGATTATTATCCACTTTTTCGGCCTTCGTCTTCTACAAAACAAATAGAATAAGAAATGTTATCACAAAAAAGGTGAAAATACCATTTATAAATCGAAGCACTAATCCCGGCCCTTAATTTCATACTAACGACCAAGAGAAAAAGGATGCGTCTTAAGAGGACTTTACTTACGGGTTGGTTTTAAGGCAGGCTCTTTTTGTTTGTTCAACTCCGCAAGAGCAGCCTTGCGAGATAATTTCAGCCTGCCCTGTTCATCAATCATCATTAGTTTTACAGCTACAGCATCACCAACTTTGCAAACCTGGTCAATGTTTTTGACATACTCGTTGGCTAATTCGCTTATGTGGCAGAGTCCTTCGACACCGGGAGCGATTTCAACAAATATTCCAAAGTCTTTTACAGAAACGACTTTTGAGTTTTTGTATATTTTACCGACAACAGGCGGCTGTGTCATCGAGTCGATGATTTCTTTTGCCTCGAGGTGGCCTTCACCGCCGAGGCAGCTTATATATATGGTTCCATCTTCTTCGATTTCAATTTTCGTTCCGGTCTGGTCCTGAAGGGCCTTTATTGTTTTGCCGCCCGGCCCGATTACTTTTCCTATTAATTCGGGGTCAATTTCAATACTAATAAGTTTCGGCGCATATTTGCTTAACTCGGCTCTCGGCTCTTTAATGGTCTGTTCCATAATATCCAAGATTTTCAGACGGGCTTTTTTAGCACGCTCGAGAGCCTCGACCATAACCTTGTGCGCCAGTCCTTCGGCCTTGATATCAAGCTGGACAGCGGTGATGCCGTCTCTGGTACCTGCTACTTTGAAATCCATCTCGCCAAAGTGGTCTTCTTCCCCCATAATATCTGTCAGCAGATTATATTTGCCTTTACCATCGCTTATCATTCCGATTGAAATACCGGCAACAGCCCTCTTTATAGGCACACCGGCATCCATAAGAGCCAGAGAACCGGCACAAACCGATGCCATGGAGCTTGAACCATTCGATTCGGTTATGTCCGAAACAAGTCTTACTGTATAGGCAAATTCTTCGTCCGACGTCCTCATAGCCTCAAGAGCCCGTTCTGCAAGAGAGCCGTGTCCTATTTCTCTTCTTCCGGGACCGCGAACCGGCTTGACCTCTCCTACAGAATACGGGGGGAAATTGTAATGGAACGTAAAGTTTTGAGAATATTCTTCCAGCAGGCCGTCAATAATTTGAGCATCCCTGATGGTTCCGAGTGTTACACTGACCAGAGCCTGCGTTTCGCCGCGCGAGAAAACCGCTGAGCCGTGAGTTCTCGGAAAGATACCTACTTCACAACTTACAGGACGAATATCATCAAAACCTCTGCCATCAATTCGTTTGCCCTCAAGAAGCATTTCTTTGACTACCTCACCCTCAATTCTCGCCAGAGTCCTTTTAACAAGAGCAGTATCATACAACTGTGCGTCAGGTTCCTGGGCTTCACAGTACTGGCTTGTAACCTGTTCGAACAACTCGTTTACTGCTTTATTTCGCTCTTTCTTTTTATGTATCTGCTTTAGCTCAAGCAGCTTGTCAGCTATCTGTGAGCGAATCTTCGAATAAAGCTCTTCATTTTGTTCCAAAAGGATAATCTCTTTTTCAACGCCCACTTTTCCGCGAAGCTCCTCTATCATGTCGCAAATTTCGCCGACGGTCTTGTGCGCCTGTGCAACAGCATCTGCAATTACCTGTTCTGATACCTCCTTAGCTCCCACCTCAATCATATTCATCGCTTCTTTTCGGCCGCCAAGGAGAAGATTCAAGTCGCTTTGTTCGAGCTGTTTATGTGTGGGATTGACAACATATTGGCCATCTATTCTGCCTAATCTGCAGGAACCGATAGGTCCTAAAAATGGAATCCTGCTGATAGTCAGAGCAGCACTGGCACCAATCATAGCAAGGATATCGGGATTATTGTCGCCGTCAAAGCTTAAAACATTTGCTATTATCTGCACTTCCTGACAATAACCTTCAGGGAACAAAGGGCGAATAGGTCTGTCTATCATTCTGGCGGTCAGGATTTCTTTTGTGCTGGGCCTGCCCTCTCGTTTAATAAAACCGCCGGGGAATTTACCTGCGGCACTGTGTTGTTCACGGTATTCGACACTGAGCGGAAAAAAATCTATATCTTCCGACCGAGGTGGGGCTGTTACGGCAGTGACAAGAACAATAGTGTCTCCATATCTGACAATAACAGCACCGTCAGCCTGTTTTGCAATCCTGCCCGTTTCGATAGATAAGATTTCGCCCCCAATTTCACGCTGAGTTCTGCATACATTCGACATATATTTTCCTCAATAGCTTCGAGCCCGTAGTTGGTAGTTGAGAGTTCACAACACAACGCATGCAACTTATGAGCTTTCAACTACAAACTACGAACTCTTTCTCTTTCTTATTTTCTTAAACCAAGCCGGTTTATAATTTCACGATACTTCTGTGGGTCATTCTCATTGACATATTTAAGCAGTGCCGATCTGTTTCCAACCATTTTGAGCAGGCCGCGGCGAGAAGAATGGTCTTTTTTATGTACCTTCAGGTGCTCTGTCAGCTCATTAATCCTTTCTGTCAGGAGAGCTATCTGCACGAACGGCGAACCCGTGTCGCCCTTGTGGATTTCAAAATCCTTGATTATTTTTCCCTTTTGTTCCGTCGTTAGCATCTTCCAACTATATCCTTTCAAGGCCTTTTACAATAGCTGCTTTCATACTACATAAAAAATCGGCATAAGCCTGTTAAAACATTATATATTAATTAAATAATATTATAACTGACCATTAGTATATTTGCAAGCCTTTTTTAATAAAAATGGCAGCTTATGCCAGCGAACCAATATTTACTCTTATTTTAGCGGCCAGTCGTATGGGCAGATGCACAGCCAAAGATTAGCAAATTCCAGCAGGTCGTCATAGTCAATAACGCCATCTTCAAATAAATCAGCCGGCAGGTCGGTGCCCGATTGCATCCAGTAGATTGCAAACCTTGCGAAGTCCTCGAACTCTATTATGCATAAAGGCCCGCCGACCCAGAAACCACCAAGCAGCTCGTAGTTACCACCGCCGAGATAGCCTGCATCCGGCTGACCGATTGTGCCGCTCAATACGAATTGTCCGCCCCTGCTCATACCACCGCCGCTGGCAACCCTGCTTCGGCTAATCACGTAATCACCACCACTTTGTCCCAAAACAGTGACATTTATTAGTAAGCAAATTATCAGTATTCCACAAACACATTTCACAATAAGTAATTGTGTATTAATCGATTTCATATGTGATTTCCTTTAATTCGATAGCTTTTTCCATCCCTCTTTAAACTCACAATTTCATAATTAACGCCAGAGCGTAATATGGCGGTCTGTGCTCACTAGTGTCAGTTGTGAAAGTGTGATAGTGGCCATTTTCACAACCTTGACCACATCCAGAAGACAACCAAATACCCGTACTAGTTGCACCAGTATGAGCATGAGAAGTAGAACCTCCTTGTTCCCCTATTGTATATGAGTTACCGGCACCTACAATAAATCTATCTCTTAAATCGGGTGTACCATTATTTCCGTCGCATAACGCCCAGCCCGTAGGAATACCTGCTATACTGCCCGACCACATCACAATAACTCCCGAAGGCAGACCTGAAGCTGGAGGTGCTTGCCAGCTTCCCACGCCGTTGGCATCTGATGTCAAAACTTTATTAGCCCCTTGGTTCCCATCGACGATTTTGACGTTGCCGGAAATATGTAATTTTTCGTCCGGACTCTCTGTGCCTATGCCGACATTGCCGGTCGAATTTTTAATAGTCAGAACTCGCTCTGCTAATGCATGAGCGATTCCAAAGTCACCATTCTCATCATTGGCAAAGACATCCCAGCCACCTGCTGGATTTTTTAGTCGTACACCTGCCTCACCATCACTACTGCTTGCTTCCACGGACATATAAACATCACTTGATGATGATTCATATACGTGCAACTTTGTCTCAGGGCTCGTCGTTCCAATACCGACGTTGCCGCCGTATGGTGAGCCAATGCAATTGCCGACTATTGCAATTCTTGTGTTGTTTTCAAACTCCGGGCCGCAGGAAGCGTGTTCATCTATCTTGAAAATCCCTACATCATTATTAATACTCCAGCTCGTTCCACCCGGCGTATTAATCCTTAAACCGATTCCAAGGTCTGTAAAACTATCGCTGGCTATTTCCAGCTTTTTCTGCGGCTCTGTCGTCCCGATACCGACATTACCGGAGGGAATTGAGTACATATCATTCCCGGAGACCATCCAGTCATCATCACCCCCTGCGGTCTTTGCATAAAGCGCATAGGGTGTTGGTGTCAGCTCCAGCATTGGGCTGAGTGTAGCAGGGTCACTGCCCATGGGACTCTCAACTACCCTTGTTTCGAGCCAGACTGCATTGCCGTCGAAGATTCCGCTGCCAAAATCCAGTTCCACCACGAAGTGCCCATCAATGACATCAAGGTCGTTTATATCAATCGGACTTTCTAACAAAGTGCCGGTGCAGGGGTCGTTGCTGTCATAGAGTCTGAACTGGAAGCTATAGGGTCCATCTGCGGGCTTGTTTTTGTCCATCAGCCGGCCTTGGTAGGTAAAAGCAGTACCCATTTCTTCTGCCTCGCATATACAGGCGTGACAGAGAATCAGACCCAGAGCCAAAACAGAAATTGTTAACATTTTTTTAGTTTTCATCTTTCTCTCCTTTCAAAAAAGTTTTTATTTTCACGGCGCACTCTTCGTGCACCAATATGTTTTCAGAAGATTATCAGAATCGGGTTAGTAGAACCGCATTTTCATCGTCGTCCGCCACTGGAAAAATGTTCAAGATAATATGATTATACGTTGGGGGGAACTTTTGTCAATGAATTAAATATTTTTAATGTCGGCTTAGGGCGAAACTGCGGCGGTATTAAAGAGGATTATATTGAAGTTTTGCCATAAGAGCTTACTTCTAAAGAACTCAGGCTAAAGGCTCTAAAAAATAAGTGAAATGTCCGGTCTAAAGCGATTTGCAGGCATAAAGCTACAAACAAGGCAGGATTAATCAGGCTCGATTTTTGAGCCTGAGTTATTTATGAAAGGTAAGCTAATGGGCGATAATTGAAGATATTCTGAATACCGGCAGCAACAGAGCTATGACTATAATTCCTATAATGCCTCCTATAATTAATAACAAAAGCGGCTCTAAAATCCTTGTGGCCGAGACGATTGAGCTTTCAAGTTTCTTTTCGTAAAAGAGTGAAATTTTATTGCTTACCTTTCCAATGTTACCGCTTTTTTCACCGGCTTTGAGCATTTGCAAAATAGCCGGTTCTATTAAGCCGCTCTGCGGATAAATCTGCATAGCTTCCGTCAATTGATAGCCGTTTCGTATTTTTTCATCGACCCAGCTCCAAAGCTGCTGGAAATAATAATTTTTAGTGGCACCGTGTACAACTTCTACCGTCTCTAAAAGACTAACACCGGTAGAAATCATCGTTGCTATAATTCTCATACTTCGAGCTATAATCATATCCACAAACATTGAGCCCAGGATTGGCATATGGATTTTTGCATAATCTATTAAGCGCCGGCCATTAATAGTTTTAGACCATTTATAAACTGCCACAGCGACAAAAACAACAACTGTAAACATAATAGTGAGGAACTGAAAATTTCGAAACAGGTTACTAATATCTATCAACAACTGAGTAAGCTTCGGTAAAGCTGCTCCTCTGGATTCGTAAATCTTCATAAACCTCGGCAGTACGAAAAAAAACAACAAGCAAGTTGCAACCACAGCAATCAGAGCCATCATAAGAGGATACGCAAGCGCTCCTTTGAGGCGTTTGCGGATATCGAATTCAAATTCAAGATACCCTGCGAGCACATGCAGCATTTCAGACATTCTACCCGAAGCTTCAGAGGCTCTGACCATACTAATAAACATCGAACTAAATACCTTCGGATACCCGGCCAAAGCATTTGAAAAGCTATCGCCGTTTTTAACAGATGTGTTAACACCTCTGATTATTGTCCTAAACGTGCCCTCATTAGTTTGCCCGTCAATGGCATCGAGTGCATCGCTAAGTATAACTCCACTGTCAAGCATCACCGATAACTGAGTTGTAAACATTATCAGATCTAATCGCTTTAATTTAGACTTCGAGGAGCGCTCTACCATAGAAGGGCTGCTCGTTACCATCGTATAAATAGATGTTTTTCGCTGTCTTGGGCTCCTTGAAGCGTCAGACTTTTTGGTTTTTTTTGGTACTAATACAGGCATTTAACCGCCTTCTTCGATTACTAAAATCCGTCAATCGATTTAATTTTCTTCCGGCTGAGTTACTCTTAATACTTCCTCGACAGGCACAATGCCGGCTCTTACTTTCTCGATTCCATCCAGTTGAAGGGGAACCATACCATCTTTCAGAGCCTGCTGTCTAAGCTTCTTCAGACTTGCCCCCTGATTAATCATCTCGTTAATTTTCTCGCCGGGTAAAAATAACTCATGAACCGCTATACGGCCGGAACAACCGGTATTTCTGCACTCCCTACAGCCTAAACCCCGATAATACTTCTCTATTTCACCACCCATTTTTGCAACTATATTTTTAATGCTCGCGGAGGGTACATATTCCGACTTGCAACTTGGACATACCTTTCGTACCAATCTCTGTGCCAGCACGGCTATCAGGGAAGCACTTACAAGAAAAGGAGGCACATCCAAATCTATCAGACGTGTTACTGCTGCCGGCGCATCATTCGTATGCAAAGTCGAAAAAACAAGATGGCCGGTCAACGCAGCCTGAATAGCAATAGTCGCAGTAGCTTTATCCCGAATCTCACCCACCATTATTATGTCCGGGTCCTGTCTCAACAAACTCCTCAGGGCTGTTGAGAAGCTAAAACCAATGCTGTCAATGACCTGAAACTGATTGATGCCTGAGACATTACATTCGATAGGGTCCTCGACCGTGCATATGTTCACATTTTCGCGGTTTAACTCCAAAAGGGTGGCGTAAAGAGTTGTATTCTTTCCGGAGCCTGTAGGACCCGTCACTAAAATGATTCCATTTGGAGCCTGCATTATTTTTCGATATATCTCGAGACTTTTATAGGCAAAACCCAGTGACTCAAGATTAAAGATGATATTCTGAGGATTGATGACTCTTACAACCACCTTTTCCCCGAAATTAGTCGGCATAATTGACACTCTAAGATCGACAGCCTTACCCTCTATCAGGACGTGGATTCCTCCATCCTGTGGTAAGCGTCTCTGTGCTATGTCCAGTTCAGCCATAATCTTTATTCTTGAAACAAGTGCTGAATGCATCTGATAAGGCGGGGACATTTTTTCATACAAATTACCATCAACCCTGTATCTAACCCGCAATTTTCTCTCGTCGGGCTCGATGTGAATATCGCTCGCATTTTCCTGAACGGCGTTATAGAGAAGATAATTTACCAGTTTCACAACAGGCGACTGGCCGGCTATCTCCTCGAGATTAGTTATATCTTCCGTGATATTTTCTATGAGGGTAAAATCTTCCAGACCTTCCTCATCGATGATATCATCGATAACAAAAACATTAGCCGCAGGCAAATAGGTCTGTATAGTGTTTTTAATATCTTTGACAGTTGCACAGACTATCTGTACCTTGCAGCTGCTAAGACGTTCTATTTCATCAATTAAAAAGACATTAGTCGGCTCACTTACTGCAACTGTCAGTAAATCATAAACCTTAAACAACGGCAGAACGAGGTGTTTTTCAAGAAACTCTCTCGGCAGGATTTCCAAAATTTTTGCATCACATAACTTCGGCCCGACCTGAGCATAGGGCACACCATAGGCCTCAGCCAGAGCGGAAGCTATCTGGTTATCCGTACAATAACCTTTCTCTACAAGAAGCTCACCAAAAAGCTTTTTATGCCCTTTGCCGCTCTGCTCTCTAAGAACATCTTCTATCTGCTCGGCTGTAACGATGCCGTTGCTGAGAAGCAACTCGCCAAGCTGCATTCTGTTTTCAGTAAATATCTCGCCCATATCTTTGTATTTCTCTCGTGTTTTACTTATGCCAAACTTTTTACGGCCTCAGAAAGCTCGGAATAACAACTGAATTCGTTTTCAAGTCTGGTGATTTCAAGAATTTTGGTGCAATTTTCATCAAGCCCGGCTAACCTGAACTGACAATTGTTTTCGTCACCATAGTCTCTTACCCAAAGTAAACACTCCAGCCCAACGCTATCAATAAATCCAACCTTGCTCATATCAAGTACGATGCCGGTTTTAGGTATGGAAGCACTTAATCCTTCCCGGTTTAAATCCTCACTAAAGGGTGATTGGATAATGTTGCTGATAGTTTTTCTCAGTGTTTCGTTAATCTCCGAGCCTAATTCACCCTGAAGCTCGACAACCGTAACATCATTATAATCCTGTGTTTTTATTCTCATTTGACCAATGTCCCTATTGCTTCAGTGCCATAATATGAAAATTCTTTTTCGGAAAAGGTGTCAGCCAAGCCGTCCTGAATAATATCCCAGAGATGATATATATCATTATTGAGAAAGATTGTTGCCACTTTTTCATCAAACTGCGTACCCATTCCCTTTCTTATTTGCTCAATCGCCTCTTCTAAGCTTAAGGCTTTTCTATAAACCCGTGCCGAAGTCATCGCATCAAAACTATCGGCAAGCCCGACTATTTTGCCTGATAAAGGAATTTTGTCGGCGGTTAATCCGTTAGGATATCCTCCCCCATCCATTCTTTCGTGGTGGCATAATACTCCCGGTATAATATCACGCATCTGTTTTATACCTCTCAAGATGTTTGCTCCGATTAAAGGATGTCTCCTGATGCAGTTAAGCTCTTCGGTGGTTAATTTTCCTTTTTTGCATAATACGGTTTCATTTATCCCAATTTTTCCTATATCGTGGAGCAGACCTGTGAGGTAGATATTATACATCAACGATTCGTCAACGTGTTCATTCTCAGCGTATCTCTCAGCAATCCATTGTGATACAAAAGCAACCCTTTCTGAATGGCCTCGAGTGTACTGGTCCTTAGCATCAATGCTGCTGGTAAGTGCCTTTAACGACCCGATAAACAACTCTTTCAAATCGCCAAAGAGCCTGCCATTCTCAACAAATACTGCACAACCATTAGCCACGGAATTAAACAGCTTAACATCGACACTGTCAAAGTCGGGTTTATCAATTCTATTTATTGCGACCATCAGGCCGATTATGCAGTTGCTGTTACTAACTGTTTGAGAGAAACCGGTACTAAGACTGTCTTTGCCATATAAAGGAACTGCAATAATATTTTTTATGTAATCAGGCCAATTATATTTGAATGGGTTGTCCACTTCGCTGTCGAGCAGAACCTCATTTCCCATTTCTATCTCTGCCACCAACCTGTCGTAAAGCATCTCCTTGATCGGCTTGTCGATATCTATCAGGCCGGCTCCTGCAGTAAGAACCAAATGCTTTTCATCATCTGCCTTTTTGTCAAGCAAAATCACAATACCCTCAACGTTGACAATTTCTCTAAGGCAGTCGCAGGCCATCTGCAGATAGTTGGAATCCGAGTTGCCGATTCTCATATTTGTGCTCAACTTATGAATAAGAGCCAGTTCCTCATAGACCTGCGAAAGTTCGTTGCTAAACATCACAGCTTGCTGTTCGGACTTTGTCTCAGAGAGAAGTCTTTTCGCCAGAAGTGTCAGCATATCACCAAAAATTTCACATAATAATTGATTGTCCTCTCTTCCTGTAATATGCCCTTTATCGCCCTCTTGCTTTTGCTCTCTTGCCGGTTGCAACTCTTTACCTATGTCAACCAAAGCAATATGAGCAGGTGAATCGGAATTCAACTTCAGAAATACAGCCACAATTCTATCATTAATTTGAAAAGCCCGTTCGTTTGCTTCCGGGCCACCTGCATCGAAGTTCGCTAAACAATCATTTACTATCGTCTGCCAATCTGTTTTAAAGACATTACCTTGGCAGGTCAAGAGCAACCGACCGTCAGCATCACATACCGCAAAGTCAGCCCCCAGTTTATTTATTGTCCGGCCAAAGGTCTCAAGCTCACCTTTTTGGATTTCGCCCAAGTTTTTTTCGATTGTTTTCAACATTTTCACTGAAACCCAAATCCTTTTGCAATGCCTGATATAGTTAGTCCGCTACCGATTTTTGATATAGAATGTCCTCGATTTTTTTTAACAGCTCCTTAGGGCTGAATGGTTTACCGAGACAGTCCGATATATTTAGCTGTTCCCTTTGTTCCCGCTCTATGCTGAAACTTCTTGCCGTGAGCATAATCACGGGTATTTCTTTGGTCTGCTCATTTTGCCTCAATTTTTCCACAAGCCTAAAACCATCCATAACCGGCATTTGAAGGTCTGTAACAATCAAATCAGGATTTTCTGAACAGGCAAGCTCATATGCCTGGGCACCATTCGACGCTGCTACGACCTCGAAGCCATTGCTGCGAAGCTTTATCGCCACAACGTGGACAATGTGAATTTCATCATCTACAACTAAAACCTTTCTTTCCGACATCATTCCGCCTCCTCATAGTTTCAGGCAATTTAATTTTTCTCCTCCTGCAACTACATTTTCTCTCCAACCACTTCTTTTTTTGCCAAGGGCAATTCAAAACCAAATGTGCTTCCAATCCCCATTTTGCTTCTGACAAACACTCGTCCGTTATGCACTTTTTCAATAATTTGTTTGACAAGGTTGAGTCCCAATCCGGTTCCTTTTGCCTTCTTTTTGTTCTCGTCGACCCTGTAAAACTTGTCAAATACGTGGTCGATATCATCTTGGGGAATTCCAACACCGGTATCCGTAACGCTCACCCGCGACAGGCCCGAGATTTCGTCCACCTCGGTTTCGATTTTTACTGTTCCACCTGCAGGTGTATACTTGATTGCATTACTCAGAAGATTTACGATAACCTGCGAAATCATATCTTTGTCGGCATAAACCTGGTCGTAAACGATAAGCTCATTTTCTACTATTGTGATGTTTTTTTCTTCAGCATAGCTTTTAAGCATTCGCGTTTGCTCTTTTATGAGCACAGCGAGGCTTATCGGTTTTTTCTCAACTTTCACCAGCCCCGACTCTATGCGGGAAACATTCAGAATGTCCTCTATAAGCCGGTTCAATCTCTGTGCCTGACTTTGAATAACGGTGCAGAATTCTTTGCGCATTTCTTCGGAGCCGGCTTCATCTTCCAGTAACATTTCCGAATAAGCAGTGATAGAGGCAAGCGGTGTTTTTAGCTCGTGAGAGACATGGCTTACAAAATCATTTTTCATCTGCGATACTTCTTTTTCTTTCGTGATATCGTGGAGAACAGCCACAACACCGCAGATATTATTTTTTTCATCGTGAATACAGGAAGCTATGCAGCTGAATATTTTCGATTCATCACCTTTCAATATCTCAAGTTCGTATTTCGTATGTCGTGCTCTGGTTTTCCTGCTTCTGCGTAGAAATTCCACAAAGCTATTCTTGCTATCATCAATTAATTCAGTAATGGGCCTTTGTTGGCAATTCTTAAAATCGAAGTTGAATAGTTTCCCAGCCGATTCATTTGCAATCAGCAACTTATCATACTCATCAATGACAATAATAGCATCGCGGACACTGTGGATAATGGACTCTGTTTTCAGCTTTTGCTTTTGCAAAAGTCGAATGTTAAGCTGCAAATCCTTTATTTGATTCTCGAGGTCAACTATATAACTATTTTTACCTTTGAAACGGTTGCGAATTGCCTCATACAATTTCACCATTATTGCATTATCGGTCTGCTTTCCCTCCTCCAGCTCGCTAACATAAGAAACAGCTATGTTTTCATCTCCGAACTTGCCGGCTATGGATTTGATTTCCCGTACGAGCTTATACCATCCGCACCCAAGCCAGCTTCCGCAAGCGGCTGCAGTAACGCTGCAAACCAATACAGCTAAACGCCAGCCTCCTCCGAAGCTGGAATCCTTCCATAGGGCTAAGGACACAGCCAAAAGGACACAGACCTCGATTGCTGTGACCATAACCGCTATTCTACAAAACTTCGAAAAATAGCGGCCTTTGATATAAAAATTTCTCCCCGGTATCAAAGCAAGCACTCCAAAAATCAAATTCTGTATTTTCAATTAAACTCAGCAGCAAGCCAACATCTTATCTTCTCAGCCACCTCTGGGAATCTTTTCGCTCAACGCTATCAATTATGATGCTCTCAATGCTCCTGGCGTCTTCAGGACTCGTTTCCTTGATTATTCTTTCCTTCAGCCTTAATGCTTCCAAATATGTCGGATATCGCCGAAGTGCATCGTCTAACTGTTCAATAGCAGCTTCATTATTACCCTCAAGATAGTATTTTGCAGCTTTTGCATAACAGTCTTCCGCCAATCTTGCTCTACCTATCCACTGCAATTCCTCCTTTGCTCCAAATCTTTTACGACGGAGATCATCCGCTCTTGCTTCTCCCTCAGTTTGACTTGGCTCCGTTATAATATGAGGTGTAAGGAGAACTATAATCTCTTGGCGCTCAACCTTATCAGCCGTACCTCTAAATGCAGCTCCTACAATCGGAATGTCACCAAGCAACGGCACCTGGGTTCTGGCGTTTGTAATTTTATCTCTGAACAATCCGCCGATAACAATAGTCTGGCCGTCTTTGACCATTATGTTAGAAACCAGCTCCGCTGACGTCTCTTGAGGAATGCCACTTGCCGGAACTGACCCGGAACTGTCTTTGGAATGAATATCCACCCGGATATAGCCCTCGGTGCCGATATAGGGCCTGAATGAAAGCTTAGTACCTGTATCGAGGAACTTAACTTGGCCCTCCACCAGATTGCCTGCTGCATCAAACGTGTCGCCCTCCCGGTAGCCGTATTTATCGCCGATATAGACTTGACCGAGCTGCTTATTGACTGTCAATATCTTCGGGTTCGCCAACAGGGTTATATCGGTAACCTCTTCAACCGCTCGAATAAATGCCCCTACGTCGCCAAATGCAATGCCGACTGTCATGCCGCCTGTCTTGTCTACCTGAGAAGTACCCGCACTCTTAAAGTAGTCCGGAGCACCGGAGCTGATACTCGTTAAGCTGGCCACGGCGGTACCCTTGAGAGTTTGCCAATCAATACCGAATTGCATATTTTCGGTTAGTTTGGCGCTCAAGATACTCGCCTCGACAAGCACCTGTGTTGGCCTGACGTCAATAGCAGTTATCACATCTTCAGCCCTTCTAATGTTCTCAGCATAGTCATAAACCACAATGGTATCCTTCAGCGACATAGTGTCCCCACCGCCGGTACCTGAACTGATAGACTGACCGGTAGGGACACCAGTCTCAGCTGCCGTGGTGGACCCAATTTGACCCTGGTCGCTGAGAACCGGCGCAATTAGCTTTTTCGCCTCATCAGCGGTGATATAGTCGAGCGCAAAGACCGTATATTTCATCCGGCTCACGTCTTCTTTGGTGTAAACTTCAATGATATTACCCCTTTGTTCCCATTGGATATTGTCCCCGAGAATAGCATCCATAGTCTGCTCAAATGTTACGTTATAAAGGTTGGTCACTGTGATTGTGCCTTCAACCTTAGGGGATGGAACGATGTTTTTATTATACTTTGCTCCAAGGAAACGAAGCACATCCCTTATTTCGGCATCCTTCTTGAAGCTGATAGACTGGATCGTACCATCAGCAGAAATGCTTATTGTGCTGTTCGACACATTTGCCTTCGGTACCGAAGTCTCCTCGCTTCTTTCCAACGAAGCCTCATCAACACCACCGACAGCTATTGCAGCTATCATCGCCACTACAATAAGCCAGAGAAACATATCTTTTCTGATTTTGCCATTGTAATATTTGTCTTTATACATAATTATGCTCCTTTTCTTTCTGCAGAACAGAAGCAGGTTTCTGTTCTTTGCAACTGCCTGTCAATTTTTTAATTAAGCACTTCCAACGGTTGTAGAATCTTTAATGTAATAGTCCCTTCTCTGCATCTTATTGTCACTTCTGTTTCTTCAATTTTTACAACTTCACATTCATACACATCAGAACCTTCGGCAACGGTCAATTTGTCACCAGCGCCAAACAGTTTATTATTAATAAAAGCCTGAGAATTATCTCCCATAACTATCGCCTCAAGAGTCAGTTTTGCACTTATCCTTCGCATAAGCCCCTCGTCGTTGTTACTTTCAGAAACAGGTTTAATCTCTTTGCCGGAGCCTTGATAGAAGTTCCTATTATCAGATGAAAAGAAGTCTCTTGTAAGAATATCATTTCTTCCTTCGACTTTAGGTAATTCAAAATAACATATTCCCGGCTCTATGCCTTGTTCATCCTGCTCGGAAGAGAACTCTTCAGAAGAGGATGTTTCAAGGTTGTCAGTTGCTTCGGCACTCTGAGGGGATTTACCGACAAAGACTTTAATCCACATAATAGACATCACTAAAATCAGGCACATCGCAGTAATTGCTTTTTTCTTTTCCGCGTTAAGTTTAGCAAAAATACCACTGCCTGCCGCAACAGCTGTACCTGGTTTTTTTTGTGTCTTACTTTTCATATCAAACTTTAACCTTTTTCTTTTGTCGGCCGGTAATAAATAACCGCCTTCGTCTCCATATCGATCTCACTGCCGGGACTGCTCTTATTCTCCAGGCTTACATGCTCAATCCGAATCAACCTGTTTAAATTCTGTATGGACTTATAAAATTCAAATATCTGTGCCAGCTTACCCTTGCACTTTATGCTGACAGGTATACAGTTTAGTTTTTCAGTTTCTACTTCTTTGCCTGGTTCAATAAACTGATTTTTCAGGTTATGCTCATTCATCAAATCAGCTATCTGATGTAAAAACGAACCAAGCTCTCTTTTTTCCGGCATATTAAGCTCATATTCTTTTGTTATACTCTGCATTTGTTGAAACTGTTTTTCGAGCACAGGCAGTTGCTTTTTCCGGCTGTTTGCCTCTTCAATGACAACTCTTGTCATAGCAGTTTCAGACTTAATAACTTTCATTTTTTTCTCCAGAGGCAGATATACAAAAAACACGAAAGCCATCAGCATCACGCCGGCTGCAATGAAAATTATTATTTGCTGTTTCGTTCTGAAAACCATTTCAAGTTTTCCTTATTCTTCTTTATAATTTGCCAGATAACAGCCAAGTTCAAATTCAGTAGACTTTAATTTCTCTTCATCGACAGTACCGCCTGCCTTAGCTTTTTTGTTCCTCGAAAAGAACGGTATAACCTGGCAAAAATATGGCGAATCCTCTAATTTGCAAATAAGCTCGGCGACATCACTTCCGTCTGCGGCGACACCGCTTATCAAGACAGTGAATCTAACATCACCGAATAATATAACTTCATTACTGCCGCTCCTAGTCCGAGCCGTTCTTAATCCTGCTGATGCAGTTTTTCCAGTCGGTCGGCTCTTAAATTGTTCCGCATCAAATTTGACCTTTTTAAGCACAATATCTTTATCAATTAAAAAGCTTAACTCTGCAAGCACACCTGGAACATCTATTCGGGAATCTATTTCCTTAAGAATATCGACCTTTTTCTTCAGCAGCGCCGCAGTCTTTTTCATCTCGGTAAATGAACGTACATCATCTTTTAATTCCCTATGGCGACTCCGCAGTTTATTGAGTCCGGCTTCGGCTTTCGAGACTATGGACTTTGTATGGAAGCCCCACACGAGCATAACCATAAGTATGCAGCCCAAAGCAAAACATTCCGCTCGGTAGCCCATCCGCCTTCGTTGGTTCTTCTTATACCATTGTGGAAGAAGATCGATATCGTTCATAAACAAAACCTAAAACTAAATATAACTTGATATACAGCGTCTATTTTTCAACCTTTTTCCTGATACTTTCACCGGGTTCCCAGTTTTTCAGGCCCAGTCCCACGGCAACAGCCCATTCACAAAGCAATCCGCGCCTGTCGCCATTAAAGTTTACTTTCGTTATATCAATGCCATCAAAAGGCTCGGCTACTTCGACCGAAAGTGCCATCTGCCGTCTCAATACATTAAGCAAAATATTTTCGTATGCGCCGCCGCCGGTGAAAGTAGCCCGTTCTACGCGCTTGCCTCTGAAGGTAACAGTGTAATATCTAAAGCACAGCGATATCTCTTTTGCCAGTTCCTCAGCAACCGAGCCTATTGCATCCACCATTATCTGGCGAGTTGAAGGGTCGATGTCCTCCTGATGCGTCAGGTCATTATCCTTATCTAATAGTCCCTCATCCGAATCCGCAGTGTTTGAAATCCGTGTTCTTGCCCAGAGCCTGTTTCTCAGCATTTCTGCTTCACTGACTTCGATATCCAACCTCTGTGCAATTTCACGATTAATGTTTTCTGTACCAATCATTATATTCTTAACAAAACTGATATCTTCGTCCCGGCCAAAAACCACTGTAGTAGACGAGCCTCCGATATCAACAAAAACATCGGTTTTCTCTCTATCTTCCTGCCTTCTGAGCATACGTCTAAAGCTTCTGTATAAAGCACAAGGAACCGGGTCTATACCAACGGGTCTGAGTTCTACCTGTTCAAGCATATCGATATGATTTCTTACTGTCTCATCCTTCGTGGCAAACAATATTACCTCATTTTTTATCTCATCACCATGCCGAACACTGCCTGCAAACATATAGTTAATCGAGTCCTTATCAGGATGGTAGGCGAAACGATTTGTAACCTCTCTTCGTAAAATCTCTTCGATTTTTTCTGTTTCCGTCCGTCCCAGTCTAATGCTTGTCATTCTTATCTGGTCATTCGGCATAGATGAGACTACCTCGCGGCCTTTAAAATTACCTTTTGCCAGCATCGTTTTTATCGCTGAAGTAATATACTCTTTTCTTTGCTTAAAGTCTGAGCTTATATTTACACCAACAATAGCCTTAGCCGCATCTACCACACTTATCATCGGACCGTTTGTTTCCAACTGAATCATCTTGATATTGTTATGTCCTATGTCCAAGCCAATTGGTCCGTAATTGTGAGTTTTTAATTTCCAGCTTATCATTTGCTTTTTCTACCGCTTCGCGGATTTGACATTTAACATATCGATTTTCTTTACCGTTCGCACACATCCATCACTGTGAAATTGACACATAACCCGTTACCGTCTCAACTGTAATCGTCATAGTTTTGGTGTCCGCAGAAAGAGTGACACTTCCACCATTATCAGGACTTCCAAGATAAGTGAAGGATACCTGCTCAGATGAGCCGAAATCAGCGTCGACAATATTCACCTTGTTGACCCTGCCGTCTGTTTTGAAGTTCACCGTATAATCTTTATGTGTAACAGGGTGAGATATAATTCCGGTCTCATCTTCGATTCTGTAGCTTTCAGCAGATTCGTCAAAAATCACCGTATATGTTTTTTGCCTGCTGATTGCCATACTCTTGGCATATTCGAGGTCCGCTGCTATCATATCCGCTGCTGCACGAATTTGTATACCTGCAGCCGAACTGAACATAGGTATTGCAAGCATTGCCGCTATGGCAATTATCACAATTACAGCAATCAGCTCAATTAATGTGAAACCGCGATTCCTAAAAATTAAGTTTTGATTTTCCATCGCCCTTTAATCCTCAACAAAGAGGGGAATATTGCGCATATTTTGCCTATTTCTTTATTCTTTTTTCGTCTTCTTTGAGGGGTGCCTTGAACAGTCCTTTGCTCAAGGCATCATGCCGATTTTCTTCTTTGTCACTTTTGATTTGGCAGAGGCTGTATTAGCGTCCGTTTTTATCGTAAGTACTATGATTTAACAGCTCTTACGAGCTTGTATAATTGTCAAATCCGATACTTTCCACACTCATCATCAGCAGAACACATACAACCGTTACAATGATATTGCGCAAAAATAACGATACTGTTTTGTTAATTATATTTTACAAAATAAATGGAAGGAAAGGAAATGATTTGAATTTTTCTTTTAGTTTATTTTTTGAGGCCGATAAGCTTAATATAGCCCAAAACCTCTTGTCGTCCAATAAGTTGAAATATATTTTTTAACCTGAAATGATAGATTTTTATGGCTGTTTTCTTTCTATGCTTTTAAAAAAAGCATCCGCCGCCGGGCTGTATCTATTTGGCGTATTGGAAGCAGGCCAGGTCTGGACGGAGCCTTTTTCCTGAGAGGCAGTTATAGTTACGGAACTGCCGCCAGTATTTATTATGCCGTCTCCAAGAACATATAATGCTCCAGTCAAGTTAAATACACCTCCATTTTTACTTTTCAAATCAATATGATGTTCAATCTTCGCCAGACCTGTTATCTGTAATTGACAGTTATCATCTTCAAAAGACAAATCATGGTTAACTAAAAGAGCAGGAAAATTTTTAACTGCTGTGATTGTAAGATTGCAGCCTTCGCGCAACCTCAAATCATCTTCTACTGAAAGCATCCCATTTATACTGCAATCACCTTTTAATTCGAGATTACTATTACAATAGAAAACACCTGCAGGGTTGGATGCGCTGGCACTGCACTGCAGATTTTCATATGTTCCTGGAACAATGGACTCTGCAGAATATAGCGTAGAACCTATATAATAAAACATGCTAAATAGCCATATATAAATTTCGGGAGTATATGCTTCATAAGTGCTATTATTTTGATACTGCTGGCCCTGAATGTAACCGGCATCAAGTGTGGTTATCGTCTTTTTTGAGTAAACATCTCCCCAGACTTTCCCGTAGATTGATACATCATCGCAAAAGTAAGCATCCCCATTGATTGTAACTTCACCTGACAAATCCTTTTTACTTACCTGGTAGTATGCAAAGCAGGGGTCCAGCCGTAACTGGGCGGCCAATTTGCCTCGAGCGATTTGCTCGCCTGCCTTTTCTCTATAAGCTGTGCAGTTTATTTTGTAATTGCAAGAGCCGGTCTGAGACACAGAGACATCGTAATAGTTATCACTTCCCGTAACAATCTGCTGAGCACTCGCACCCGTCCAGTACTCGCCAGAGACATCCTGAGGATTTAATATAAATCCTTTTGCCTGCTCCAGGCCCGACTCGGCTAAATAGTCCATTTCTGTGCGGATTTTCATATTCTCACCGCAGGCCAGCTCTACGTCGTTTTTCGAAAGGAAGCCCAGCGACAATATTGTTATTGCCATAACTATAAAGAGAACCACAAGCAATGCCGCTGCCCTTCTGCTATTTTCTTTTTTATTCATCATCATCTGCAAATATAAAATCCCCGTAATCATTAATTAAATGACCTGCCCAGGCTCGAAGCGCCGCTGTTATCTCGTAGTGGTGCATAACACCATTTTCTTCGATATCAAAGCTGATTCTTGCAAATTCAGACCAGGGCGGTGTGGTGTAGACAGCAAGCTCGACATTTTCACATTCCGGTATAATTTTCTGAGAACGGTACCATGCGTATTCGCCTAAGCCTGACGAAAGCGGCAATATACCAGCGATATCCAACACACGGCTGTCGTTATAAAACTCTAAAGTTCGAACATAACTTTTATCGTAATCACTGCCGAGATATGTCAGCTCATCAAGATTGATATAGCCATCAGCGTTATCATCGGCTCTCCAGATAGCAAAATTATTCTCTTCGAGATGACATATCATTCTACAGTTGGTTATAAGGTCTCTGATTTTAATTGTAGCAAAGCGAATTTGCGCCTGTTTAACCGCAATATCACCCGTACTATCATTTGCCGAACTCATAGCAAAACTAAGGGCAGCAACGGCAGCGAGCACAATAGAAGTTACCATTAAAGCAACCAGCAGTTCAGCAAGTGTAAAACCATTATTACATCTTGTTTTTCTCATCGCATATCTCTTAGAGCACAGCTATCAAACCATATAATACTACCGGGTAATAAGTCGGTTTATTTTCACAATCTCATCTGATTTGTAATACACTCTGACTGTGGCAAGAACGAATTTTGGCGATGCACGCATATCCTCATTTGGGAAATAAACGTAGGAACAACTCGAATTCCTGCTGAAATTCGAATAAAGTGAACCGGTAAATACCGAACCGCCGGCATCTTTTACCTGGCCCTGAGATTCGCTGTAACCATTAAAGCTGCTCACAATATCATCGAAAGGTGTATTTATAATCTGTTCCATCAAATCCGATGCCAGTTTTGCTGCCAGAGTCAATCGCGAACCCTCAGCCTGCATGGCAGCACCGCTGGTAAAAGGCAAAAGCAAACCTGCAGCAGCTATGGCCAAAATCACAACGGCCATCATCGCTTCGGTAAGCGTAAAAGCCTTTGTTGTGCTTAACTTCTTTCTCATCTGTTTTAAAAAGCGAAAAATAAGAATAATTCGTTATCCGCTTTTGATTTATCGGGCAGTTATCTTTTCGAGTTTATGTAAAAAAGCAGGCCGGCTATTAACAGCCGGCCTGTTATGGGTACCTTTCAACTATCAGATACTGAAAATCTGCTTATTTCAGCTCTTACAGAGCCTGATGAGCTGCATCACCTGCTCTAAACGCACCTCCTTCACCGGAGGGGTTGGCCGTCCCATCCTCGTCAAGCTCCCAGGCTCCGCCTCCGGTACCCCACGCAACCACGCTGTTGGTACCTGTGTAGGGATTGGTGGGTATGGACTGAAGAAACGGTCCATTGTTAGCATCTGTAGTCATTTGGCTGGTGAAAGCGGCAACTGTCGGAGAACTATCATCATTTTTGATTTTATAGAGCTGAATCTGAGCACGAATCGACTGGAGATTGCTCTTTAAACTCGCCAGCTTAGCTTCCGAGCTCGCATTACTGAACTGCGGAATAACAATAGCTGCCAGAATTCCCAGAATAACCACGACAATCAGAATTTCTACCAACGTAAAACCACTTTTTGCTTTCATCTTTCTTACCCTCGTCAATTAAATAATGAAAAAACTTACTTTCGTTTCTAAACCACTATTCCCCGTAGGATTTTTTTACAACTGCCGTTATCGTCTCAATCATAAGGTGACTTTTGTTTTTTTACTTTTAATCCTCCTAAATAAAT
>CAYLMG010000006.1:25801-27335 GCA_964384565.1 uncultured Pirellulales bacterium | reverse complement strand
AAATAATAGATTCTGTCCATATACACATTTTCAGTTTCATCAGGATTTTTTTCATCAACAAGCCTGTCAGTGTGCATATCTTTGCGAATTATTAAATATCCGTCTTTGCAGAGGCCTTCGAAGTCCGTGTTAAGCTGCTCTGTTATAGCACGGAGCTTCTGCATAATCTCGGTATTCGCACCGGCTGAGCGGTAGCCGTCTATACTGCTTTTGAATATCACCGAAATAAAACCTGCCAGTATAGCGAGTATCGCTACCGCAGTTATAAGCTCAGCTAATGTAAATCCTTTTCTTTTTCTCATTTTTCCGACTTCTAAAATCTAATCACCTTTTGATAGACCGCTATACAGGGATATCTTCCGCCTCCCACAGGGGGCGCCACGACCCAGACAGTTCCAGTTGTTTGTGATATAGGCCAGTCACTGTCAAGAAAAACAACATCATTTATATTGCGGTCGAGCACCCTGTATATTCTGCCGTTCGTACCGTCTACTATCGTACAGCCTAGATTTATAAAGTTTCTTTTCGGGCTGGCCGGTGATGTCTCACTTATATTAATCTCTCGTGGATTACCACTGTTCGTAACCTCCACAGGCAGGGGTATCGGCCATTGGCCTTCCTCGGTAAGGTTTTCAAATTGGTCAGTACCATAATACCTTGTCCCCGCCATTACTCTTCTGCTGACAAAGACAGTAACCTGAATACTCCTGCCGGTCGGGTCTGACTGAAGCCTTCTCCAAAGTGCCGACCAGCAATACATTTTTCGGCTTACACCAACCGTTTCGTCCGAAGGATAAGAGAATTCAACGTCGTTAAAATCAATTATAACAGATGACTGAACCTGCGGAAAAACCTCCAATTCGGAATCCAACATGCCCAACTGGGGACTAATATTCGGATCCGAACAATACATCCTTATCTTTGCGAAGGCTTCATCTGCAACAGACGATGCAATCGTTCGTTCTGTCGCTATCGTGGTAAAATGGATACCTACGGGGAAGACGGCAGCTATAAGGAGCATGCCTATCGAGAGTATTCCCAGTGACATCAGGATTTCAGCGAGTGAAAAACCTTTATTGTTTCTTTTATTTTTCATAATATCAGGGTTCCTGCGAAATTATTGTCCCGGTATATGGATTGATGTATAACGGCGTCAATCCGCCCAAATAGCCCGTACAAGGCCGGCCATCATTGTACGCCCGCCTGAATTCTCTTGCGTCATAGATTAAAAACATTCTCCTGCTCGGCTCTTGTTTATACGGAGGCGTACCATCCGAATCTTCCTGAAACATGGCGTACTGATGTGGCATTTGATCAAAAACCATATCTTTGACATTATTACTGGCTACCCGGACTAAATGAACCACCATTTTTCCAGAAGGCGAAAAAACAATCGAAAAAGTGGTTTTGTCCAATACCTTTGCTTCGTCATCGATTTCAGTATCATCTGCAACAATCTCCATCGCTTCGATATTTTCCGGCAGCTTCATCGGCTTCAGGCCTTCGAGGGCCCTGAAGCCGTTAGCCAGTTTTG
>CAYLMG010000006.1:23478-25701 GCA_964384565.1 uncultured Pirellulales bacterium | reverse complement strand
GGCAGCTTCATCGGCTTCAGGCCTTCGAGGGCCCTGAAGCCGTTAGCCAGTTTTGTTTTATCATAGTCATAGACGATGAAAATCATATACTGGTCGGCGTAGAGAGGACTGGTTTCGTCGTAAATCTTCTGAAACCTGATTCCGACATATTTGTGCTCGCTGGTTGCCATAGCTCGGGCGCTTGAAAGGGCTGCGCTTATCATCGCCTCGGCACAGCCCTGCGAGGCCATAGAATCAAAAAAGACATCGAGCGCAGGCATCGAGACTACCGAGACAAGCACAACAATCGCGATAACCGTCAATACCTCCGGTAAAGTAACACCCTTTTTGTAAAATTTCAGCCTCTTCATTTTTAGTCTCTGTTATCTATATTGTCCGCCGTCATCAAAAATTTCCTGTCGGGGCCGGCAGATATAATCACAGGAAAAGTATTGTAATCCTCATCGTATAAATAATTAAAAACCGTTCCCCACGCATCAACAATAACAAGATATTCATCAATTATTGTTTTTTGAGAATCAGCTATTTTTTCGATAACTGATTTCGAACTCTGCCTTGAATTAAGCTGAAAACAAAGCGACATATTATGTTGTTCATCAAAAGATTGGAACTGGGGCAAATTTGGCTCGGGGAAATCATTTGTATAATCGTAATATTCCTGCAGGGCGGTATCGAGCAACTCAATCGTCGCCCTGGTAAGCTGCTTTTCTTTATCGACCCGGTTTTTGTTCGTTGCCACCAGCACCATCGAGACCAGCACAACAATCAGCGCGACCACAATCAGCACCTCAACCAGAGTGAAACCAAATTGTTTTATTTTTATTTTCATTATTCTGCGTTCTGTGTTTTATATTCGTTAATATCCGAAGTTTGTGATATCATCATTCGTCCCATACAGGCCGTCCACGCCTGCTGAAATCAGAATGTACGAATCCGGCCTATGTGGCCAGGGCCTTACCACCTTTGGATCCTTTACTTTATATCGAGGGTCATAAAGAAACTTATTATTAACCTCTGCGAGGGGATGTATACGCGAAGGGTCGTTCTGCTGCGCTGCAAATACAATATGGAAATTATCAAATGAGTTGTAAATACTGTTCATAGGATCGCCCCCAAAATCAATTTTTGACGTGTCCGCTCTGTAATAAAGAACAGGCATCCCAGCTCTAACTATATCTTTTCCCGAAACAACTTTATATCTGCCGAACACATCACAAAAAACATAGGTATCAGGATTCAATTTCCAACTGTCATTTTGAAAAACATCTCGTATACGAAACACATCTAACGCTTCTAATTCCAAATAACGCAGTTTGCGGTTGCTCAAGTTTACTGCATCCGGATTTAGCGGATACAGATTGAACATTCCGGTTTCGTCTAAACCATCATAGCGAAAAACCGATTCCGCATGAAAACCCAGTAAATCCCGCCCAACAAGGGCCTCGGCAAGCTTTTGAGCACCACAATAATAAAGCGTTTGCGTTTCTGTCGGGTCCCAATTAGACGGCGGATAGTCACCAAAATCATTTCGCCAGGCCAATAGCGCCTGGTCAATTGCGGAAAACTGTACTTTCTGCTTGGCTTCCCTGGCCATATTTTTGGCCATATTCAGGGAAGGCAATAAGAGGCTTAAAAGCAGTGCAACTACCGCAACAGCGGTCACCAGCTCAATTATTGTAAATCCTTTTTTCGGTTTCATACAATCACCTTAAATAAATTTTTTACAACCTACTGCTAATCATAGCTGCTTTTCAGCCACTGTTGAGAAAAGACTGCAAAGTCCTTGAAATCTATAATACCATTAGGTTCAACGTCGTTTTCCCTGTAAAGATTAAATATGCTGTCCGACTCCAGCATTTGCAGCCAAACCTGCGCAAAACTATCCATATCTGCTTCATCCACAAAACAATCTTCATTAAAGTCACCGTTTAAAAATCCGTTGCCTCTGCAGTCGCAGTCAAAACCCACATAATCCCAGTCAACATAATATATCGTGTCTACATCAAGCCACTCTTCGCTTACATTTGATATAAGTGCAAGAGAAAGTATACGCGGCAGGCTATCGTCTATATTAACATCTATAACCTCTCCGAAATACTCACCTCGAACATCTTGCCCGAACACATCCGATTCCCAGACGATTTCATCACCTATCTTTACTGCCGCTGTTCTTTTATCCGGGCTCCAGACATAATCAGGGTATGTGTCCAGTTTGACATCAAA
>CAYLMG010000006.1:0-23378 GCA_964384565.1 uncultured Pirellulales bacterium | reverse complement strand
TTCTTTTATCCGGGCTCCAGACATAATCAGGGTATGTGTCCAGTTTGACATCAAAAACAATTTGCTTAACATCTTTGAGAATAACCTGCTGAGAAACTAAAGCCTCATCGCCAGCTTCAAAGTCTGTTAACCAGTAGGAACTGACGGTAAGATTAAAACTACCGTCTGTAATCCAGTCGTTATAGACCCAGCCGCCGAAGTTACCGGGCATATTTACATCCCATCCATTCGGCTCTTCCACCTTGATATCATCTATCCAGGCATCAGCCTCAAAGCTGCCGTTGACAAGCCCACCGGCATATGCCCCAGCAGTATTAATTGAAAGCAGCATAATAATCACCGCCAATGAAACAAACAGCCTTTCCATCATTTCCTCCGGAAATCAAAATTATCAGGATAAATACTCATCAAACAATCACCTCATACACCTAAACGGGCGTATATTGATATACTCATCTTACTTTTCAAAATTAAACACATCATCCGGCGTACCGTACAAACCATCGAAGCCGGCTGAAATCAATATAAAGCCGTCATCTCTGTAAGGCTTGCGCACAGCAGTAATCTTCTCATCCAGTATCATATCATAGAATATACGATAGTCTGTCGGTACAGGAGGATCAAACGGAGTCGTTCCGACCGAGGCCATGGGATGCGCAAAATTAGGCTGCATGGCTATGCCAATGTCAATCAAATCTATATTGTCTAAATGGTCGTAAATGTTGTTGGGACTACCATTACGATCATGTCCCTGTTTTGTGGTATCGGCCTTGTAATAAAGAATGGGTGAGCCGATGGTCTTGCCCGTTTGGCTGTGCATTGCAGTTCCATAAACGTCACAAAGTACTCGCAAGGAGGCAGAATCATTAGATATAAACTTGGAATTAACCAAACCAGGGTTATACAAATCCCCCATTTTATAAGCATTAGCATTTTCGCGCGAAATGTACAATCCTCTTCTTTCTCTTTCACTTTCTTCGATAACATTTTGAGCCGGCGGTGGAACCCTCCGTGCAGGATACAAATCATTACCACCCTGGCTCAACGGCAGAGGACTTGGAGGAGCGGCATTGATTGTCCCTACCTGATAGAAACGTGACTGAGGATGAAATCCCAGCATATCCTGGCCTACCATAGCCTCACACAGCTTCATCGCACCACAATAAGGCAACCCTCCGTGCGCACCACCACTATTGTCAAGTCGTCCAGAATCCGGGTATTCCTCCCATTCGGCATTGAACATTGTCAGTCCCTCACCGATTCCCTTGAAATGGTTTCTCTGCTTTACGTATAAAGAAAACCGCTTCATCCTGTTCAGGCTTGGGACAAGAAGGCTGATGAGCAGAATGATAACGCTCATAACGGTCAGCAGCTCCACTATCGTAAATGCCGGCCTTTTATTTGTTTTATCAGCTAATCGCTTCACTTTTTTCTCCTTAACAGAAACATTATCTCTCGCGGCCATTCTTTACCGCGAAGTACTCAATCCCGATATCACACCGACTATTGGTAAAAATATTGACAATACGATTGTCAAAACAATAAGTCCCAGCACAATAATCATTATCGGCTCGAGAAGTGACATCAGGGATGCAACAAGCACATCGACCTGCTCATCATAGTTATCCGCCACCTTAAGAAGCATCTTATCCAAATCACCGGTCTCTTCGCCGACCGCGACCATATTTGAAACTATAAGGTCTACGGTCTTTGACTGCTTCAAAGGCCCTGCGAAGCTTTCGCCCTGCCTGATGGAGTTTTGGACATTTCCCAGCATCCTGCCATAGACCTCGTTGCCGGCCGTCTCACGTGAAGTGTTAATCGCATCCAGTATCGGAACGCCCGCACCAATCAGTGTCCCGAGCGTTCTCGTCCATCGCGTAACCGCTATCTTACCGGTTAGAATCCCTACCACCGGCAGGTGTAATTTAATCGTATCGATAATCATCCTGCCTATCCGGAACTTCTTAACAAATTTTAGAAATATGATAAACACAATCGGCACCAACAGAAGAATCGCCCAGCCATACCTGTATGCAATCCAGGAACTTATCCCCAGAACAATCTCTGTTATTCTCGGTAGCGGCTGATTCGTCATCTCTTTAAGAACTGTCTTAAACTGGGGTATAACATATTTCATCAAAAGCAGCAGAATCGCAAATGCCGCCGTTAGCACCACCAAAGGATAAATAAGCGCACTTTTGACTCGGGCTTTAAGTTTCTGGGCCTTCTCCATAAATTCCGCAATCCGGGCAAGAATCAAATCAAGGACACCACCGGTCTCACCCGCTGCAATCATACTGACAAACAACCTGTCAAAAGCCTTCGGAAACCGTGCCATAGCCTCTGACAGAGTCGAGCCTCCCTCAATGTCATCCGCAACATAACCGATTACTCTCTTAAACGTCCCCGATTTTTGCTGCTCCTCCAGAATTCTCAGTGACCTCAATATAGGCAAACCCGCATCCTGCAGAGTTGAAAGCTGCCTTGCAAACTGCGTTACCAGTTTTGTCCCGACGCGGCCACCGGCACCGCGACGCGGTGCTGCTCTGACCGCCTTGGCTGCCTTCTTCTTGGCCCCTGCGACGCGGACCTTCGTGGGAAAATATCCCATATTCTGGATTTTACTTATGGCCTCTTTCTGGCTCAGTGCCTCCACTTCATCTTTTACAGACAATCCCTGTGAATCTAATGCTTCATATTTGAATATAGGCATCGTAAATATCTCCTGACAAATTCTGCTCTAAACCACCACCTTTTACTTACCCTTCCGATATCGTTTCCTTAACAACCTCATCTATAGTCGTAACACCATTGTAAATAGCCGCAAGACCGCTGTCTCGCAGCAGCTTCATTCCAGACTTCTGAGCCGCCATTCTGATTACATTTGTCGAGGCATGGTTCATTATCAGCTCGCGTATCCGGTCATTGAAGGTCATAATCTCAAAAATGGCCGTTCGCCCGCGATAGCCGGTTTTATTGCATTTACTACACCCCTTGCCATAATAAAACTTCTTGCCTCTGACGCCCTCCGGGGTGAGGTCCAATTCCCTTAATTGAATTTCCTTCGGCTCAAAAGGCGTCTTGCAGTTCTCACAAATCTTTCTGACAAGCCGCTGGGCCACAATACCTTCCAGCGTAGCTGTTACAAGAAACGGCTCTATTCCCAAATCAAGAAGCCTTGCTATCGAACTTGGCGCATCATTGGTGTGCAAAGTTGTAAAAACAAGATGGCCCGTTAATGACGCCTGTGCCGCAATCTCTGCCGTCTCAAGGTCACGTATTTCACCGACCATCACTATATCGGGGTCCTGACGAAGTATTGAACGAAGACATCTCGCAAATGTTAAACCGATATCATCCTTGATTTGAACCTGAATAATCCCGTCCAAATCATATTCTATAGGGTCTTCGGTCGTTATTACTTTCGTCTCTATATCATTAAGCTGAGTCAAAGCCGAATAAAGTGTCGTAGTCTTACCGCTTCCGGTAGGCCCTGTTGCAATCAATATTCCATTTGGTTTGTGAATAAGCTGATCAACCAGTACAAGCTCTTCCTGGCGAAGTCCCAGTTTTTGCAAATCCAGACTGAGCTGGCTCCTGTCCAGAACACGTAATACTACACTTTCACCAAACATTGTCGGCAGAACACTTACACGCAAATCCACCGGTTTTCCTTCTACAGTTAAAGATATTCGGCCGTCCTGCGGCATGCGCCTCTCTGCAATATCAAGACTCGCCATAACTTTAATACGGCTGCTCAGTGCCGCAGCTATGTGTTTAGGCGGGGGTACCATCTCGTAAAGAACACCATCAATTCTGTAGCGCATCTTATATTCATTCTCGAACGGCTCAAAATGAACATCTGATGCTTTATCACGAATTGCCTGAAGTAAAACAAGGTTCAATAGTTTCTTTACCGGATTGGAATTCGATAACTCCTTTAATTCATCAAGGTCTATACTTTGGTTCCTGCCCTCAAATTCAGCAAGAAATCTGTCCTCCTGTATCTCGCTTATAAGCTCTGTTATGTTCTCCTCCTGTGTTTGGTAATATTTATTCAGGGCATTCTCCACTGCCTCCGGCTCTGTATAACAGGCCTTAACTTTATAACCCATAAGGGTACTCAAATCATCTGTCGCTCTGAAATTGTCAGGATTGTCAAGAGCAACCGTCAATTCGTTTTCCTCTTTGTAATATGCAATCGGTATAAGTTGATATGATTTTGCCATCTGGAATGGTATTTTATCTATTACATCAGGGGAAATTTCAATTTCATTTATGTTAACATATTCCATCCCCCTCTGTGCTGCTCTTGCAATCCGAAGTTGTTTTTCATCGACATAACCAAGTTCCAAAAATATCTTTCCTATTTGATCTTTTCCTCCCCGTTTCTGCTGTATTTTGATACATTCATGTACCTTTTCTCTGGTTAGAACACCCATTTTAATAAGTACCCTACCGAGTGTCCGGCCTCTAAGCTGCTCTACGGGAGGTAGTTTTTTTATCGATTCCGCTTTTGCCATATCAGTTTTACCCCATTATCAATAACTTTCCTATTCCACCTCATTATACAACAATAACATCTTATATTCAAATATATTACGTATTGGACAGTTAGTTATTGGGACTTTTCAGCGACCTTCCCGTCCCGTTTTCATCGAAAAAACGGGGTTTACGACTATAATTATTCGCATAAAAATGAAAATTTTAACAATCTAATAAACGATTAAATCTTCAAAATTCTCCTTTTTATAATGAAACACGAGATATGAACATAAAAAAAGCAATTTAGCTCAAAGGCAGACTTGCTTTTTGTGTGGTCTGATGTTTATGAAAAATCACATTAAATAGCCGAAAGATTTGCGAATTTTACTTTCAGAGATTTTGTCTGGCCGCTGTCAAAATTAACAACAACAATGCTGTTTTCGCCCATATCGACAAAATCTTTCACCCGCCCGAGACCGAAAGAGCCGTGCTTTACAAGCTGGCCAGGCGTAAAAATCGGCGAGAATGTACCTCTACTTTGATACTCGTCATCGTAATATATTCCATCCTTATCATTTCGAATCCCTTCATTGCGGAAAATACCAAGCTCATAAAGAAATGACGACGGAATACTTCTCAAAAGCTGGCCACGAATCGTTCTATATTGACAATAATTTATAAACAGCCTTAACTTCGCTCGTGTTATACCGACAAAAAATAATCGCCTCTCCTCCTCAACTTCCTCATCATCCTCGCTGCTTCTTTCGTGAGGAAGCACTCCTTCCTCGAGACCGACAATAAAAACATTGTCAAATTCCAATCCCTTCGCAGAATGCAGTGTCATCAAAGCCACACAAGGCCTGTCAGTATCATATATATCAACATCGCTAAACAGTGAAATCTGCTGCAGGTAATCAAGCAGTGAAGGGTCATCGGTTTGCTTGTCATAACCTGCTGCTGCATTTATGAGCTCGTTAATATTGTCAATCGCGTCCGTATCCTTGGAATCTTTGAGTGAGGCGGACAGACCTGTTTTATCAAACACCGACTGGGCAATGAAAGCGACGGGCTTGTTCAGTTTCTTTTTAAGCTCTTCTATCACTTTAACGAAAACTGAAACTTTAGCTCTGGCTGCCTTTGACAAAGACTCGATTTTGTCTGCCAGTTTTAAGGCTTCATAAAAAGAAAGTCTGCCTGCCACGGAATAGGCTTTTACCCTATCAATCGTTGTCCTGCCTATTCCACGAGCCGGCGTATTAATTATTCTCAGCAGAGCAATTTCATCTTCAGGATTTACCAGGACCTTTAAAAAAGCAAGCAGGTCGCGTATCTCCTTTCTATTATAGAATTCAATTCCTCGAACAATTTGATATGTAATCTTATTTTTTATAAGTGCTTCCTCAAGTGCCCTGCTCATCGCATTTATGCGATAGAAAACGGCAATATCGCGCAGAGAAACACCTCTGTCCGCCAGTTCTTTTATAAGAGCGGCAACGGTTTGGGCCTCATTGGTCTGGTCTTCACAGCAATTGACAACAATATCGCTTCCTTCGGGTTTTGTAGGTATAAGCACTTTGTCTTTTCGAGACTGATTGTAGGAAATAAGTGAATCTGCAGCTTTGAGTATGTTCGGAGTTGAGCGGAAATTTTCCTCAAGCTTTATAACTGTTGCCTGCGGCCAGTCCTTCTCGAAAGCAAGAATATTTCGAATATCCGCACCCCGCCAGCGGTATATAGACTGGTCTGGGTCGCCTGTCGCGCAGATATTATTATGCTGTGAAACCAAAAGCTTCGCTATCCGGTACTGGGCATGATTGGTATCCTGATATTCATCTATAAGCACAAACTTGAAACGATTGGAAAGCTCCTCGCGAACATCAGCAAAATCCCTGAGTAAAAAAGCCGTCTTAAGCAGCAAGTCGTCGAAATCCAGCGCATTTGCTTCTGTAAGAATTTGTTGATATCGCGCATAAATCTTTGCCAGGGTAGCTGAAAAAAAATCGTCCGCCTCACTTTTAAGAGTGTCAACATCGACGAGTCTGTTCTTTAATGCCGAGACAGCATCAAGCATGCGGGCAGGTGAAAAATCGGCGGCATTAAGATTACATTCCTTGACAGCCTGTCTCATACACTTAGCCTGGTCTGTTGCGTCATAGATACTAAAATTCTGATTTACCTTTGCCTTCGGCGAATAACGCCGCAAAATTCGGACACATAACGAATGAAATGTGCTGATATGAGCCGTGTTCAAAAAGCCCAGAAGCCCGGTACATCGTGTCCGCATCTCTTCAGCAGCCTTGTTCGTGAAGGTTATTGCACAGATGTTGTGAGGCTGCACACCCGAATCAATAAGTGCTGCTATCCGATATGTGACGACCCTCGTCTTGCCGCTGCCCGGCCCTGCAAGCACAAGCAGCGGACCTTCGGTATGAAAAACCGCCTGCCTTTGTGAAGCTGTCAACTGCTCATAAAATTCGGTTTGCATAATAAAAAATTAAAATCGGCTGATGTTACTGTTCTGATTGTTGTCTTTCCTGAAGTATCCTGTCACGTTCTCTTATAATCTTTTCGAAAAGCTCTGGTTTTTCTATCTGAATCCGGCTGAACAAACTATTCCTCATCACAATCGGATACTGCTCGTCCATCAAAAAATCAACAAGTGCCAGATACTGCAACCTCTCAAAATCAGGCAAAGACATCCTTTCTTTCTCTTTTGCTTCTTCATTAGCATAATCCGACTGGTACAGGTCATAGGCCTCTTTCGCAATGTTTTCACTGATAGCTGCCTGGTCATCGTCACGCATAGCATATCTGAAGTAAGCCTCCCGCATAATCATCTGGATTATTTCAGTAACATTAGTTAAGTTCCGCAGCTCCGTTAGCTCTTCGCGGAAACGCTGTCTTACAAACACTGCAAGGGCAACATTTAATTCCTCACGAGGATACAATTCTCTCAACTGATTATAAATTTCCTGTGCCTGTTCGGTTAGGCCAGCCTGATAAAATGACAGAACGGCGTTTTGAAGCATATTTCTGTGCCCAATCTGCATTGACTCAGCCGTACCTTCCTTAAGCTCCTGATACTTTTCAATCCTCGCCATCGCAGCTTGATTATAGGATTTAAACATCCTCAAATCAGGCCTGAGATATATCTGTTGTACCTCAACAGGTGCCTGAGAATTAGCATCAGAAATAGAATCTGATTGCGGCCTTATCATCTGGCTATAGATATATATCTTACCTGTTCGAAAAAGACTTTGCAGACTATGATTTATCATCCGGTCCGCATTCGCCTCAGGGACAGAAAACTCCTCTTTGCTGCCAATCTTCAAAGCCTTATACGCCCAGTACATCGCATGCGCATCAGGATGACGCCATTCCAGCGGTAAATGATTGTTCGGGTCGTCCCAATCAGCAGGACCGAAAGTCCTGTTCAATTCAACCATCAAATCAGGCTCAAGCTTCCAAACATTGCGCAATTGATATGCTTTGGCGAAGATATCAAACTTCTTCAAGGCATTTGTGCCCCTGAACTGGTCGATCACCTTGAAAGCCTGCGGCTTGAACCCGCTCGGATTTTGTCTCAAAGAAAGGTAATTGCCAACAAACTTCTCGCTGTCGGCAAATACTTCATCGGCTTTTCGCAGCTCATTAATCAACGGCAGAAAATTCGGGTCCTCGCTTACCTTTTTGAACTCTTTCGGTGCCTTCGCAAGTTCTTCATAGTACCTGGTATCAGCGGCTCCCATTCCGTTATCTTCCGATTTTAGAAACGGCCGAATTTCCAACGCAAGCTGCAGCTTATAGTACTTGTGGACGTCATCCGTTACACCACCGATTTTGTGCTGGAATATTAAAGCAAGCCGCCTGTACAACGAAATGCTCTTAGGATTGACAACTATACCTTTATCACGGAGCAGTTCATATCCGTTTTTGACCCATCTCCAGCGCTCTTGAGGCTCGCTTGCCGGTATCGATACCGAAATATTATAGGCCATATTCCACGCCTGGAAATCCCAGACTGTTGTAAAACGCGGCTGTAAAATAGTTATCCAATCAGCAAGCTGCTTTGCATCAAAAAATTGCCCTTCCTCTTTTAATCGTTCAGCCCTGAGCCAAAGACAATCGACTACCAAACCTCTGAACGCCCCTGTTGCGATTGTTGCAAATGCCAGCGAAGGAGGTATATTTTCAGGCTTGTCGATTACAAGCCCAAGCTCTCGGCGCTTAACATTCAGGCTCTCAAGCTGAGAGCCGGCGATTATAAATAATCCAGCCGCCAACAAAACCGCCGTCACGCAGATTATTGTGTCACGGAAACGCATAAACTAAGATTCACGTCCTGACTAAACTATAATTTTCGCAATCTCCCTGCGGTTAAAAATCAATATCCCCAGCAAAATCATTATTACCGCCTTAATCGAAACCATAATAGCTGCTACTTTTCCCAGCAGATTCCAGCTCAGCAGCCTCGCCGGTACAAGGAACCTCGCGGGATTTACCTTATCAAATTGCGGAAGCAGCCTGACCAGCGGCTTGACTGTGAAAGTATATATAAGCTCTGTACCTCCGCCGAGAGTGCTGAAGGATTCAAAAATAAAACCGCTTATCGTACCTGTAGCAAAGACAACAAGACAAAACAAAACTGCCGTCGGAAATGATAAAAAAGTAGCGGTAAAAACTCCAAGAGATGCCAGGAATATCAATCGCAGCAAAACCAATATAGTCGCTCTTATATAGTTGGCTGTGAAACTGTCCGACTTATAAAGAACCTCTATGCCATCCTTCTCAGGAAAAATTACAGTTGTACTATTATACTGAGGCAAATTAACAAAACCAACCGCCACATATCCATCTTCAGCAACGACATTAACCGGCACTTCAAGCTCCTGGAAAGTGCGAATTACATCCCACCGCGATTCGCGCCACAGCGGCGTTTCAACCGGCAGACCATACTTTTCCTGCCTGTAGTCACCAACGGTCCACCTACCCGCTATACGCCTGTTCGGCGGCGCCACCGAGACCTCATACTTGTATCGAACAAAAATCTTGCCCTCAGGGTCCTGGGATTTAACATTGACATTATTAAATTCCCATATCAACTGCCGACCCGGTCCGACAGAACGACTCGCAAGCTCTTTGCTTTTAGTCAGCTCTTCTAAAATCTGCTGACGAGCCAATTTATCTTCCAGCACTTCAGCACTGATTTTGCGGTTCCGAATAAGCTCATTGAAGCTTTGCGTCACTTCTTTGCTGACATCAACCGGCGCAGGTTTTAGCGAAGCACGGGCTGTGTAAAATTCGTTATTGAGTTCATTCATCTGCTCGCCGGTTGCATCAATAAACTTTGGTGTGTAAACAGTAATTGAATATATCATTGACGAGAACACAACAAGGAGAACGAAACCAATCAAAAGCACGCCAAAGAATTTGCCGACAAGAATTTGGAAACGATAAACCGGCTTGGTGACAACTGTATAAATTTGACTATGCTCTATATCACTTGTCACAGAATATATTGCCACAATAACGGTAAGAAGACAAAGTAAAAGGCTTGTAAGTGACATACTATAGCTTACAAAAGTCTGCACTCTTCCTTTCGGCGTGCCGTCACCGCTCGTAACCAATCCCATAACGGGGAGCAAAACCAAAAGCAAAACAATAAATGCAACAGCAATCTTCATTCGCAGAGCCTGCTTTACGGTATTGACGGCAATCGCCCAAATCCTACGCATCTGTCGATTCTCCCTGCTGCTTTTTGCCCTCGGTATCCAAGCCGCCGGTAAGCTCATCGAGTATGCTTTTCTCATTTTGGCCCTGCTGTTCGGTCTCTTTTTCAGAAGAGGCAGCCTCCTCGCTCACCGGTTTGGTCTCAACAGGCTCAACCTCCCTTGTCAGCTCGCTCAATAACCGCTTATCCATTTCCTGCTCGGGCTCATCAGCCGCTCTAACAGCCTCGGTGTCCCGACTATCGGAAACCGGCGCTTCTGAAATCTTTTCAGAAACAAGTTTGTCAAGAATTGAAGCCTTCTTGCCCTCTCCAAGCCCCGCCGCCGTCAGAAAATCTCCAATCCGGGTCGTGCTAAATGCACCGCTTGTTGCAATAGCATGCTGTTGGGCATCGATTACTGTTTTAACAAAAAATGTTTCAAGCTTCTCCAGCGGGGTTTCAATTGAGCAGTCTTTTTGCTCAGCCTCAATCAGACCTTTAATCTTATCGAGGGTATCGCTACTTATGGTATCGGCAGTTATTTGTGTTTTGTGGCTCTGCTGCAGCAGCTCTTTAACCCTGCCTTCGGTCTGAATCCTGCCGCCATAAAGAATCGCAATCCTGTCGCACACATCTTCAACATCAGCAAGCAGATGACTGCAAAGCAGGATTGTTTTGCCTCTTTTGGCCAGTGTTAAAATTAAATCTTTAATCTGTCTTGTCCCTATAGGGTCGAGACCCGTCGTCGGCTCATCGAGAATGAGCAAATCGGGGTCGTTTATGAGTGCCTGTGCCAGACCGATTCTCCTGGCCATCCCCTTCGAAAATGTCCCTACCGGTCTGTTCGAAGCCGCCCTTAAGCCCACCATATCGAGCAGCGCCTCAATCCTCATCTTCCTTACCTGAGCCGGAAGTGAAAATAACCTGCCGTAAAAATCCAGCGTCTCCCGTGCGCTCAGGTATCGATAAAGGTACGACTCTTCCGGCAAAAAACCGATTCTCGCATTTATCTTCGGGTCGCTGCTGTCACCTCCAAGAACTATTGCCCTGCCCTTCGTCGGGTAAAGCAGCCCAAGAAGCAACTTTATGGTTGTGGTCTTGCCCGAGCCGTTCGGACCAAGAAGTCCAAAAACCTCATTCTTTCGTATCTTCAAATTCAAATCTTCAACTGCACAGACCTTGTGCCTTCCCCACCAATCAGAGAAAATTTTGGTCAACGAAAATGTCTCTATTACGTATTCGTCCATAGCGAGTCTTCCAGCATAAATTCTCTACGCGTGCAGAAATCTTATCCTAACAACAATTCACTTTCTGTTTACAACTTCCAAAATTGTTCTGCCCTGCCGGTATAATAATTGCGTTAAAAACTTATATTGCGTAGTCAAGCTCTTCTCCATAGCGGACGAGTCTTGCACTGTTGAAAACGACTATCAGCGAGCCGACAAAATGCAATACAGCCGCATAAACCGCTGGCAGCCAGTTCGCCGCCGCAGCTACCATTCCCAGTAAGATAAATACTACTCCGAAAGCAAGATTCTGATTGATCACCGACCTTGTTCTTCTCGAAAGCCTGACAAGAAAGCCAAGCCTCTTCAAATCGTCACTCATCAAGGCAATCGATGCGGAGTTTATCGCCACATCACTTCCCGCAGCACCCATCGCAATACCAAGGTCACCTGCAGCAAGAGCAGGAGCATCATTAATACCGTCCCCGACAACGACCACGGTATGGCCATCCTTTTTGACCTGCTCAACAATCTTAAGCTTATCCTGAGGCAGACAATTGGCCTTAAAATCTGTACAACCAAGCTCTCCTGCGACGCGGTTTGCGACCACATCCCTGTCACCGGTCAACATAGTTACCCTCTTTATACCGATATCAAAGAGTTCTTTAACGGCCTGCCTTGCCTGCGGTCTTGTCTTGTCCTGCAGGCCTATCCAGCCGATACAACGTGAACCTTTGGCTACGTAAAGCGTGCTGAAACCCTGTTCCTCATGAAGCGCAGGATTGGGTACATTTGTTATATCTATTTTATGCTCACGGAGAAAGGAATCTCTTCCAACCAGAATCTGCTGATTATCAACCGTTGCAGTTACGCCTTTACCGGGCGTTTCCTTGAAATCAAGCGCCTCAGGAAGAGTAAGCTTTGCCTCTTTGGCCACCTCCTGCAGCGCCCTCGCCGCCGGGTGCTTGCTCATCCTCTCGGCAGCGGCTGCTGCACTCAAAAGCTCGGAAGCCTCGACCTCGTCTGCAGGGGTAAGCTTTGTTACATAAAGCCTGCCCGTCGTCAACGTCCCCGTCTTATCGAAAATCATCGCTGTCATCCTGCCCGCAACCTCAAGGTCTGCAACATTTTTTACAAGCACACCGAGACGTGCAGAAGCCGAAATCGCCGCCACCATCGCCGTCGGCGTCGCCAGTATCAACGCACACGGACAGGAAATAACCAAAATAGAAATTGCTCTGTTGTAATCGTCGGTAAAAAACCAGACTATAAAGGCAATCATCAGTATCGTAGGCGTATACCATTTAACATAACGGTCGATTATTCGCAAAATGGGTATCTTTGTCTGTTCGGCCTGCATTATCAACGACTGCACTTTGCCGAGAGTCGTATCACGGCCGGCCTTTGTAACCTTTATATCAAGAACCCCCGTAAGATTATTAGTACCTGCAAAAACCTGCATTCCGGGTACCTTATCTACCGGCAGTGACTCTCCAGTAATTGTCGCCTCATTAATAGAGCTCAGACCTTTTATAATTTCACCATCGGCTGCTATGTTATCGCCGGGTCTGACACGAATAACATCGTCAGGGTGCAGATTGCTTACCTTTATTTGCTCTTCGTTTCCGTCCTTGCGGACTATCTGTGCTTTTTTAGGTGTAAGTTTGATTAGAGATTCAATGGAAGCTCTCGCTCCAAGTGCGGTTCGGCTCTCGATAAGCTCGCTTAATAACATAAAAAACGCTATGAGTCCGGCCGTCATATACCCCTTATACGCAGGCTCCTGGCTTCGACCGGTTGTAACAAAAGCAGCCAGTATCGCCAGGGCCACAAGCTCATCCATATGGGCCTGTTTCCTTACAATGCTTTTTGCAGCGTGCCATATAATAGGTGCACCCAGCAATATCGCAGCGGCCATTGCCAGCATTGTCGTGTTGAAAAAATCTTCACCGGCGTAAAACAACCTCGAAATACTGCTGCTTATAAGAAGCATACCACCTGCAAGTGTCCCAAGCAGTGCAAGACTCACACGCACCTGACTGCCGTGTGTGTGTTCTATTTCGATATCTTCCTTTAAATGCAAATGTTGATGAACCATTTTATTTTCCTGATTTCTCTGACTCTTGCGACTTTTTCGTCCTTATTAAAGGATCCCTGTTGTAAAGAATTCTTACCTCCTTGCCTTTCTGACTTTCGACAGGCTGCATAATTATCTTCTCCTCAGCATCTGAGAGAATCTGCTCCATCGCAGTTTTATATATTTCCTGAATAACCAATTGAGGCCTCTTTCTGTATTCGGAGAGTATCTCTCTGAGGTATTCTGCGTTTGCTTTCGCATTCTTGACAACGCTGGTTCGATACGCTCTTGCCTCGGTAATCTTCTTCTGTGCCTCGCCTGCAAGCTGAGACCATAAAAATTCCAGCTTTTCTTCACTTGCATTCGGGTCTTTCAGCACAGCTAAAAGCTCAACGGTGACAGGACCTCCGGCTTCATTGAGAATCTTCTGCGAGTATGTCCTGGCCTCATTAACTCTCGTCTGTTTTATCTGAAAGGCCGTAATAGATTCCTGAAATGCCCGGTCTACCTGCAAAGGCCAGGTAATATCGAACAACTGTATCGAAATAACCGTTATACCGCTTTCAATATTATCCAGTCTGGCCTGAACCAGCCTTCGCACATGCTCACTCACCCTCTCTACTTTCTCGAACATCGCCTCATCAATCGTGTAATGAACCATTGCCGTTACTACCGAGCTCTCGATAATATCCTGTATCAAAGGATTGATGCTTGTCTTTATTACATCGAAATAAACCTCACCGGGTTTGGCCCTCTGAACATAAACATTCCTGAAAAATTCTTTCGGATTATCTATCTGATAAATCAACCTCCATTTGCAATGCACTATGTTATAGTCGCTCTCGCTCAGAGAACCCACCACTCCTTCTTTCGCTTCGCCTCTCACAAGACAATAGCCGTCTATCGTAGGTCTCAGCGGTGCATCGCCTCTTACCTGCTTTTTAGTATCGGAAAGCTTCTCAGCTTCCGTCTGAAAATACCAGAATGACTCCACGTCCAAATCTACCTTTTTTTTCACCGGAATCTTTATCATTTCCTCTATCGGATAGGGAAATATCCAGTAAGGCACCGAACGTGACTTGAGAACCTCGCTTTTCATCTTACCAAATCTTAATACAATTGCTTCCTCATCCGAGTCGACCGTTTCAAACCCCGATGTAATAAAGAAAATAACAAGAGCAATCATAATCAGCTTGAGAACAACAAAGCTTATCTTCAACGCATCGGACAGAGAACGTGTTCCGGCGTCAGACTCTGCTAAATCTCTCTGGTGTCCGGCCGCTTCTGATTGCGGCTGTTGGTTATTTTTATTATCTTCGTTTTCCATATCCTGCTGCAGGTAAAAAGATTATTTTTTCGGAACCAACGACGGCATCTTTTTCAAGAGCTTAAAGGGCTCCTCGTCGGCACTGATTACAAATGTTGCCCTTTCAGCAAGGATTTTCTTAAAGGCCTCAATCGACCTTAAAAACATCGCAAGGTCAGGGTCATCTTCGAGCATCTTATAATACTGAGCGGCCTCTGCATCTCCCTTACCCATAATGGCCTTTGCTCTCGCATCAGCCGCCGACAGAAGTTCCGTTCTCATCGAGTCCGCCTCGGTTTCTATCTTTACTTTTTGCGCCTCGCCCTCGGCTTTAGTCTTCTCTGTCCTTTGTGTTCTCTCGGCCCGCATCCTCTCGAATACATCCTTTGTAGTATCAGCCGCAATTTTAAGCTGCTTTATTCCAAGCTCCATTACTTCTATCCCGTAATCCTTTCTTGCCGTCTCCTTAAGGCTCTCAAGCATTTTTGCCTGAATATCTCCTATTTTAATTTGCGATACATCGCTGTTTACAAACTCAGAGAAACTGAACTGGCCTATCACACTATTCTGTGTATCGTTAAGCTGACTATGCAGCTTATTCTCTGCTTCCTCTACCGTCCTGACTGAATTACGAAAGTCCAGCGGCTCGGCAATCTTCCAGACAACATAAGTCTTTACGATAATAGGTACCGCTCCTTTTGTGGTCGTCTCAGCAAGGTCTGCTTCAAAAACCTTCAGCCTTGTATCATATTTCTCAACGGTTTGTATCGGCGGCGGCCACTTAAAATACCAGCCGGGCTCTGTAATCGGCTCTTCTCTCGGATTATCAAACGTCAATATAAGAGCCGACTCGGTCTCTCTGACCTGAAAGGAAAAAAGAGACAACCCCAAAACCGCAACAACTAACAATACAAAAATCGTAATGGCTGCACTTTTCATTTTCTTGAACTCCCTTCTATTCCCGCCACATCAGGCAAACCCATCATAAGTTTTTCTGTCAGGTCAATAATTTCTGTATGATACTGGTCATTATCCGCAATAATCACATACTTTCGTATATCCTTAAGCGCCTCTTCATAAGCCTGCAATCTCTGCTCGTGAATGTAAATCCCCGGCGCCGCATTGTAGGCCTTTATCTGGCCGGCAAATCTTTCGCCGTTGCCTCTGGCTATAACAGCTTTTTCATAGGCATAACTTTGAGCTTCGCGAAGAGTCTTAAATATATCACCGCTGGCTGCCGCAAAAGATTCATCAAGTTGTTCTCCGATTTCGGCAGCCCTGGCTGAATCTTGTCCCTCTCTTGCCTGCTGGTATTCAGCCGCAAGCTCATAAATCTTCTCGGAGTTTTCCAATGAACCTGCAAGAGTGCTCAATGTCCTGTTGCTCTCCGCCTGTGCACCAAGGATAAGGGCCTGTTTCTTCTGAATCGCGCCTACAACCTGCTGATAATCCACTGCAACTTCAGGCGGAGGATGTATGCCCTGAAGACCGACAAATACTATCTCTACTCCCAATCCTGCCTGGTCTGCGGCCTTCTGCATCTGTTCGGTTAATATCTTTTTGGCTTCCAGCCGACCTGTCCCAAGCAGACTACGAGCCAAATCTGCTTCGGTATCAACCTCTATTGTTGCACTTGCAGCAAAGCGGGTAAGTTTCTCATAACAAATAGCTTCCAGCATCCTCTCTGATTCATAACCTATTGAGCCGTCATCTCTTTTATAAACACCATAATTATAAAGAAATGAGTGCAAATCCTTGACATGGTACTGAACAGGGACAGCGGCTATAACAAGACTGACAGGCACATCATCTGCTGATAGTTTTTCAGTGCTCTGACGGCTCGCCACAAGCAACGTGTACTCCTCTTGGTAATGCTGAGTTCCCCAAAGTTTCGGCCCGCGTTCCGGCATACCCGTTTTAGGGTCTATCTTGTGTTTATATCCTATCGTAAGCTCCATAACCCTTTTTGTAGGATACTTATAAACCTTATCAATCGGCCAGGGCCATTTAAAGTTCAGGCCCGGCTGATATATCTTAATGCCGTCGCTGGCTTTTATCGGATTGCCGAAATGCTCTATTATCGCCTGCTCATCAGGCCCTATCACCACAATGCAGCTCAAAAAATATAATGCAGCAGCAGCAAATAAAATCAGCGGCACTATCGCCTTTTCCAGCAGCTTATAGAACCACGTCTGAGAAACCTTAAAGCCGAACTGATAATCTATAGCGCCCGCTGCTGTCCTTAAAATACCCCCCGGCTCATTAATAATACCAAGCAGTCTGCTCTCAAACGCCGCCCTGCTGTACTGTCCCTTAAGTCTCGGCCGATAAATATCAAGCACCACATTCAGAGCCGTCTCAAGTCCAAGAACTATCAGCAGTATTGGAACCAGCCAGTTAATGACATTTACTACTATCCAGTAATTGAAATATGCCATTGCAAGGCCGACAGCAAGTGTAAAACTCAATATGGATACACCAATAAAGATGCTGCCGCCTGCTTTTAATGGTCTCCACTGCTGCTCGCTGGACATCCCCGTCGCATAACGTGAGAACAAAAAGCTGATAAAGGATACAGCTATCATCGATACCGCGCAAATTAAAGGCTGTTTTGTCGGCAGGCCAATCATGCCGGATAAGACCTTCAAAAGGTATAAACCGATACCTGCCTGGTATGCTGCTATTATCGCTGAAAATATAGGAAGGAACCACTTCTCAAGCAGGACAAGACGACGCTGAGCAACCGCAAACATATTGGCTCGCTCGCCTTTGGTGTGAAAAATCGTCTCAGAGTCCCGCTGCTTGGAAAGCTGGCTCATATCCAGCTTTTCCTGCTCGGCCAGTGCCCTCTGGTGAAAATGAATGACAAGCACCAGCCATATAAGGACAGCCGAGCCTAACAGCCAGCTCATTGCGTAAACGGCAAAAATTGAGCTCCAGTAGCCTAATAAGAATGCTATAAAAAAGAACAAAACGCTCAAAAATAATGAAACTAAGCCTACATACTCAGCACGTTTGGAACTTACCGCCATCTCTTATTCTCTAAAGTCTGAACAAATATAAGAAAAATACCCTATTATTTCGTAATACCTTTTCAAATTTGAAAAATTGTAATATAATGACTCAAGGTTCTAAGTCAAGAATTCATTTGTGTTAGCCAATGTAATATACGGACTTATATTCTTATGATCAAATTATTCACAATAGCGAAAAACACCTTCACCGAAACAGTAAGACGCCCGATTTATGCCATAATCATCATCGCTGTTCTGCTCTTAATCTCTCTTAGCCCGTCAATAACAATGTACTCGCTGGACGACGACGATAAATTGTTACGTGAAATTGGTTTATCTACGCTTTTTCTGGCCAGTTTGTTCATTGCAATTTTGTCCGCTTCAGGCAGCGTAGCCGAAGAAATCGAGAATAAAACCATTCTCACAATCCTCAGCAAGCCTATACAACGTCCGATATTCATCTTCGCAAAATTCGTCGGTGTCGCCGCTGCTGTAATCCTCGCCCATTACATCTGCACAATCGCTTTTTTGATGGCTGTCAGACACGGTGTCCTCGAAACCGTAAGGGACCCTCACGACTGGACCGTAATAACCGCAGCAGGAATTTCAGCTTTCTGCGTCTTCGCATTAAGCGCTTTCTTCAATTACGTTTATGACTGGAAATTCTCATCAACAGCGGTGGTCCTGTTCGCAATATTCGCAACTTTAAGCATCATATTCCTTGCCTTTATTGACAATAATTGGCAGTTTAATCCATCCGGGAACGGGATAAACGCCCTCGACCTCTTTGCCTCCTTACTGCTCGTATTAGCTGCCGTCATAATTGTCGCTTTGGCAGTGGCCTTTTCAACACGTTTTAATATTTCAATTACTCTTTCATTCTGCGTCAGCATATTCCTGCTCGGCCTGGTCACCGACTCGGTATTCGCAGAGCTCGCTCACGAACATCTGTGGGCAAAGATATGCTACTTTTTAGTCCCCAATCTGCAGATTTTCTGGATTAGTGACGCCATACACGAACAAAGCGAAATAACTTTCAACTATATTGCAGTAAGTGCGGCTTACAGCTTTTGCTATGCTTCTGCAATACTGCTGCTCGCGATTGCCTCCTTCCAGAGACGACAGGTAGGATAATTCGCAATTCATATCTCGCAGCTCGTATCTCGATACCCGTGGCTCGTGGTTGAGAGATAAATTACGAGCAGCCCATAGAGTTGCCGCAATTGTAACACTTATAGCAGGAGCCGTTGCGAACAGTAATCGAGCCGCATATGTCACAGGCAGGAGCGTCATCCTGAAAATGCTCAAACTGAGAATTGAATTCGGCCATGACCTTGCTGTCCGTCTGAGCGCCGGTAGGTTCGGTGATTGTCGAGGTTACAAGACTGGTGATTCTGCTGGCAAGGCCGGCAAAACGGTCCTTCAAAGTACCGGCAGCAGGCTTAATTTGTTCGGGTTGGTCATTTTGCTGCTTTGCAGCCGGCCTGGGAGCGGCTTTTACCTCGGCGATTTTCTGTGCAAGGTCTTTTGTCTTTTCGACAAGCTGCTTTGCAGTGGTGACATTTTTGTTCTCGGGCGGCAGCGCCGATGCTCTGTTGGGGATGTTCTTCTCGGCATAGCCGGGAATGAACTGGCAGCCAAGCCAGCAGAAAATGTAATCGATGATACTTTTCGCAAACGGGATATCCTTGTTCGAGGTCATCCCTGAAGGCTCAAAGCGTGCGTGACGGAACTTGTCGACGAGAGTAATCAACGGGACGCCGTACTGCAGAGCCATTGATGTGCAGGTTCCAATGGCATCCATAAGGCCGCCGATGGTTGAGCCTTCCTTTGCCATGGTGATAAAGACTTCTCCGGGCTGGCCGTCCTCGTACAGGCCTACGGTGAGGTATCCCTCGTGACCGGCTACTGAAAACTTGTGTGTGATGCTTCTGCGAGTATCAGGCAGCCGCCGTCTGTATGGACGCGGCGGGGTTTCGTCTGCAACTTTGGCTTTTTGAGACTTGTGCTTTTTGGTAGAGACCGGCTGAAGCCTTTTCGAGCCATCGCGATAGATAGCGACGGCTTTCAAGCCAAGCTTCCAGCCCTCCATATAGGCTTTTGCAATATCTTCAGCAGTGCTTTCGTTCGGCATATTTATGGTTTTACTGATTGCACCGGAGATAAACGGCTGAACGGAAGCCATCATTTTCAGATGTGCCATATAATGGATGCATCTTTTTCCATTGCGAGGTTTGAATGCACAATCAAAAATCGGCAGATGGTCAGGATTCAGCTTGGCAGCGCCCTCGATGGTCTCGTTTTCGTTGATGTAATCGCAGATTGATTTGATGTCGTCAGCGCTGTAGCCGAGTTTTTCAAGGGCCATAGGCACGGTTTTGTTCACGAGCTTGAGCATGCCGCCGCCCGCGAGCAGTTTATATTTTACGAGCGCGATGTCCGGCTCGATTCCGGTAGTGTCGCAGTCCATCATAAAGCCGATAGTGCCTGTCGGTGCTATAACCGTTGCCTGGGCGTTGCAAAAACCTGCTTTTGAGCCAAGGTCAAAGGCCTGGTCCCAGAGGTCCTTTGCAGCGTTGCGTAAATAGTCGGGGCAGTGAGATTCTGGTATACCGTAGGCGTGCTGGCGATGCATATTTATAACCTTGAGCATCGACTCTTTATTTTTTTCGAACTCTTCGAATGGGCCTTTTATGGAGGCGAGCTCGGCACTTGTAACATAGGCGGCAGCGGTCATTATGGCACTGATTGCAGATGCGAGCGTTCTTGCCCGGTCGGAATCGTATGGCAGAGCTTCGCTCATAACCAGTGAGCCGAGGTTTGCAAAGCCCAGGCCGAGGGGGCGAAACATATGACTATTCAGAGTAATTTCTTCTTCAGGGTAGCTTCCATTGTCAACGAGGATTTCCTGGGCGATAATAAATATGCGGGCTGCCTTTTTGAGGCTTTCGACATCGAAGGTGTCATCCTCTTTCCTGAATTTCATCAGGTTGAGCGAGGCGAGGTTGCAGGCAGAGTTGTCAATGAACATATACTCGCTGCAGGGATTCGATGCGTTAATCGGGCCCGAGTTCGGGCAGGTGTGCCAGCGGTTGATAGTGTCGTGATACTGCAGGCCCGGGTCGCCGCAGATTCTGGTTCCTTCGGCGATGAGGTCCATAAGCTCATGCGCAGAGTACTGGTTGATTTTTTCGCCGGTTGTAACAGCACGCGTTGTCCATTTGTCGTCTTTTTCGACAGCCTGCATAAAGGCGTCGGTTACACGAATTGAAAGATTCGAATTCTGAAACATCACGCTGTTATAGGCCTCTTCGGGATTATATCCGGAATCGATGAGTGCCCAGGCCTTTTTTTCCTCTTCCGTTTTGCAGGTGATGAATTCTTTGATATCAGGATGGTCGATTTTTAATGACTGCATCTTGGCGGCACGTCGTGTTTTTCCTCCTGATTTGATGACGGCTGCGACCTGGTCGTAAACCCTCATAAAGCTTAAAGGACCGGATGGTTTCCCGCCGCCGGAAAGCTTCTCGCTGCTGCTTCGCAGAGTCGAAAGGTCTGTTCCTGTGCCTGAGCCGTGTTTGAACAGCATTGCCTCGCTCGATGCCAGCCGCATAATGTCCAGCATTGAATCCTTAACCGACTGGATAAAACAGGCGGATGCCTGGGGATATTCATAACTGCCGGTGCATGTGATTGGTTTCTGCTGCCGACTGTCCCAGTGAAAATTGTGTTTGCTTCCCTTCACCTCGTAGACATCATAAAGGCCTGCGTTGAACCAGACAGGTGAATTGAATGCTCCATATTGATTGACGCAGAGCCAGAGCAGCTCATTATAAAATGTTTCAGCATCGGCGTCGGTATCGAAGTATCCATCTTTTTGCCCGCGGTCCGCAATCATTCTGCAGACGCGATGCAGAAGCTGCTTTACGGAATTTTCACGCTCGCCGGTTTCCACGTCCCCGAAGAAGTATTTACTTGCGACTACCTTCGTAGCAAGCTGACTGAAAAAGACGGGAACCTCGATGTTGTCCTGTTCAAAAATTGATTCACCGGTTTCGCTGCTTATTTTTGCGGAGCGTTTTTCCCACTCAATCCCATCAAAAGGATGCACGCCATCGGCTGAGAAAAAGTGTTCTATCCTCAAACCCCCGGACCGGCCGACCGGCTTTTCAGGAGGGCTGTTTGACTTCTTAAACGGATTTTCAGGGTTGAATTTCTGCGACATTTTTATGCCTCCATGCATAAAGTATAACACAATATATAGTAAAATGACAACAAAAAAATCAATATATAGTAAGCCAAGGAAAATGCATTTATAGTCGTTTTCCTAATAACTGCAAGGGTAAAAAACAATTTTTTTCAAAGTTTTTTTCACCTTTCATTAGTCCTTGTACTTACTGAACCTACGAGATAAAAATTTATCCGGTTGGCTGTTAAACAAATTCCAAAGGTGTGTTAATATAACCGCCATAATTGACAAAATCGATACAATCCGAACGCTCGAGTACCCCTCGAAGCTCAGTTGACCTTTCTCTGTCCGCTGCCATCAGTATTCTTACGCTTTGGACTCATAGCTTGCAGAATATAAGCAGCTCGCAATCTTTGCATTCGGGGCGAAGCCTGCCGGTGCAGTTTTCGATGATGCCGATGCGGGATAATGCGAAGTCGTATTTGACAGGGTCGCGAGGTGTGAATTTTTTGAAGCTCTCAGTTATCTCAACAGCGGCTTTTAACGATAAGGTTTTTCTTTTGTACAGGCCTAAAATTTTGCACAGCCTTGCCATATGAGTATCGACAGGCACGAGCAATTTCGATTTATCGAGCGATTTCCACAGGCCCAAATCAACATCATCACTTCTTACCATCCAGCGTAAAAACATATTCAACCTCTTGCAGACACTGCCGTTGGCAGGATTCGCCAGAAGATAGCGAAAGCCACTGTTGACAGGACGGCTGAAATGCTCGCGATAGATTTTATAAAGCCGGCCGCAAAAATTTGTCAGTGCGGCTATGTCATTTTCATCATTCGGGCTATAACCTTCGGCAAAGAATTTTTCTATACTGCCGGATTTTTTCAAAACGATTTTCAAAACCAATAACAAATCGCAGATATCATCGCCGGTATTAAAACGATGTTTAAATTTTGTAAGAATTTTGCGTTTGGTGCTGTTAAAATGAGTTGTGAACTCGTATGGGCTTTTACCGATTATTGAGAAAAGCAGGTTCAGGTCTTTTTCAATTTGCTGCACCCTGCCGTAAGCAAGAGATGCGCTGAGCAATGCAGCTATTTCCCTGTCGGCTTTGGATTTGTATCTATAGACAAACTGAAGCGGGTCGGGCGGAATAAATTGTCGGCGATTATATTTTTTGTAGAGCTTCTCGAGCACATCGCGAAGCTTATTTTGCTGATATTTCCCATTTAAGCGGTTATTGAACATTATTTTCTCCGTACGAAATCCCCGGCAAAAAGTTTGAAATTGGGTTTGTTTGGGTTTGAAATTGGCTTTGATTTGGAAAAACGAAGCCAATTTTGGGCTAAAATTGGGTTCGTTTTGGG
>CAYLMG010000005.1:14361-27538 GCA_964384565.1 uncultured Pirellulales bacterium | reverse complement strand
GAGCCGAAATGCTCTGCCAGTATCTGTGCGGACTCGCTGCCGATATGACGGATACCCAAAGCAGCGACGAGTCGCCATAACGGCTGAGTTTTGCTTTTTTCTATCGCGTCGATAACGTTTTGTGCACTCTTTTCAGCCATTCTTTCCAAATCTATAAGGTCGGACTTTTGCAGCTTATAGATATCTGCGAAGCTCCTGACCAGGCCCGAATCGACAAGCTGGTCTATCAAGGCTGTCCCCAGATGCTCGATATCCATCTGGCCTCTGCCTGCAAAATATCTCAGGCGCTCCCTGAGCTGGCCAAAGCAGTCAGGATTAACGCAGCGAATGTAAACGCCGTTTTCGTCCTTTTGAACGGCTCCGCCGCAATTGGGACATTTTTTCGGAACATGGAAAGGCCTTGCGTTCGACGGCCTCAACTTCTTTTTGACCTCGATAACCTGCGGGATAATCTCACCGGCTTTTTCGATTATAACTGTGTCACCGACCCTTACATCGAGGCGCTTTATCTCATCAAAGTTATGCAGGGTGGCTCTTTTGACTGTAGTGCCAGCGAGCTGAACAGGCGTCAGGTGTGCGACGGGCGTCAAGGTTCCAGTTTTTCCAACCTGAACGGCGATATATTCAACTTTCGTCTCCGCCTGTTCTGCAGGGAATTTGTAGGAGATGCACCATCGGGGTGCCCTGCCGGTCGCGCCGAGCAGCTCGTGCTGGTCGAGGCGGTTTACCTTTATGACCATACCGTCAATTTGATAATCAAGCTTTGATTTTTTCTCAGCCCAGCCAAGACAGATATTAATAACCTCGTCTATATCTTTCGCTTTTTTAATATTGGGATTAACGGGCAGGCCGAATTTTTTAAAACTTTGTAAAAGCTGGAAGTGCTCTTTTGCAACAGACTCCGAAACTTCGCCAACTGAATAAGCAAGGAAAGAAAGATTTCTCTGGGCGGTTATTCTGGCATCGAGCAGCTTCAGTGAGCCGGCTGCTGCGTTACGAGGATTTGCAAAGGCAGGCTCACCTGCTTCTAAGCGCAGGCGATTCAGCTCGATAAAGGATTTCGTCGGCATATAGACCTCGCCGCGGACCTCGATAATTTCAGGCACTTTGCCGGTGTCTACAAGGACAAGCGGTACAGCTTTTATGGTTCTGACATTTGCGGTAACATCATCGCCCGTCGTTCCATCGCCTCGCGTAGCAGCGTTAACAAGTGAGCCTTTCTCATATCGAAGGCTAATTGCGAGTCCGTCGATTTTAAGCTCGACGACATAATCATAATCTTCGCTCTCAAGAGTTTTGGCGACACGTTTATCAAATTCTCGCAGCTCATCGGCACTATAAGTATTGTCTATGCTGAGCATCGATACTGCGTGGCGTACACTTTCGAAGGCTTCGAGCGGTTTTTCGGAAACCCGCTGGGTTGGCGAGTCGGCTGTGATTAACTCAGGGTGCTTTTTCTCAAGCTCTTTAAGCTCAGCAAAGAGCTTGTCGTACCTGCGGTCGCTTATTTTCGGCTGATTGAGGACATAATAAAGGTAGTCGTGCCTTCGGATTTCTTTTCGGAGCCGCTCAACCTGTTTTTTTACATTTTCTGCCATAACAATTAATTTATACGCTGTTTTAGTCAGTTTTGCAATAGGTCAATTGCCTTTAAGCTAACAAGCAGCCTGTAAAAGCCGCCGGAGAAAATCAAAAATTTGTATTTAGAAAAAACAAAATATGCTTGCATCGGCATTATAAAAGCATTATTATGACAGCAATAAACTTAAAAGAAATGATTTTGACAGAAACGAAAGCGGCACCAAAAAGTAACATAATAAGCGACAATTAATATTCGGCTCGCCTCTTCTCATTATCATTTCTGTAATTTAAATTTTTAATTTCCAGGTATAATTTATGTCCATAACAAATACAGGCAGTTAAGGTCAGATTTAGAAAGGGAAATCGAGATGAACATATATGTTGGTAACTTGTCGCGTGATGTTAACGAAGACGGGCTGCGTGAGGCATTTGGTGCTTTCGGGGAGGTTGATTCGGTCAATATTATAAAGGACAAATTCAGCGGCGAGTCAAGAGGGTTTGGATTTGTAATGATGCGTTCGCAACAAGAGGCGTTAAATGCGATTGAAGGTATGAACAATAAAGAACTGAACGGTCTGAATATCACAGTCAGCGAGGCTCATTCCCGACCTTCAAATCGCAGGAAGAGCTTCAACAGACGTGGTGGCAGCAGCAACAGGCGCGGCGGCTCGAGCAACAGGCGCGGCGGTAGCGGCGGGCGCAGATACTGACAATCAGATTCAGACGTTTTGAAATTATTTCAAGGTCAAGTATTTTACAGTGATACAAGAAAGTGTCTCATCTGAGATTTGTCGAAAGGTCGGAGCGGCTGCAACATACACAAAATAGATTTACAAGCACAGCCTGATATTATCTTACCTGTCTGTATCAGCCTACAACAGGGCTTCTATTAGTTCAGCATTAACGCAGACAAATAGAGGTTGAACTTAATACTCGAAGGTTTTTATAATTATGGCCGGCAAAATTTTTATTCTGGTAAGAGATTTTACTATGAAAAAAAGGTTTTTCTGCATTTTTACGGCCATATTTATTTGCACAAGTACTTCAGGTTATGACCGGATTACGGGACTGGAATTCGCGAGCAGAAGCGAGGTTATCGCTCAAAACGGTATGGCCTGCACTTCTCAGCCTTTGGCGACACAGGTAGCTTTGGACATATTGAAAAAAGGAGGCAATGCGGTCGATGCGGCAATAGCGGCTAATGCAATGCTCGGCCTGGTCGAGCCGGTAAGCTGCGGGATAGGCGGTGACCTCTTCGCTATAGTCTGGGATGCAAAGAGCGAAAAGCTTTACGGCCTCAATGCCAGCGGCAGGTCGCCTTATTCGCTGACGCTTCAATATTTTAAGGAAAATAATATCGAAAAGATACCGCCGCTCGGCCCACTGCCTGTATCAGTACCGGGGTGCGTCGACGGCTGGTTCGAACTGCATAAGAAATTCGGCAAACTATCAATGAAAGAGATTTTAGAACCGACGATTCGATACGGCCGAGAAGGCTTTCCTGTCACTGAGCTTATTGCCTACTACTGGCAACGAAGTGTAAACACTCTTAAAGATTATCCCGGTTTTGCTCAGATTTTTATGCCGGATGGCAAGGCCCCGGCTAAAGGCGAGGTTTTCAAAAATCCGTATCTTGCCGATACTCTGGAAAAAATTGCCGAGGGGGGAAGGAACGTCTTTTATAAAGGTGAAATCGCCAGGAAAATCGCGGAATATATGAAAGAAAACGATGGATTTCTGTCATACCGAGATATGGCTGAGCATAAATCCGAATGGGTCGAGCCGGTCTCGACAAATTACAGAGGTTTAGACATCTGGGAACTGCCGCCGAACGGACAAGGTATAGCAGCCCTTCAAATACTAAATATCCTCGAAGGATATGACCTGAAAAAATACGGTTTCGGCAGCGAAGAGCACCTACACTTTTTCATTGAGGCCAAAAAACTGGCATTCGAGGACAGAGCTAAATATTATGCCGACCCGGATTTTAATAAAATTCCTGTAAAGGAACTAATTTCAAAAGCCTATGCAGCTGAGCGAGGAAAACTTATTGACCCGAACAAGGCCAACCTTGCTTATGATGCAGGCAATGTCACTCTTGAAGATGGTGACACCATTTATCTGACGGTCTCAGACAGGCAAGGTAATATGGTCTCATTGATACAAAGTAACTACCGCGGTATGGGCTCAGGTATGACGCCGGGCAAACTCGGCTTTATCCTGCAGGACCGCGGCGAACTTTTCACGCTCGAAGAGGGGCATTTTAACTGCTACGCGCCGCACAAGCGTCCCTTCCATACAATCATACCCGCTTTTATAACAAAAGACGGTAAACCGTTTATGAGCTTTGGTGTTATGGGCGGTTCGATGCAGCCGCAGGGACATGTTCAGATTATTATTAATATGATTGACTTCGGTATGAATCTTCAGGAGGCAGGTGACGCACCACGAATCCGTCACGGCGGCTCGTCACAGCCGACAGGCGAAAAGATGAGCAACGGCGGAACGGTATACCTCGAAAGCGGATTTAAGCAGGAAACAATCGAAGCTCTTAAAAAAATGGGGCACAGGATTGAAAAAACGCGTGGCGGTTTTGGCGGATATCAGGCCATTATGAAAGATGACAAAAACAAAGTATACTACGGAGCATCAGAATCCCGAAAAGATGGACAGGCAGCAGGATATTAAAAAAATCAAAAAGAGAACAAAAAGACGGAAGGCAGAGATAGTGTTGAGTGTCAAGTTTTCAGTTTTTATTCTATATATTCGCTTCTTGCCTTTGCGATGTATTTGAGCATTGAGGCAGCCTGATGGCTAATTTCGGGGTCAAAATTAGTCACGCGGGCACTCCATTTTCTATACTGTTTGTTAAGCCGCTCGCGAGCTTGGTCTTTGCTCATATCAGAGGTGATTCCGACGAGCAGGCCGATATCCTTAACTTGGCAGATGTCCGGAGGCAAAAATCTTTCCGTCATTGCAAAGAACTGTCCCTTGTCAATTTCAAGGCGATCTGCGATGTCACTAAGCGTGTTAAATTTACCTTCGGTGACAGTACCAGTAGCCTTTGCAACGTACATACATAACTGAAGGATATCGCATCGCTGGTCATGAGCAGCTAATTTGACGATTTCTGCACAGACGCTGGGAATATCGATCTGCTGGCCCTGGCTGAGAAGACTGACAGTCCTGTTTAACGCCTTTTCAAGTCGTCGTTTTGACCTGTTGGATTCATTAAAGGCAGCGATGTTCGTTTGAGCCCAGTTCTTTATAAGTTCAAGTTCACAATCAGCGAGGTCATTATCTGCAATAGCAACAGCGAAGGCCAGCGTTATAGCGAGAATCTTTGCATGCTCAATGTTTTCCTGAATATCAATATAACCCAACGCTGAGTTTTCGTAGATGAAATTGCAATATGTCGAAGCAATTTTCTCGCCGCTTTTACCTGAAAGAATTGAAACGACGAGCAGCAAATCTCTTTTTCCTCTTCTGGGCAGAGCGAGCCAGTCAGCGTTAATCTTTGCGACAGTTATCCAGTCTGAAAGTTTTGTAACAGCCTTTGGCAGTCTGCCGAGCTCGGTTGAATAACAAAAAACAGAAGAATCATTCATTTGCCATCTCTCGAGACTGCTATGGGCCGGTTTTGCTTTGGAGATTCCATCAGTAACATCGGTGATGACAATTTGCGCGACGGTGTGTCGGCGGTCTTTGGGCGCACGGATAGAGCCCCTGATTCTCACGACAAAGCCATCTTTTTGTTTTTGCTGATGGTTTTCAGTAGCCAGTGATACAGAGCAGTCAAGTTGATTTTCCTGCCGGTGATGCTCAAACAGACCGGTGTCTTTTAATTTGCCCCAGATCCAGGACTTAAGTTGTTCGAATCCTTCGACTTGCATTTTTTACCGTTGTATTACTGGACTTTGACCGAACGCAGATGCTCGGCTTTTTCCTCTAAATCCTGCTGCTTCATATCTCCCTGCCGATCGAGAGAAAATTCCACTTCGAGAGCTTTGCCTGACTGGACATCCTCAAAATAACAGTGCATTCTCTGGTTTACATCGTAGCTATAAGTAACCTTTATCGGACATTCAGCAGGTCTGTCCGGCGGCAGCTTCAGTTTGTGCGTTGCGATTCTATTAACGAATTTGACATCGAAGTCTTCGCCCTGCGTGACGGTTATCTCCAGCTCGGTCTGTCCCTCGGAAACGGTATAGAAAGTTTTAGTCACCTGGCAGGGCAAGGGAGTGTTTTTCTCCAAGATTATGCGGTTCTCAACTACCCTTTTTCCTGTTTTTTCATCTATAGGAGCGCAGATAGTGCCGTAGCTGTGATTACAAACATCTGTAAGTCTGATATGCTTCAGGCCTGTAGCAATACCGGCGGGCAAGGCGTCGGGATTTTGCCTTGTAAGGGTCAATCCAGCGTGGATAGCTGCTCCGAGAGTAACACATTCGTCGACGTTGACGGCAACTTCAGGTTTAAAACCAAACATTTTTTCGAGCCGCTGCTGAACGATAGGAATTCTGCTACTTCCACCAACGAGAAGAATTTTATCAATCTGTGATGGTTTAAGTTTTGCTTCTTCAAGAACGACCTCAAGCAAAATGCCGATTCGCGAGATAAGAGGCGAGATCGCATCCTCAAACATTTCACGCGTAATTTCAACTTTCATACTACCGGCTTCACCATAGATTATATTTTTCGAAGCTTTTCTCCTCGAGAGCGTCTTTTTAATGTCTTCAGCCTCGTCTTCATATTTTGCTCTTTCTTCTTCGGAACTAATTAGTTCTGCTGCGAACTTGTCTTTGTATTTCTGCTCGAGGATTTCAAGAATTTTTTTATCGAAGTCGATGCCTCCGAGCTCATGGTCACCCTGCGAACAAATAATATCCATCTGACGGTCTTTCACGTCCATTATAGTGACATCGAAGGTACCTCCACCAAGGTCGTAAACGAGCACTTTTCCGAAGACAGTACAGGTGGTAGCATAATACAGAGCGGCAGCTACAGGTTCATTGACAATGCCGATAACGTTAAGTCCTGCGATAGCTCCGGCGTCCATTGTTGCCTTTCTCCTTACTTCATCAAAGTGAGCGGGGACGGAAATAACAATATCCTGAATACGGTAATTCTGAACGGAGCAATCCTCCTTGAGTTTCTTCAGAATAAGCGCAGAGAGCTCGACAGCAGTCCAGTCTCTTCCGTCGATGTTTACTCTATATGAATTATCCCCCATATGTCGTTTCACCCATCGCACAGACCTTTTGGGATTGAGGTATCGGCAGTTAATTGCCTCCAGGCCCACACGAATAACTCCTGAGTTTTCCTCGTCAAAGAAAATCGCCGACGGAGTGAGCCTTTCACCCTCCGAATTCGGGACAATTTCGGGCTTACCGATAGCGTTCAGCACTGCCAGAGACGAGAAGGTCGTGCCAAGGTCAATGCCCGCTATAGCAGATTTTTTCGAGCCATTGTTAGCCATTTTGTTATCCCCCGTTCTGTCAGAATATTCTAACCGAACAGCTTTACCCTCGCTGTACGGACAACTTTAAAGTTTTCATCATCAATAAAGTGACGATACCCCGGCCTTACGAGATTAGCGATTTTACCTTTGAGTTCAGGCTCCGGGGCACCGACCTTTTCTTTCACGGCTTCAGCGATTTTTTCCTGGCCGTTGTAATCGCTGTCAATCTCCAGCTTATATTGTTCAATACCGCTGGATTCGAGAGAAAAAATGAGCTCGTCCCTTACTTCTTCAAGGTCAGCAGTATCAATACCATTGTTCCTGAACTGTTCTATTCTATCCTCAAGATTGTCGATACAGCGAATAATCTTAAGGCCAAAACTTCTAATTATACCCCAGTCGTAGCCGTCCTGGAGTTTTTTGATTCTATCCTGCTGACCCAGGGCATATTCTCGAATTGCAGAGACCTGCTGCATAAGTTCTTTGATGGTGCCACCGAAGGGCTGTGAGCGGTCGAGAGTTGTCTGTTTAAGAGTCTGAGCCATTTGCTTGAATTCGGCCACCTGTTTTTCCAGACTCTTGCTCTGAGCCTTCAGGACTTTCTCGAGCTTAGCCGCATCCTCGTCGGTTTCTGAAAATATCCTGCGTTTCGTCAGTGACTTATATCTCTGATTTAGCCTGTCGCCTTTGAGCTTCAGGGACTTTTTAGACTCTGCAGCCTGGCTGTCGGAAAACATCACGCTAATGTTTTTGGAGCCGCCTACTGAGGAATCGGAAGAAGACTGAGCTTCTAAAGTAGTCTCGGAATAGATATGGTCGGCTTTGCCGCGGTCGGACGGTCCTTTGTTGAAGTCAAACCAGCCGGAACTTGCAAGGACTTTGACGTTAACGGGCTGTTTCTCTTTTTGATGGTCAGTTTTTTGTTTCGATGATTCAACTACTCTCTGTGACCTTTCCCTCGCTTGAAGATTCTCACCCCCGTCCTGATGTATCACTTCTGAAGAAGAGGTATTCCTAAAACCGAATAAACGACGATATACGAACCTGACAGCAAGCCACAAGAGTAACCAAGTAAAAATTGCACCCCCTGTGAGAATAAATACAGCCGAAGTATCAATCAAAAGGCCTTTGCCTTGTCTTTGCGTATTATACTCATCAAGCTTTTGCTGCCAGTCGTCACTTGAGAAAATGTCGGCCAGATAGCGGATATCAATTTCATCGGCTGTCACTTTATCAAGTTTTTCAAGGCGTGCTTTGATATCTTCCAGGAGCTGCTTCTCTTTTCTCTGCTCGATAAGTCCCCATCCGAGTGTTGCAGCACCGGCAAACAATAACACTAAAGCCAAAACAGCGGATTTTTTTCCCACACTCGCCACTTCTGATTCCAAGTTATTTATAAAAAAACTTGTCCCTTAAATCACGGTGTCAAAAAGTCAGAATGCTTCAAGTCACACGGACAAAAGCATGATAAAAACATTCCAATCACGGCCCAAAAACATACAGACGCTGCGTTAAAAACCGCCAAAATAAACTATAAATAATAATCGGGTAACAATCAAATCAACTGAAAACAAAAAAAGCCAGTTTTCGAAAGTCCGATAGGATTTGATTAAATGTCGCAAAAAAGAATGTCAGTTAAATTGATATTTTTTTATAAGACGAAAAAAATCGATTTCAACGGAATCTATTCTAATGTCCCTTTAGCCCTCTATCAACAACATAAGCAGCTTTTCGTCCACTATCGATTGCGCTAACAACCAGAGAGGCTCCATTGATTGCATCGCCTGCAGCGAAAACCCAGCTCTGGCTGGTCTGGTAATTATTTACAAGCACATTTCCCTTATCATCAAGCTTCAAACCCAAATCATTCACCAGAGGTTTATGGACGAGATGCATAAAACCAAGAGCAAGAATGACAACGTCGGCCTTGAGGATAAATTCGGTACCCGCCAGCTCTTTTATCTTCCAGTTTCCGCAATCTTCTATCCACTCCACCCTGCAGGCATTGAGCTGCCGAACGCTTGTTGCCGAGCCTGAAAAACTTTTTGTTAAAACAGACCAGATTCGCTCACACCCTTCTTCGTGAGAAGACGAGGTTCTCATAATTCTCGGGCATGTCGGCCAGGGCGTATCCGGCGGGCGAGAATCCGGAAATTCGGGTAAAACTTCAAGTTGATAAATCTGTTTTGCGCCCTGCCTGCGGGCGGTTCCGACACAGTCGCTTCCTGTATGCAGAGATAAATCTCCACCCAGGGCCAACCAATATCAAAATCTTGTAAAAAATATATATTCTTTATTTCATAAACAACAATTCAGCATAGCTCGGCAGAGGCCAAAGGTCGGAATCTACAATTGTTTCGAGTTGGTCGGCAACCTTCCGCAAATTCTTCATTTCCGGAATAACGCGGTCGCGGTAATACTCACCTTGTTTATTACAATCCAGCGGAGTTGAGGCTTTATCAATCGCCTTCTGAAGAGCCTCAATTGCACCGGTTAAGGAATCAATCAGCCTTGTAACCGAATCCAGCAATTTTTTCTGCACGGTAGTCTCGCCACCAGCAGATACAAGTGAAGAAACCGTATCAGCCACGATTTTGCAGTAACGGTTTGCGGCAGGGATAATCTGACGTTTCGCAATGTTAAGCATTGTTATTGCCTCGATATTAATGCTCATTACGTAAGCTTCCATAAGAATTTCTGTCCTTGCCTGCAGTTCATCTTTGCTGAGAACATGATGTTTTTCGAAAAGTTCAACATTCTCCCTGTTCATAATATTGCCAAGGGCTTCGACCGTCGATACGATATTTGGTAAATCTCTCTTTTCGGCTTCCTTGACCCAATCCTCGGTATAGTTGTCACCGTTATAAAGTATACGGCTGTGCTCTGAAGCAATCTTTTGCAGAATCTTTTGAACCACAGCCTTAACATCGCCGTTATTTTCGAGTTCATCAGCAATTTCAGAAAGTACTTCTGCGACGATAGCATTTAGGACAAAAGCAGGCCCTGCAGTCGATTGCGTTGAACCGACCATCCTGAATTCAAATTTATTACCGGTAAAAGCAAAAGGTGAAGTTCTGTTCCGGTCGGTACAGTCCCTCGGAAGAGGCGGCAAAGTTGAAACACCAAGCTTAAGTTCGCCGCCTTGTTTCGAAGTTTTAGCTCCGCCGGCAGCAAGCTGACCAATAATATCGGTTAGTTGTTCACCAAGAAAAATTGAAACAATCGCAGGTGGAGCCTCATGACCACCAAGACGATGCTCATTACCGGCATTCGCAACCGAAGCTCTTAATAACTTGGCATATTTATCGACAGCCTTCATCACCGCACAAATCATCACAAGAAAAACCATATTTTCATGAGGTGTAACGCCGGGGTCCAAAAGGTTAATACCGTCATCAGTTACCATACTCCAGTTGACATGCTTTCCTGAACCGTTAACGCCCGCAAAAGGTTTCTCATGAAGCAAACATACAAAACCGTGCCTCAACGCCACCTTTTGCAATGTCTCCATTGTCAATTGATTATGGTCGGTTGCAATATTTACAGTTCCAAAAACCGGTGCCAGCTCAAACTGTGCTGGTGACACCTCGTTATGCTGTGTTTTTGCAGGCACGCCGAGCTTCCAAAGCTCTGTGTTGACCTCATGCATAAACGAAGCAACCCTTTCATGCAGAGTCCCGAAATAATGGTCACTCAATTCTTGCCCTCTCGGGGACGGCGCACCGAAAAGTGTCCTGCCCGTCAGAATCAGGTCCAGACGCTTGTCATAAAACGAGCGCTCAACAAGAAAATATTCCTGTTCAGGCCCCAAGGTTGCAGTAACACGCTTGGAGCTGCTGTTGCCCAAAGCCTTCAAAACTCTCATAGCCTGTGTATTCAGAGCATCCATTGAACGAAGCAGAGGAGTCTTTTTGTCCAGCGCCAGACCCGTATAGGAACAAAAGGCACTGGGAATATAGAGGGTAATATTTTCGCCGTCTTTCTTAATAAATACAGGGCTTGTGCAGTCCCAGGCAGTATATCCTCTTGCTTCAAAAGTTGCTCTTAGTCCGCCCGACGGAAAAGAGGAAGCATCGGGTTCACCCTGATATAACTCTCTGCCGGAAAATTCCATTATCATTCCACCATCCGGAGTCGGTGAAATAAAGGAATCGTGCTTTTCAGCAGTAAGCCCCGTCATCGGCTGAAACCAATGACAATAATGCGTCGCACCTTTTTCAATAGCCCAGTCCTTGATAGCATTTGCAACCACACCGGCAAGTGACGAGTCAAGAAACTCCGAACCCTCGATCGTCCTCTTTAGAGATTTATAAACATCCTTCGGCAAACGCTCACGCATTACCACTTCATTGAAAACATTTGAGCCGAACAACTCAGTTATTGATTCATAATTTTCGTTCATTCTTTTACTCCCGCCTAATTACACCTTTCAACGTTTATCATTCAAAAATAACCAAATAAAATTACCCAATTGCCTTACCACCCCTCTCGCCTGTTCGAATCCTTATACACTCGGGCAGTTTAAGGACAAATATTTTACCATCATCGAATATATTGGCATAACCGACAATAAAAAACCCAAGCGAAGCCATATAAAAATCGAGAAAGTTTTTCGTCAGTATATTGCAGTTATTCTTTTCCCTTATAAATTCGGTCTCTACCATTTCAAAACCTTCCTTCATGAAAAATACCATAAAGGCACCAATAAGCACTCAGACATTGTCAAGGCCTTTTGTAAGACCAGCTAAATCCAAAGTTCTAACCGACGAATACAAGGTATTAGAAAACAACGCAAGATATATTGTCACAATTAGGCCCCTTGCTCTTATTATCTTACCCTTTTTAAACATCATTCTTTTCTCCCTATACATACCTTTTTGAAAAACAAGTCTCTCAATAATCCTATATGTATTAGCAAAGTGCGTGCCATAATTAGGAAAAATCAGATAACTATATTATATAAAAAGAGTTATAAAAAATCGCCACCTACATTTTGCCAGCCTATGTATAACATATATGTATTTCTATGCTATAATAATACAAATATGTAATTAATATAGGTTAGCTTTGCTAAAAGAATAAAAAACTTTAATCTATTGCTCTTTAAAAGAAAAAATTAAAAAATTAGCTACAACATAATTGAAATATTAATGTATTAATTATACAATTATGTATTATATATTATAATAAAGTTCAAAAAAGTGGTTTCATTAAGGATTATAAATCAATGACAGTCAATAAAAATACAAATATCGTAGAGCAGTCAAAATTTCCTAACAGCCTTGATACACTCTACAAAATCAGCCAGATTCTCGCCGCAGGATTAAATCAAAGACAGACCCTCGCTGAAGTGCTTGATATGCTCGATAATGAATTAGGAATGAAAAGAGGAACGATAACCCTCCTGTCGCCGAGCGGAAATGAAATAACAACCGAAGTTACATTGAATCCGCCTGAAAATCGCAATACAAAAGTGAGCTATCAAATCGGAGAAGGCATAACCGGCAAAGTTATGCAAACCGGCAAGGCAATGATAGTGCCCAAGGTATCGGAAGAGCCTTTGTTTCTCAACCGGTTGGGCAGAGGAAAAGAAACAAAGGAAGAAACAAGCTTTATTTGTGTACCTATCTCGACAGATAAAGAAACAATTGGAACGATATCAATTGATAAGTTCTTTAATCAAAAAATTCCTCTCGAAGACGACCTGCGAGTATTGAGTATTGTAGCAAGTATGATAGCAAATAATGTAAGGACCCAGCGGGAGGAAGAATCGCTGCGCCGAACGCTCGAAGATGAAAATATAAGACTTCGCAGCGAGCTCGAGGACCGGTTCAGGCCGGAAAACATCATCGGCAACTCCAATGCTATGCGCGACGTTTACAAACAAATACACCAGGTTGCAGCAAGTGACACCACGGTCCTGGTACGAGGAGAATCGGGTACAGGTAAGGAATTAGTAGCTCATGCCATTCACTACTCGAGCCCAAGAGCAAACGGCCCGTTCATAAAAGTTAATTGCGCCGCTCTAAACGAAAACCTGCTGGAAAGCGAGCTGTTTGGCCACGAGAAAGGAGCTTTTACAGGGGCCATTCAGAGCCGGAAAGGTCGGCTGGAAGAGTCTAACGGCGGAACGGT
>CAYLMG010000005.1:8279-14261 GCA_964384565.1 uncultured Pirellulales bacterium | reverse complement strand
CAGGGGCCATTCAGAGCCGGAAAGGTCGGCTGGAAGAGTCTAACGGCGGAACGGTTTTCCTCGATGAAATTGGAGATTTCTCACAAGTCATTCAGGTTAAGCTGCTTCGAGTTCTCCAGGAACGCCAGTTTGAACGTGTCGGCAGCAATAAAACTCTCGAAACGAATGCAAGAATCATAGCCGCGACAAGCCGCGACCTCGAAAAGGCTGTTGAGAATGGCAGCTTTCGTCAAGACCTGTACTACCGGATAAATGTATTTCCGATTTTTCTGCCACCACTGCGTGACCGCAAGGATGATATACTTTTGCTGGCAGATTATTTTGTAGAAAAGTACTCGAAGAAAATGAACAAAGACGTCAGGCGAATAAGTACGCCTGCAATCAATATGATGGTTGCTTATCACTGGCCGGGCAACGTCAGAGAGCTGGAGAACTGCATCGAAAGGGCAGTACTTTTAAGCTCCGACAGTGTGATTCACGGCCACCATTTGCCGCCGACACTGCAGACATCGGAAGCTTCAGACACTATCGGCAGCGGTTCATTAAAGGAAAGGGTAGAGCTTTTTGAACGAGATGTAATTATCGATGCCTTAAAGCGAAATAACGGCAGCGTTGCCGCGGCAGCACGCGATCTAAATTCAACTGCAAGGATCATAGGATACAAAATCAAAGAACTGGGAATTGACTATAAAAAATATCGCAGGAAAAGAAACTGATTATGCAGACAAAGGGCTTAAGGGCGAATGTGCAAATTCCGGATAATATTGAAAAGAATCGATTACTAATTAAATCTCGCGGCTACACTATGGGAGGAAGCATTTAGCAATCCATCAAAAGGATGATTTACATCGAGCCCAAAAACTATATTGAAAAAAACCTTATAGAAAAATAAGAAATCGCACGGATTGTTGGGAAATTAAACAGACAAATAACCAACAAAGAAACAACGCCGACCATGCTAATAGGACCAGGCAGATGGGGGGCAACAAGACCTTCTCTGGGCGTGGGGATAAACTTCGCAGAAATCAACAATATATCTGTTATCGTGGAAATAGCATACGAAGGCGGCAGCCTGATGCCGGAGCTTTCTTTCGGAACGCACTTCTTCAACTACCTTGTTGAAAGTGATATTTTTTATATAGCTTTGTTCCCCCAAAAACAAGATGTTATCTTTAATGAAAAACTTCTTTCAGAAATGCAAAACCTTTTGACCGATTTTGTGCCTGAGGTAGAAAAGTTCAAAGACGTGATTAAAGTATATGAAAATAGCGAAAAAAACCTTCAACTTATCTGTGATGTGGTATCTCAAAAAATTATTTGTCTTCTCCTATAAAACTCTGCTTTCATCAAAGATACATTTACCTTGCATGAAAGTTTGTTATCGGAAACTAAATCTGCCTCACTGTTATAAGACCAAGTGACAATATGAAGAAATATGAAAATTAAAAACAAACTGCAACACAGCCGATAATACGCACCTAACAAGTACGTAAACACATTCAATATATTCCTTTCGGGGCTTTTCTTTCGTTCGCTAACCGTTAAGCGGCAACCAAATATCACCGAAAATAATGATTAAATGTAAGGTTAACGATACGAATATTATGATTTTTTCGGGGGTACAATGGTGTTTTTGAAAAAAACCACCTCGACAAGTCATCCTTTGTCCTTAGCAGTTCGCCCTTCTTCGTACCTGTACGTTAAAGCTATAAAAAGAGGTAACAAGGAAAAAACCTGACATAAAAAAGTGGCATAGGTGGATTTGATACCAAAAAGAGAAATGAGAAATAAGACTCACATACTGGTGTTCTTTGTCTTGAGCCTTCTGGCATCGGGGCAGGCCCAGCTGGCCCAAGCTGCTGAAAGTAAGGAGTATCAAATCAAGGCTGCATATTTATATAACTTTATACAATTCGTTGACTGGCCTAAGGAGAAAGCGGCTGACAGTAATCAGCCGATAATCATCGGTATCATCGGCAGGGACCCTTTCGGAAATGTCTTTGAGTCACTCAAGAACAAAAAGATTAAGGGAAAAAGCGTTGTCATAAGAAGAGTAAAAACTTTCGAAGAACTAAAAAAGAATGGAGAGTTGGAAGATAAAATAAACGAACTTAAAAAATTCCATGTATTGTTTATTTGTTCCTCGGAGAATAAAAACCTCAAGCAGATAATTGATCCTATTAAGACTGACAATATTCTCACCGTCGGTGAAACTGGTAATTTTCTTGAAAACGGCGGAATTATCAATTTTGTGCTTGAAGAGAAAAAGGTCCGTTTTGAAATCAACCTCGATGCCGCAAATACCTCAAACCTAAAAATCAGCTCCCAGCTATTACGGCTTGCAGAAAAAGTAATACAAAAAAAGGAAGGGACTAAAAAGGCCGATAAATAACAAACAGGGTTGAAATATGATTATTCCCAAGTTTCAAGACATAACAATAAAGAACAAGCTCACAGCAATAATAATGCTGACGAGTGTCACTGCGCTGCTTATGGGACTAAGTGCCTTTATCACATGGGAATACTTCGATATCAAGAAAAACATGGTGGCAAATCTTTCAACGTATGCAGCCATAATAGCGGATAATACCAAAGCGGCTGTCGTTTATGAAAACGCCGATGATGCCCGTGAGATTCTAAGCGCTCTCCGTGCAGCTCCTTCTATTGTTCATGCACGAATTTGTACCGAAGACAGTAACACCTTAGCAATTTTTAATAAGGACTCAAACGACACAAGTGCGCATCTTTTACAATTTAAGGATGAGGGATATTGCTTCACCCACAATTCATTAAATCTGCAAAAAAACATCGTACTCGATAAAGAAAAAATCGGTACAATTTACTTACAGAGCGACCTTAGTGAAATAAAGCAGGGGGTAACCAGAACGGCAACAATCGGGGCAATCATTGCGGCAATCATAATATTCGTAACCTTTTTAGTCTCGTCAAAACTTCAAAAGATTATTTCCGGGCCAATCCTCAGCTTAGCTGGAATTGCAGAGGGCGTTTCAGAAAACAAAGACTATTCTACACGAGCACTAAAGTACAGCAATGACGAAGTAGGTCAGCTAATCGATGCCTTTAATGAAATGTTATATGAGATACAGGAACGCGATCTGGAACTTACACATCTTAATGAAAAGCTGGAGCTTCGAGTCAAGGAACGCACAGCGGATTTAATGAATGCCAATAAAAAACTGGAAAACTTAAACAAGGAACTTGAAGAAACAGTAGAAAAACTGACGGCAGCCAATATCGAACTTGCCGATTTTGCCCACATAGCAGCTCATGACTTAAAGGCTCCGTTACGGGCTATTGGCAGTCTGGCTGGTATGATTGTAGAAGATTATAGAGACAGGCTGGATGAACAGGGCCAAAAGCAACTTGATCTTCTTATACAAAGAACGAAGCGAATGAGCGAGCTTATTAACGGAATCCTCAGATACTCTGAAGTTGGTCGATTCAGTAATGAGCAAGAACAAGTTGACCTCAATCAAGTGGTAGAAGAAGTAATATCAAACATTGCGCCGCCGGAGAATATTGAAATAAAAGTGGAAAACAAATTACCAATTATCTCCTCTGAAAAGACACGTTTGCTGCAGCTTTTCCAGAACCTGCTGAGCAATGCCATAAAATATATGGACAAACCCCAGGGTCTTATCAAGGTCGGCTGCGTCGAAGAGAACGATTTCTGGAAATTTTATATCTCCGACAACGGACCCGGTATAGAAGAAAAATACCACGACAAAATTTTTACTATTTTTCAGACACTTAAAAGACGTGACGAAGAAGAAAGCACAGGCATAGGCCTCACTATGGTGAAAAAAATTATCAAGCTATACAACGGTAAAATATGGGTGGAATCTAAATTAGGGCAGGGAAGCACATTCTTTTTTACTTTGCCAGAACAAAAAAGGGAGGTAAAAAAACATGCGAAACTCCAAACCAATATTGTTGGTTGAAGACGACGACGTGGATGCGATGACAACTAAACGCGCCCTTAATGAAATCAAGGTGACAAACGAATTAGTACACAAAGTTGACGGTGAAGATGGACTGGATTATTTAAGAACAGATGGTACTCAGAAACCCTGTGTCATACTCTTAGATCTGAATATGCCTCGGATGAACGGCTTTGAATTTTTGAAATACATAAAGGATGACGAAAGCTTAAAAAAAATACCTGTAGTAGTATTAACTACATCTGATGCTGACCAGAATATAGTTGAAAGCTTTGAAATGGGAGTTGCAGGCTATATCACAAAGCCGGTCGATTATAAGCAGTTCGTCGAGGCGATAAAAACTGTGAATATGTACTGGACATTAAGTATGCTGCCCAACGGAAATTGATGCAATTATTTCTTATCACCTGTTCTTTGAAGTATAAAATAAACATTTTAATGGCAAAACCTTGTTATTTCTTAACAGGCTGGGGTAAATCGACCCGGAGTTTTGGCAGAGACTGAGGATAGTTTTGGCGAATAAACTCAACCAGCTTTTCTCGAACGTGGCAGCGAAGAGTCCAGCCGGCTGACGCATCAGGAGCACTCATAAGAGCACGCAGCTCAACCGTCTTCTCAGAGGTATTAGTAACCTGCAGCACACATACCTTTCCATCCCAAAGCTCAGATTCCTTTAAAATACTTTGCAGCTGTTGTCTAACAGCTTCAATGGGCACTGTATAATCGACATAGATAAACACAGTGCCAAGCAAATCCGCTGTCTTTCGAGTCCAGTTCTGGAACGGCTTTTCTATAAAATAGGTTATAGGCACAATTAGACGCCTTAAATCCCATATCCTGACAACAACATAGGTCAAAGTTATTTCTTCTATTTTCCCCCATTCGTTCTCAACAATGACAACGTCATCTATGCGAATCGGCTGGGTAAAAGCTATCTGAATACCGGCTATAAAGGTCCCTATGGTCTTCTGAGCCGCCATACCAATAATAAGGCCAATGATACCCGCTGACGCCAGAATGGTAGTGCCAAGCTGACGTACCTTCTCGAAGGTCATCAACATTGTCCCGAGCGCTAAAATAATAACTGCCACAATTACTATTCTCTTCAAAACACCCAATTGCGTATGGATTTTTCTGGCGCTGAGATTGTCTTTTCTGTCAACCTGAAAACGATTCAGAATATAATCATCCAAAACATAAGTGCTTTTTATTATCAGCCAGCAAACAACAGCTATAATAGCGAGGCTGAAAATGTGCTTGGCAGCATCGAGGATACTGCCGCTAAGCGAATAGGGTAAAATCAAACGGACAACAACTAAAACTACTATCCACAGTAAAGGCCGATAGCAATGCTTAACGAATGAATTATCCACAGGACTTGACGTACGCCTGCTAATTTTCATCAATATCTTAAAAACAAAGTAGTGGCCGATAAGACCGAATGCCAGAGCAAGCCCGAACAGCCAGATAAGCCCTTGCCAGCTTCTGATTAATCCCAACATTAAAGTCTCCTTTCGATCTTCCAATCACCTCTGTCAAAAATAGTAAGTCAATAAAGCTATTCGTTCAATATGGAATTCAGCATATACAGGTAATCCGACAGCAATCTCGTTATAAGAAATTTCTGTCTCACCGTTTCTTTGGCTTTTTGCCCAATATTTCTTGCTTCACTGGGATTTTTAAGAAGATGCACAATCTTGCCGGCAAATGCCTTTATGTCATCCGGCTTGAACAAAAAGCCATTCTTACCATCCTCAATCTGGACCGGTATTCCACCGACATTTGAGGCTACAACAGCCCTCGCTTTCCACATCGCCTCGGTGACAGCCAGGCAGAATCCTTCCCTTGTAGATTTTTGTATTATCACGCTGGAAAATCTCTGGACAGCATTGACCAGTGTCTCATTACTGCCGATGACAAAAATGACATCGCCTTTTTTGAAAAATTTGTTGGCCTTACGATAAACCTTTTCATACATTCTCAGGCCCTCAGGGTCGTCACTTGCTACGTTGTAGCAGAA
>CAYLMG010000005.1:0-8179 GCA_964384565.1 uncultured Pirellulales bacterium | reverse complement strand
TTCACTTGAAAAAACAATCTGGTCGTATTTTAGCAAAAAGCCCTTAAGAAAATCCCACAGTTCTTTATTAGGGTCGGTCAAATCAATGTGGCAACGCCATATCCAGGGCTGACTTTTCCTGTACGAGCGGATTAACGCAAGCGGCTGGGGGTCGTGAATAATTACACAATCGTGTTCCAGATGAGTAAACCTCGAGAAATTTTCGTTAACCTGAAGATATAAACGTTTCTTTCTCTCAGACAAATTCAGTTTTGCACCCTGCAGTGCATTGTGGAAGCTTTTCGTTATCTCAAAGAATTCCTGGCTGCCGTGCAGGATTCTCCAGCCGGCATTTATACCAACATCATTCATCAGCATTACAAGAGAGTAAAGAATCTCCGCCACTCCGCCTCCCTGATAGGTAGCATTAAGATGAACAATATGCCTGCCGTACAAACCTCTCGCCCTTGCATAAATCTCTACCAACGTTTCATCAGGTACTATATGCCGAAAATCTTCAAGACTTAACATAACAGCTCCTCAACAAATTTTTCATTTTACCAACTGTTCAAGTAATAACCTCAGTTCATAAACAGAACCAAGACTGAAACGCGCCTTCGAAATACCATATCCGATTTTAATTGAAAATGCCTTCTCTGGCAAAACAGAAAATAAATCCTCGTCGGTATAATCATCGCCTGCCGCAAGGATAAAACTGTTTCTCCGTTTTTCAAGCCACTGTTTTGCAATCCTTCCCTTGCCCACACCCATATTCTTTACCTCAAGAATTTTGCTGCCTTCAAAAACACCTACACCCATATTGGCAGTAAGGCTCAGTACGGCATCTCGCAGCTCCTGAGTCCTGGCATAAGCCAGTTCAGGATCTGCCTTGCGAAAATGCCAGACAAGAGAAAAATCCTTCTCCTCAAGAAAAGAGCCCGGCGTTCTATCAGTATACAGCTCAAAGATAGGCTTTATAATCTGTTTCCAGTCATTTCGCAAAGGTTCTATTACCCGCCAGTCTTTGCCGCGCTCTTTAATCCAGGCGCCGTGCTCGGCAACCAGGGAGACATCGAGCTTTCCAATCCACGTTTCCAGCGTCGTCTTGTCCCTTCCGCTTATTATTACGACGTTGTTTTTTCTGTCTCTGCTGATGGCCCGCAGCAATTTTAACAGGCCGGCATCAGGTCCTGCCTGTTTCGGCCGGCCTGCAAAGCCCACCAATGTGCCGTCATAATCAAGCAAAAACAATCGTTTGGAGCTTTTCTTAAATTTTCTAATTATCTGCTCTTTGAGGCTCTCATTAAGGTAACGGACAGAAAGTTTTTGCTGAGTCTTTTTCACATCGATTAAAGTCTGCTTAAAATCCTGGGCCCATCGAGTCACATTATACCGTGAAAGTCTGGACTGCATTAATCTGTTACGCTCAACCTGCTCTTCGACCGGCATTTCGAGAGCTTTTTTTATAGCTTCGATTATAGCCGCCTTATTATGTGCATTGACAACAACCGCCTCTCCAAGTTCACTGACAGCACCAGCCATTTCACTGAGAATAAGAACACCCTTGCCGTTTCTCTTGGTCGCTATAAATTCCTTTGCAATAAGATTCATCCCGTCACGCAGAGGAGTAACAAGAGCAACATCTGCGATATTATAAAGTGCGACAAGTCTCTCAAAAGGTACAAACCTGTATAAATACCAGATTGGCACCCAGCCGATGGTCCCGTGCTCTCCGTTGATTCTTCCCACGAGCGATTCGAGCCGCTGCCTCAATTCTATATAGCGTTCGACTCCTGTCCTCGAAGGGACAGCAAGAACTATCAACGTCACCTTCTCTTTGTACTGAGGGTTCTGCAACAGAAACAGGTCAAAAGCTTCTATTCGCTGGATAATCCCCTTAGTATAGTCCAGCCTGTCTATTGATATGATTATTTTTCTATCGCCCACTTTCTTGCGGATTGTTTCCAAGTTTTTCCTAACTTTAGAATCCTCTGGGGCAGTTGAGAACTTCTCGTAATCGATACCCATAGGAAATGCATCGACTTTCAAAATTCTGTTGTCCATAGCAACTAAGCCCATAGAATGCTCTACTCCTATGATTCTGGCTGCACTGCTGAGAAAGTGTCGAACATAATCATACGTGTGAAAACCTATAAGGTCTGCACCTAAAAGCCCTCTGAGAATCTCTTCACGCCAGGGCAGAAAACGAAACAACTCAAAGGATGGAAACGGTATATGAAGAAAAAAACCGATTTTAGCATCAGGCAGCTTTTCGCGTATAAGAGCAGGTAAAAGCATAAGCTGGTAGTCATGAATCCAGATACAATCACCGCTCTTAGCCCTTTTTAACACAGCCTCGCAAAAATCTTTATTCACACGTTTGTACGCCTGCCAGTAGCGGTTCTCATATATCGTATAAAATTGGAAATAATGAAAAAGAGGCCAAATCGTCTTATTACTGAAACCCTGATAATAATTGCGGACCTCTTTGGCAGAAAGAAAAACAGGACAACAACTCCGCTTTTTAAGACTTTGAGTAATTTGCAATCTTTGCTTTTTTGAGAGTATATCCTTCGATATACCGGGCCAGCCGAACCAGAGGCTGTCGTGCGAACTGCAAAAAGACGAAAGTCCCGTCGCCAAGCCGCCCGCGCTAGGCTGAAAAGAAAGATTCCTGCCGCGCTTGGTGATACTTACCGGCAACCGGTTGGAAACTATCAGCAATCTACTCATTATTTCTATATCTATTTCATATGTCTTTATTTTATATATAGCAGCCTTTTAAATGCGGCTGAAAAACACAAACAAATCTAAACAGGCCGTAAAGCTCAAAATGCACACCATCACCTCAACGATAACTAAAAAAAAGCCTCCGATGTCCATTACCCCCTTTGTAATAGGATTTATCCCGCCGTTCATACAGGCAGTATAATTGATATAAATTCAGCTGTCAATAAATGAAAAATTACTAACTCTTTTACCCTGAACTTAGAGAATGGATGCATAATAAGCCAAACGTTATTGACTTTTAGAATTTCAAATTTAAAATCTACTATCAAAAGAACCCCAACATTAAGCTAAATATTTAAAATAATACTTTGAAAGGCGACAAAAATGTGTCGAACCTGTGGATGTCAATCAGGGAAAAAACCAAATCAAAAGCGGAAAAACCAGCCAGGAGTAAATCCAAAGCTAAAAAGAAATAACATCTCTCTTTGATTGTAGAATAATTGTTCTCTATGTATATTAACCGGTTGATATGCTTTAAATAAGCAGCTATCGCACAAAGCAATCCGAAAAACCAACAGGCGAATTTATAGCCCTACAACCCTCAAAATGATAAGAATGCCCAAAAGCCCTGTCAGCAACAGTGCAGCTCTGCATAAACGCATAAATTGGGTGCGTGGAATTACAAGCCGCCATATAAACACCCAAAAAGCAACTATGATAGATAAGCGTAAAACAAACGATATAAAATCAGCTAACATAAGATAATTATAACCTATTTTAACAGACAAAGTCAAGGTAAATCTTGTCTATTTTAACATATATTCATATTCCCAATATTTTTATTCATTGTAGTTTGTAATAATCGCTTGACGAAACTTCAAAAACAGATAAAGCGGCCTTGACTCATGAAAAATTTAAATTGGTTTATCCCCCCCTAAAAAAAATTACTCCCGATTAAATTTCATATCATTTTTTGTATCCGAATATTTTTCTATTTCCCTAATTTCAATACTGATAACGCCATTTTACCTTATTTTTACCAACAAATGTTTAAGCAGGAAAAGAATCTATCAAGGAAAAAATATTAACATCTTAGGGGACAAATTATTGAAGTAACTTAAAAAGATAAGCCGAAAGAATTGCAGGAAGTTTGGAACTTCCAACTTTTTAATACTTGAAAGTAGGAGAGCAAAAGATGAATTTTTTACAGGAAATTAAAAAATGGCTGGGCGAGGTCACCGAAATCTTTTTACTGCTGATAGCCCTCGGAATCACAGTAGAAATCCTCTTCGGCCAGGCCGTGCCCTTCACCACCGGAATTGTCACCAATCTGACCTCTTTAATTAGCACTCTGGGCGAAAACGGACTGGTAGGTTTAATAGCTCTGGGTATTATTCTCTACCTGTTCCGCAAAAGAAGAACTGTCGTTTAGGATAAAAAATAGCCGGGCTTACTTTGAGTCTGCTCCGGCAACTTGTTAAAAGATATATCAGTCAACCTGATACAATAACATACGGTTAATAGAATCGCCAGGCATTACCCTGGCGATTCTATGCTTTTTAAAAATCACCCCTGATTAACTAATGACTCTTATATCGTATCCGGAGAAGATGAGGATTCATATTTATTCATCTGAAAGATGTTTTTAGTAAGACAAGCCATCACACAGGCTCCGTCACCAATGCAATTTTCCGGCCCAACAACCTTTGCTATCCCGTCTTTAATATCGAGCACATTCGGTCCAAGCTTCTCAAAAAGTACCACACAGAGCGAACAGCCTAAGCAGTGTACAGGATGAATCTCGAGGATATCGCCTCTTACAAAAGGTTTTCCAAGCGTTTGGGCTACTTCTATTTTTTACCGGCCATGTTTCTTTTAAAACTTTCTAATTCTACATCTGTTGGAGCGTATGCTTTTTATACAGTTAGATGGTAGATACGGGGATAGAGAGCCTTTGCGTACCGAAGGTTGATCTATCCCCAATTCTTATTTACCTCATGAAATTGCTCACGAATGGTGAAGTGTCACCTCTTCGCAGGAAGTGACCCGACGGCCCTTCACCAAGAAACTCCGAGAACCAGGATTCATGCTCGATTTCCTCATTTAGAATTGCCTGGGCCAGTGCATAAGTGCGGTGGTCCTTGCCGGCTGTCAGATTGCAGATATTAGTGTACCCGCGAACCGCACATCTTTCCGCATTAACGAGAACAGTCAATATCGCCTTGACGTCAGTTGGGTCTTTCGGCAGGGACGCAGGCGGACAGGCGGATATATCATGGAAGGCCTTCATGTCGCTGGGCAATTCACCGCCAAGTTCATAGATGCGGGGGACCAGGGCTTCAAAATGGTTGCGGTCCTCAATCCTGGCTGTTTCAGCAATCTCTTTAATACCTTCACCTTCCAGGCCGATTAGATTGGCCCGAAGGATCGTATAGTAGTAAAAGGTTGTTAACTCCGCAGCTGCATTGCTAACCAGAAGTTTCAACAAATCGTCAACATTAATACCGGTTTTTTCAACCATCTCTCTTGCTACTCGTGCCATTTTATTACCTCCTTTTTTCCCATTTCTACTAAATTTGCTTAATAAGCCCCTGAAAAAATAATTCTCTTGCCTCACTTAATCCTTCTGACTTTTTACTATCCCTCTAAAAACTTATGTTTTTTGCTTACAATCTCTATATAACAATTATTCTTATTGTTCAATAAAATATTAAAAATCTTATTTTTCGCCGATATTTGCAGAAAATTTACCTTAAGCATACCATATAAGCCGGTTGCGATTAATTTTTAGTTGTCAAAATGCTTAACTTCGTTAACCATATAAAGTTGTTTTATGGTGTTCTTTGTATCGGCCTTACTCAGGTTTCGCCGTTCGCTAAAGGAAAAGATGGGAAACAATGGAACCTAAAAATGTTCTGATTGCGTTTGGATTAACCTTATTTGCGGGCCTATCCACGGGGATTGGCAGTGCCCTTGCGTTTTTTGCCAAACGCACTAATACAAAATTCCTTTCAACTTCTCTTGGTTTTTCTGCTGGCGTGATGATATATGTGTCATTTGTTGAAATTTTTCCCAAGGCAAAAGATTGTTTATCTGTTCAGTTAGGCGAAGCCGGCGGCTTTTGGATTACCGTTCTGTCATTCTTCGCTGGAATTATCTTTATCGGCGTTATAGACAGACTCGTACCGTCCTTCGAAAATCCCCACGAAGTACACAAGGTGGAAGAGATGCGTGACGTTGCCAGAGGAACTAAATTTAACAATTTATATAGAATGGGTCTTTTCACAGCAATTGCTATTGCAATTCACAACTTTCCGGAAGGGCTTGCCACTTTTGCCAGCGCCTTAAAAGATATTAAAATCGGGATTCCAATAGCTATTGCCATAGCAATACACAACATTCCCGAGGGTGTTGCTGTGTCAGTTCCCATATTTTATGCAACAGGCAACAAAAATAAGGCGTTCATCTATTCATTCCTTTCGGGACTTTCCGAGCCGATCGGAGCGCTAATCGGATATGTTGTTCTGTTTTCATTTTTTAATGATATTGTCTTTGGAATCCTATTTGCTTCAGTAGCGGGAATAATGGTATTCATCTCACTTGATGAGCTGCTCCCTGCCGCCCAAGAATATGGAGAGCACCACTTAGCGGCTTATGGACTGGTAGCGGGCATGGCAGTTATGGCCGTTAGCCTGCTGATGTTCTTATAGGAAGTTCATTTCCGGATATAGCTATTAAATCCAATAGCTCACAAAGCATCCTCAAAAAGCAACTAAAATGTAAATCAAATACTGATTTGGCGAGTTATTTCGAAATATAAAGAACAACAGTAACAATGTTCCTGACGGAATTGATAATTTAGTCCCCAAAAGCACAGAACAACTTTCGAGAACGCAAGTTTCCATGCAATAATTTATTCTACAGGCAAAGCTGCTATCCTGAATCCGAAGTTCCACCCCTCAGGATTGAGAACACTATTCCTGTCTCTAACGGATGCTTTCATAGCTTCGGGGGATACGTCAAAAGAGCCGCCTCTTATACACCACTGAACCTTGTTGAATCTGGTTTCTGTCCACTCAAATACGTTTCCATTCTGATCGAAGGTGCCGTAAGCGCTGAATGAATTCTTATAGGCTCCGACCGGCGTTAATCCATTAGCGGGGCTAAAGCCGGCGTTAGCTGAGTTAATACCTCCAGGAGGTTTTTCTATTTTAGGCTGGTTATCACTTTGTGTGGCATACTGCCAGTATCCGGCATCTCTACTGCCTGCTTTATAATAAGCTGCCTTATACCATTCATTCTCGGAGGGAAGGAAAAAAACGGCACCTTCAGTTCTAGGCCCAACCCTGTCCGGTCCGTCAAAGGTATAGGCACCGTCTTCAGTTGTGTATATATCCTGCTTTCCTTCAGGCATCCCATTTTGAAGCCAGTTAGCATAACGAAGACAATCAAACCAGCTTACAAAATTAACGGGATGCTTTTCTCTGCCCTCTTTAACGAAATAGTAATAATTACCTTTCTCTCCATACCTTTCTATTCCACCATTTGGATGAGAATTCATATCAGGGTTATAAAGAGCATAGGTATCATCTTTAGCTACCGCGTTAAGAAATTCGCAATATTGCCGGTTAGTTATCTCATACCTGCTGATGAGATATTCATAATCGATAGTTCCAAAACCCGTTTCATCCGGTTTGTTATTGGGATCACCAACCAAAACCCACTCTATTTGCTCGATTTGCTCGGCACATAGTGCTGCCGAGACAAATAGTAAGATAGAAGCAAGCAAACAACTTAGTTTAGAATGCATTATAATCCCTCCTGATATCGTAAAGCTTATTCTCCCAATAAACCATCCTTATACCTTCTATCGCCTTAAACTCTACAATAATACTATCCAACTGTCAAGAATTTTCTTAATGCGCCGACGCCGCCATAGTCCATGATACCTTAATATTTAACTTATCATCCCGCAAACACTGATAAAGATTTTTTCCGCACGCTTTTAAGGTTCGAATCCTGCCGATAAAAAACTTCAGGGCAGCGAGGCCAAAAAGGCCTGCTACCCTGCAACTCCCCGAGTATCCCGATTTATCGGGAGAACCTACAACCTAGCGGTTAATCCCGATGTGCATCGGGACTCGCTCTACTGATTAAGCAAATAGCGTCTGATCCATTTTGCGGATTTTCGCGATTTGATAAATTTTTCACGTTGCATAGCTTCGGACCGAGTCGCGTGTTGCTCTGAATATACAAGTACCCATGGGCCATTTTTCAGAGTGTATTTACCTTTGGCTGGTCCCGTTATGTTGTGTTGTTCAATCCGATTTTGCAAATCGGAGGTTTGCCCAATATAGAATCGCCCCCTGGGATTCTCCAGTACATAAACCCAGAATGTACTTTCAGTAACTTCCAAACTCCCCGAGTATCCCGATTTATCGGGAGAACCTACAACCTAGCGGTTAATCCC
>CAYLMG010000004.1:15331-35392 GCA_964384565.1 uncultured Pirellulales bacterium | reverse complement strand
AAGCAGTTTCAATGGCAAGGTGCCGATTGAGATTACGTATCTGACTTCGGGACTGACCTGGCGGGCGTTTTATATGGGGACTTTAACCGAAGACGAGAAAACGATGCGGCTGCAGGGCTACGTGCGGGTGACAAATAACAGCGGTGAGGACTATGAGAACGCACAGACCCGGCTGATAGTTGGCAAGGTGCATATACTCGACGAGATAGCAGAGCTTGCCAGAAGGCAGTGGCCTTACGGCCGGCCGGTAGAAGCAATCCGTGGATTTAGAGTTGAAGAAGCGAGAAGAGCAAGAGTTGAATTTGAAAAAGCTGCAGACCGTGTTGAACTTTTAGGAGTACCAGTAAAGGAAATCAAAAAAGAAGGTCTGAGTGAGTATTTTCTTTATACGATTGAGGGAACCGAGACCATAGAGACCGGCTGGTCGAAAAGACTGATTAGCTTCGACGTTGACGAGGTGCCGGTAGTTAATCTTTATAAGTATGAGCAGGAACGTTACGGCGATTCTGTTGTGCGGTTTTTAAGTTTCGCAAACGACGAAAAACACAAGTTAGGCGATACTCCGATACCGGGCGGAATCCTTAAAGTTTACCGCAGCGTCGGCGAGGCCGGTCATCTATCATATACGGGTCAATCCGCTTTTAAGTATATACCTGTCGATGAAGAGGTTGAGCTGAATCTCGGAGCCGTTGCGGACGTTGTAGTCGAGCCGAAACTGATGGATTTCAAAACGGAAAATTATGAGTTTGAAAGTCCCGGCAGGAATATTTCCGGCTGGGATGAGGTTCGCACATATACTATAGAAGTACGCAACACGCGAAACATACCAGTTAAGGTCGAGATTAAGCGAAACTTCCCGACACAATACTGGGATATCTCGAAAAAAGGCGATTTTGACAGGTTCGAGAAAGAAGATTTGGATACCGTCAAGTTTACTGTGGAGCTCAAGCCGGAAACAAAGAAGAAGTTTGAATACACGGTAAGGACATATCACGGCTCAAGAGAGCAGGACTGGGAACAGTAAGTGTATCGGTGAAAAATTAGATTTGTAAGGATTTGAAAGGCGGTACAACCTAAAAGTCCTATATTAACGTTGGTTTCCAGAGGGCTATTGCGGGCTTGAAAAAATATTTTCGAGCCCGCGATTTTTGTTCGGTTTCTGTTAGGGTTTTTCAGCGAGTTTTGCCGATACAAGTATCTGCAGAAAGGATTGGTAATTTCAAATTAGCTCGAAAGGTTTTTCGATGAGACAGTACGAAGAAAATTTTAGTGATATTCCTTTATGCAGGTTCGGCCCGGGCGGTGATTTTGTCAGCTACTGGCCAAAGGGCAGCGGTGAGAGCCATCCGGAATCTTATGAAAATAAACTTACAAAAATCATAGAGCGTTTGAGCCAAATAATTTCAGGCATGATTCAAAGTCGGCCGGATGTACAGGTAACTTTTTCCGGTATGGAGGCGACCATTTTGCAAAAAAAGCAGGATGAAAGGACAATAATTGCAAAAGCCACAATCAAAAAACAATCCCACTCCACGACAAATTCAGCTTCTTTGTCTGATAAAGAGGTTTCAGGACAACAACTTTTATTTGCCGACGATTGGGGAGCTGGCGAGCGAGCTGAGTATAAGCCGAAGCACAACGTTCGAGCACATCGAAGAGCTTCGAAAAAAAGGGTATCTTTCAAATGGCACAGGCAAGGCTCGCTCTTTGGAGCTGAGCTCAAAAGCGCATAAGCTGCCGGCTCTTTCAGCACCGAAACGATCAAATCTTTCAATCCAAAAATCGGAGGGTATCGCTCTTGCGGGCAGGGTTGCTGCGGGATTGCCGATTGAAGCAATTGAAAATAAAGAGCGTTTGTCGCTTGAGAGCTGTTTTGGGAGCCCAGAGGAAATATTTGCCCTCGAAGTTCAGGGCGACAGTATGACAGGCGATGGAATATCCGACAGCGACTATGTGATTTGCCGCAAGAGTAGTGTTGCCGACGATGGACAGCTTGTGGTGGCAATAGTTGACGGAGAAAATGCAACAGTTAAAAGATTCTATAAGGAAAAAAACCAAGCCAGACTACAACCATCCAATGACGAGTATCAGCCAATCTATTCGGAGAACTGCCGGATTGAAGCTGTGGTAATAGGGCTGATAAGAAAATTGTGATTTTTTTGAAAATGCAATAGAGAGTAACAAAAAAGTTGCTCAGGATGCATAATGCTGCTCAGAGATTGACTCAGATTCGCTGAGCATTTTTAACCACTCTCTCCAGGCTTTTTTGTAAATTTCACTTGAGACCAAAAAACCATCGTTATGACTGCCGTAAATTTCGACAAATTTTTTTGGCTCATTAGCAGCCCTGAACAATTCCCGGCCGAACTGGAAAGGCACGAGGTCATCAGTGCTGCTGTGCACTACCATAACGGGGCAGCCAACATTTTTCAAATAATCGATTGTCTTGTAGCCGAACCTTGCGAACCATCTTACGGGCATATATGGATAGAATTTTTTACCTATATCGACATATGAGGTAAAAGCACTTTCAACGACAAGGGCTTTGGACATGACAGAGGCTGCGACATTTGCGGCGATAGTTGCTCCCAGGGACCTGCCGAATATGATGATGTCATCAGGAGATATTTTTTTATCATTAGTGAGCCAGTTGTATGCGGCCCGTGCATCAAGATATGTTCCCTGTTCCGTGGGTGTTCCCTGACTTTGTCCGTAGCCTCGATAATCAAAGACAAAACAATTAACGCCCAGCTCATACAGGATATTTATGGTATCGAGCCGGTGCATAATATTGCCGCCATTACCATGACAGAACAGCACTGTCGTTTTTGCGTTCCGCGCAGGAATAAACCAGGCAGAAAGCTTCAATCCGTCAGAGGTAATAAATGTGACTTCCTCGTAATCCAAATCCAGCTCTTCGGGTGTATAAAGGACCTGCCTGACAGGTTTATACAACAAGGCAGGCTGCATAAAATAGAGCGACCAGCCCAAAACAGAATATGCGGCGACGAGGACCACAATAAATTGAATAAAAATAAGCATAAATCCGCACCCTTTACCTCAAGGCTGCATTTTATTGTTGGAAAAGCAAACCTCAGAGACAATAAGCTCGTATAAACAATATCGTATTTTAATTTTTCCGAAGAAATATGACAAGAGACAATTTTATATAACGAAAAAGCTCAAACTGTCCGATTAAAAAATAAATTTACCACAAATTTTAAGGAAACAGCTATATGATGCCGGCATTCGAGAAGGTTCTGACGATTGATGCAAAAAGTGAATGTGTAAAAATTGAACGGTATATACAGGAGCTTTTTAGGAGCAAGGGCTCTAACTGTATCTTAATCGGTCTTAGCGGTGGTCTCGATTCAGCAGTACTCGCAGCCCTGGCGGTCAGGGCAGTCGGCGCTGATAAGGTCTATGCATATCATCTTTACGACCGGGACAGCTCAAAAGATTCGAAGGCCAATGCGAAACTCATATCCGAATGGCTCGGTATCGAGTTGAGGTATGAGGACATAACGCCTGCGATGCAAAAGAAGAAAATTTATTCTCCACTAATTATGAGGGCATTGGGCTTTTCAGCTTCTTTAAATTCGAGGCTGAACCGGCTGCTCCGACGCGGTGATGCATTTTTGTTTACTCTATCCCGCGGCAGCTTCACCGGCAGCAGAATAAAAAGACTTTTATATAACCGAACTGTCAGCCGGATTGAAAATGCGTTCAATGTCCGACATATATGCATGCGTCAGTTTCTGGAGGAAAAATCAAAACAGAAGAACTGCCTGATTTTAGGTGCGGCGAACCGCTCTGAGTTTCTGACCGGCTGGTTCGTCAAAGGCGGAATAGACGATTTGCCCTATTCGCCGATTACAGGCTTGTATAAGACGCAGGTTTTTGAGCTTGCAAAATACCTCGAACTGCCGAGGCAAATACAATCGCAGATACCGTCGCCTGATATGGCAAAAGGCTTGACAGATGAAGATTCAATAGGCATAAAATACGGTACTCTTGATGTCATACTGCACTTTATTGAAAAGGGTATCCCGGATCAAGAAATAATATCAAGGGGCATTCGGAAAAGAGATTTAAGGCTTGTGCGAGCTTTGAATAATCTTTCCGAGTGGAAGAGGAAGCCTGAAAATACTATACACGCTGAAGTAAAAGAAAAAAAATGATAAAAAGAAGAAGGACAAAAACGGTCAGTGTGGGGGACGTAAAGATTGGTTCGTCACAGCCGATAGTTATTCAGTCAATGACAAAGATTGCGACAACTGATATAGAACAATGCGTAAATCAAATAAAAGCTCTTGTGAAAGCCGGCGGCAGGCTCGTTCGTCTCGCAGTTCCGAGACGTGCCGATACTGCGGCATTCGCTAAGATTGTGCAAAGAGTAAAAATTCCTTTGATAGCAGATGTACATTTCAGTGTTGAAAGAGCCATTGAGGCGATTGAAGCCGGAGCTGCGAAGATACGGCTTAACCCGGGTAACATAAAAAGCCGAGACGGCATAAACCGAATAATAGATTCAGCCAAGATGCATAAAACCGCGATACGAATAGGTATTAATGAGGCGAGCATCAGGGATTTAAGAAAACCTGACATCGGGGAAACAAAACGAGCAGCTTTGATATTAACGGAGATGAAAAGATATGTAAGGCTGTTCGAAAAGCGCGGTTTCGAACAATTAGTATTGAGCGCTAAAAGCAGGAATTGTTTAAGGACGATAGAAATCAACCGCCGAATTGCCGAGAGCTATAATTACCCTATGCATATCGGCCTAACACATTCGGGATTGCTGGAAGACTCGCAAATACCCTCAGCTATAGTTACGGGGACACTTTTAACAGAAGGTATTGGTGACACTATAAGGGTAAGTGCAGCAGGCGAACCTGTTAAGGAAGTTGGGATTGCAAAAAATATTCTCAACTCACTTGGTTTGTACAAGGATTCGAAGCCTGAACTGATAGTGTGCCCGACATGCGGCAGAGCTGAAATTGATGTAATCAAATTGGCTGTTAAGGTTAAGAAGATTGCCTCAAAATTCAATAAACCGGTTCGTATAGCTGTTATGGGCTGTATCGTCAACGGCCCAGGCGAGGCGGCAGACGCAGATTTAGCCGTATGCGGAGGTAAAGAAAAAGGTTATATCTACCGCCACGGCCGAAAGATAGCTACAGCAACCGAAAGCGAGCTTATAGCTGTATTAGAAAAAGAGCTTCGGAAGCTGTGAGAGACAAGCAAATTGTCAGCCCTTATTACCTCCGGAAGAACTTACAGTGTTTTGCCTATTAAATGGAACTTTCTGCTTATCATCGGCTTTACTTTTAATAAAGTCTTCGAATCTTCCGAAAATCATTTTTCCTGCAGAAGTCTGTAATGAGCTTGTGACCGCGATAAGCAATTCCTTGCCGATTTTATCACGCGCACCTTCGACAACAATCATAGTACCGTCATCAAGATAACCGATTCCCTGCTCAGCTTCCTCACCGGCTTTTATGATTTTCACTTCCATAGTCTCGCCGGGCAGCACAACTGTCTTTAGTGAATTGGCGAGGTCATTTATGTTAACCACATCGACCTCGCGAACCTGAGCAACCTTGCTCAGGTTATAATCTGTGGTAGCCAGACGGCCGTTACAATTTTTTGTAAACACAACCAGCTTTTGGTCAACGCCCTTGACATCCTCAAGGTCAGGGACAGGCGTATCATCAATTTCTACATCTATTGACGTGGTCTCCTGCATTCTTTTAATGATGTCAAGACCTCTTCGGCCGCGATTTCTTTTGAGCTTGTCGGGCGAATCGGCAACTAACTGCAGCTCATTAAGCACAAACCGTGGTATTACCAGAGGAGCATCAAACAATTTGCTCTGGCAGAGGTCGGCAATTCTTCCATCAATAACGGCAGATGTATCGAGAACCAGCGGGCGGGCACCCTTTGTCTGCTTTGCAAATTCTACGTAAGGGATAACAAAACGAACATCATCCTTTGTTCTAATAACAACACTTATAACAAGATAACAGATACAAATCCCTATCATCCACTTGATTGAAGCGACCGCCTCTTTTTCCAATCCAATATCATAAGAATCATTTATCATATTCACAAGAGGCGCTAAAACAGCGCTGAAGAGTAAACCAACCAGCAAACCAAAAAACACACCTGCCAAAGCGCTAAGTTTTTTCTTCGGGGTAAAAACATCAAGGACAAAAACAAATAAGCCCATACCGAGGCCGCTCCAAACAACAGCCCAGAAATTAATGGTCTCTTGTGAGCCTGAGATGGCCTTGGACTGAGCAGAAAAGAACAAAACGCCTAAAATTACAATAATAAAGATGCTTCTGAATAGCCATAGTAACATAATTATGTACCTCCAAATAATATAATTATAATAAAAATATCAATCATTCCAGCGGCCGAAGTTAAAAGAGGCCAACGACGTATCGAAACAGTATATATCCCTTCTATACAAAAGTTTCAAAGACGATACTACTATATATTCGGCTAAAAAGTGCCGAATTGCTTAAACCATCCTGTTATCTTTTTAAAGCAATTATGCAAATCATCTCATTTTTTTAACCAGCTCTTTCCGGGCCTGGACTCGAATTTTTGCATTTTCGTAATTTTTTTTCTCCTCAGCCGTTTTAGGCAATAAAGGGCCGGCAGGGGCTGGTTTTTTGTCTTTGTCGAGCGCAACAAAAGTCAGGTATGCCGTCATAGCTTCAGTTTTTTTGCCGCTTACCGGGTCCTCCTTTATAACATGGACACCGACTTCCATCGATGTTCTACCGACATAATTAACACAGGCTTTCAAAACTACATGGTCGCCGATATAAATCGGCTCCTTAAAGCTTATCGAATCGATACCTGCAGTGACTGCTTCTGTTGCACAGTGTTTTTGAGCTGACATCGAGGCTACGACATCAATCCAGGAAACAATAATACCTCCAAAAGCCGTGCCGTACTGATTTGCATGCTGCGGCATAACAATGTATCTTGATTCAACTTTGCTCACCGATGGCTCTTTTGGGGCTTTTTCCTGCATTTTTCCTAACTCTTTATAAAAATATTTTCCCTTTGTTAGTGCTGCATTCCTCAAGCTAAACGCTAACATGACAAAGAACGGCAAGTGCCCAGAGCAAATCACTTTTATTTACAATTTTGGTTTCGTATTTTTCATTAATAGGTATCAGGTGTACATTTTCATCTGCCATTCTTATAAGCTTGCAGGTAACTCCTATCTGATTTTTAACATGCACAACACCTATTTGTCCCTGAGCTGCCGGCACTGAAGGACTTATGATAATAATATCACCGTCATTTACTCTGGGTGACATACTGTCACCATCAACTCTCAATGCGAAGCTGTCATTAAAAAGTTGATGAATCTGCTCGCACTGAACAAATTCAACTATATCATCTGATTGAATTGAGCTTATTTGAACAAGATTAGCCTCTGATTTTTTCAGTCCATCAATTACGACTTTTGCCTGCAAGTCTACAGATATTGTTCCACCTGCAAAACCAATAATTTCTTTACCGGTATATTTCTTAACCAGCTCGTCGAGCTCTGTAACAGCCTGCTTTGTCTCCGGAATGGTTTGCTGCTGCCAAAAATGAACAAGACCTGCTGCTGTCCTTCCGAGTACCGGAATCCAAGCAGGCCTGTCTTTATTAAATTCCTTTCGTGATTGAGAGATGTGTTTTTCAATCCCCTTTTTCTGGCTCAGAATGTCGATGAAAGCAGATATCGGCTCAGCGAGCTCGGGAGTGCTTGACAAAATGGTATCTATTTTACGCATAAGTGTATAATTGTATGACTCTGCCTGATTATTTAACCTTGTTTTTGAGATATTTCCGGCTTTTTTACCCGTTAGCAGCCACTCTAAATCTGTACCTGTTACATCGCAGATTTTTAGCAATATTTCAATCGGAGGTACCCTATTATTTTCATAATAATTGTATGTAGAAGGACTTATGTCTAAAGAATGAGCAAACTTACTCTTTCCTCTTTTACCTGCAAATTGCTCACGAATCAACCTTATACGCTCAATTATCGCATTAACATCAAAAATTTTCATAATATTACACAATAGTAAAAATGTTTATTGCACATATTCGCATACGCGTTATATTTATCTGCAAATGAATAACTTTAATTTGTATTTTAGTAACAAAAACAAATTTAGTCAATAAAAAGGAGAGAAAATAAATGTCGCAGGAAGAAAACAACGCTATAAGGGTAAAAACAAAAAATAAGAAACAGTTGCAGGAAAAAGAGAAAAGAAGCGCAAGTGAAAAGCTTGACTTTTTACTGGAATTGAACAGTTTAGGGGGAGCATTGCTACGTCAGTTGAGAAGAGACCTTAAAGAAAGACAGGTTATTTGATTTGCTTTTTCAGCCTGAAGCCGGGGAAAACAATCTGAATTCACGCAAAAAAAAGCTGTATATAGAAAAAAAGCTAAAAATAAAAATTTGACCGTTGTAATGGTTTAGCTTGTACCTACAAAAATCTTCTATTTTTCAAGCAATGCAATTTTGGGATTGATATACCAACAACCATATTTTATAACATTCTATACAGTACAGTCAATCAGATATGGCTTTTATACCGTAATAGAGAATCAAAAAAAAAATTAGAAAATTGAGGTAAAAATATGGCAAGGCTAACACAAATAGCTGTTATTTTAATAGCGATGTTTTTACTTTCCGGCTGTGAGCCCGAAACAGAAGAAAAAAAGCTTTCTGAGTTTATCGAACAACACATAAAGAGAATCGAGCCGCTTGAAATACAATACGAACAGGCTTACTGGAAGGGAGCAACAACCGGTAATGAAGAGGCTTTCGAACAACAAAGCGAACTGGAACTGAAGATACGCCGGCTCTATCAAGACGCAGATGAGTTTGCATTTCTGAAATCACTAAAACAATCAGGCCGGATAAAAGATGACAAACTGGCTCGCCAGCTGGATAAGCTGTATTACGCTTATCTCAAGAACCAAATAGAGGCCAATTTACTAAAAACAATAGTCGAGCTCGATAACAAGATAAGGAATATATACAACAATTATCGCGGCACAATAGACGGCCAAAAGGTTACTATGAGCGAGATTTACACGATAATGACCACGGAAAAAGACAGCCATAAAAAAGAGCTTGCCTGGAGGGCGAGTAAAGAGGTGGGCAACGTGATTTTCGATGACCTGATTCAGCTTGTCAAGCTGAGAAACCAAGCTGCTCGCAACGTCGGCTTCGATAATTACCATACGCTCAGTATAGTTACAGGTGAACAAAGCACCGAGCAGTTAGACCAAATTTTCGGTGAGCTTGATGAGCTGACCGCTGAGCCTTTTGCACAAATGAAGGCAGAACTGGATAAGGTTCTAGCGGACAGCTACGGGATTGAGGTAAGCGATATTCGGCCTTGGCATTATCATGACCCATTTTTTCAAAGAAGCCCCCTTGTCTATGAGCTTAATCTCGACGATTACTACGCGAAGGCAGATATAAAACAAATAGCCCAGAGATATTACGCCGGAGTCGGCCTGCCGGCAGATGACATACTTGCCAGGAGTGATTTGTACGACCGTGAAGGTAAATATCCTCATGCATTCGGCCAGGCGATGGACCGTCACGGAAATGCCCGCGTTTTATGCAATCTGCAAAACACCGAAAGATGGGTGGAGACGATACTGCACGAATTAGGGCACGCACTTTACAGCAAATACCACGACCAAAATGAACCGTATTTATTAAGGGAGCCTGCGCATAGTTTTACTACCGAGGCGGTCGCGATGTTTTTCGGGCGGTTGAGTAGAAATTCGAACTGGATGAAGGAGATGCTGGGACTATCAGAACAACAGCGTAATGAAATTGACGAGGTCAGCAGAAAATATTTGCAATTTCAGCAGATACTTTTCGCCCGGTGGGTGCTGGTTATGTATAACTTCGAAAAGCAGCTTTATGCCGATCCGGAACAGGACCTGAATGATTTATGGTGGGATCTTGTTGAGAAATATCAGCTTCTTAAACGCCCGCCGGGGCCGGTGGATGCCGGCTGGGCATCGAAACTTCATTTTGTAAGCGCACCGTGCTATTATCATAACTATATGCTCGGTGAGCTCTTGGCCAGCCAATGGCATCATAATCTGGTACATAATATTTTTGGGCTGGATTCTGATGAAAGTGTAAGTTATGCCGGCGACAAAAGAATAGGTAAGTATTTCAGAGAAGAAGTTTTGGGGTCTGGTGCAGTTTATCACTGGAATGAGATGATAAAACGCTCGACCGGTGAGAAGTTAAATCCTAAATACTTTGTTAATCAATTTGTAGGGTTCAAATAATATTTCATTCTTAAATAAAGAAGCAAAGCGGCTCTTTAGGGCCGTTTCGCCTTCTAATTTTCACTAAGTACACAAGTCTCTTTTGTGTACGGGTTTCAATTATAGAGCCGCTCAGAGATTCCTGGGCGCATAAAAAACAGGGCTGGGTTGCGGAGGGAGGAGACAACGAGATTTCCCAGCCCCGTTGACTTTTGTTACTTTATTATACAGCATTTATTAAAAACCGCTTCTCAGGATTTCCCTGATTTCGGCGGTATAAATACCTGATTAAAATCTACATATATAAAAACTAAGGGCTGGGTTGCGGAGGGAGGGAGGAGGAGACACCCAGCCCTTTTGATAACATACACGATAATACCAAAAAACAATGAGCTTGTCCACACATTTTAGTAAAAAATATTCAATTTCCAAGGAAAAATACAAGACAAATCCTATCATAAAGTCACCCTACACAGTACCGATTATCAAAAAATAAATTGCGTTTATGAGGGACATAGGAGAGCATAAACCTCAGTCGGTGAAACCGTCATAAACCATTCAAAGCCAAAAAATCAATAATACCCAGATTCGTCAAACAGAACACAAAACCACATTGAAAATGAAGGATATAGCGAATAGAACGAAGTTTCCAGCAAAAAATTTAAATAAAAATTTAATTTTTGTCCCCAAAACCCGAGGCCCACCTTACACCAAATATTAGAAGGTCATTATTGACTAACCTGCCTTCATAAACTATCCTGACTTGCTGTAAATCCTTGTCCTGACAGAAAATTACGAAAAAAAACGAAGTTTTGACTTTTGAAAGAATTCACAATGCTGAAAAGAACACATAATTGCGGCCAGCTCCGTCTCGAAGACGATGGGGCAAAAGTAAGCCTAGCAGGATGGGTCAAGTCATACCGAGACCACGGCAACTTGGTCTTTTTCGACCTTCGTGATAGATACGGTATCACACAACTGGTCTTTGACCCTGAAAGCCAGCCTGAGGCCCACAAACTTTCAAGAGCTGTCCGCTGCGAGTGGGTAATCGCTGCTGAAGGTACCGTTCGTCCAAGAGGAGAGGGCCTTGAGAATCCTAAGCTTTTCACAGGCCAGATCGAGATTATAGTAAATAATCTCGAAATCCTCAACAAGACAGCGACGCCGCCTTTCGAAATCGAAGACGCCGACAAAACAACCGAAGAGCTGCGCCTCAAATATAGATACATTGACCTGCGAAGGCCAAAGATGCAAAAAAACATAAAAATCAGACATCAGGTCGCAAAAATCACAAGAGACTACTTCGATGAAATCGGCTTCTTGGAAATAGAAACACCGATGCTGGCAAAAAGTACACCCGAAGGAGCAAGGGATTTTCTCGTTCCAAGCCGGCTGGTCAAAAATAGCTTCTACGCACTGCCGCAATCGCCGCAGCTTTTCAAGCAAATCCTTATGGTCAGCGGCGTTGACAAGTACTTCCAGATTGTCCGCTGCTTCCGCGACGAAGACCCAAGAGCCGACAGACAGGCTGAATTCACACAAATCGACGTCGAAGCGAGCTTTGTCGATGCGGACGATATCATAAATATAAACTCACAGCTCGTTGCCAGAATCTTTAAAGAAATCCTATGCGTTAATGTTGCCATTCCTATCAAGAGGCTAAGTTATAAAGAGGCAATGGATGACTACGGAACTGACCGGCCTGACCTGCGGTTTGGTATGAAGCTAAAAGATGTATCCGACATAGTAAAGAACAGCAGCTTCAAGGTCTTTGCCTCGGCAATCGAAGCCAGCGGAGTCATCAAGGGTCTCTGCACGCCTTCGACACTGCAGGATGGAACGCAAATTCTTACAAGAAACTACGTCGAAAAAAACCTTGCGGAATTTATCGCAGATTACGGGGCAAAAGGATTAGCCTGGCTGAAAGTCACAGCCAAAGAAGGCAAACTAACCTGTACAAGCAGTATTGCAAAATATTTCTCTGCAGAACAAATTGACACACTAATCGAGCGCTTTAATGCAAAAGAAGACGACCTCCTGCTCTTTGTCGCAGATACTGAGAAAAATGCCAACAAAGCACTTGCTCCTTTAAGAAACAGGCTTGGCAAAGAGCTAAAGCTCTATGACCCAAAAAGTTTCGAGTTCGTCTGGATAGTAGATTTTCCTCTTTTCGAATGGAATGAAAACGAACATCGCTACGACTCACTGCATCACCCTTTCACAGCACCGGTTGAAGAGGACATCCCGAAACTGGACACCAACCCTGCAAACATCAGGTCGCAGGCCTACGATATCGTCGTCAACGGCTCCGAAATCGGCGGCGGAAGCATCCGTATTCACAATCCCAAAATACAGCAAAAAGTCTTTGGCCTGCTGAACATCTCAAAAAAGCAGGCTGAAGAACGCTTCGGCTTTTTTCTCAAAGCACTCAAATATGGTGCTCCGCCGCACGGCGGGATAGCTTTCGGACTCGACCGAATCATTATGCTGCTGATAGGAACCGACAACATCAGAGACGTAATCGCTTTTCCGAAAACTCAAAGGGGGCAATGCCTTCTCACCGATGCCCCCAGCGAGGTCGACGTAAAACAGCTCAAGGAACTCAATCTCAGAACTCAAAAACATTCTCACAAAATCGAACAAAATACCAATGAATAAAAAAATTGTTTCAGAAACAATCGAGAAAGGGCTTAAAGAGGCAGGCAAAATTTATCGCAGAATTATTGTCTTTTTGCATCTTTCGCCACTGTCCCTTGCAGAGAAATGCAGAATAGCTTTCGGTGCTGCTGTCATTTTAATTCTTGGTCTGGCCCTTATCATCCCATACGTCTGGATGGGCAAGCTCACAACACAAAGCTACCTCGACACTGAAAGAGCAAGGGCCGAATCACTGCTTCCCCGAAGACACTTTCAGATGGAAAAAGCAGGGGAAGGTCAGCTGCCCGCGCTCGACAGTGCCGGCGTGCCCATCTCTCCCAACGACCTCGACATCCGCTGGCTGCGATTCGAAAGCGATAAAGAAGATGTACTCGGAGAACTTACACAAACTCAGAAAAAACTCGTCGATGACCTTATATCCGATGAGCATAGCGACCATAAACTTGTACTGAAGAAAGAGGACGGCACTGTTTACAGCAACTACGCTCGTATTTTCAAGGCAACAGATAACTGCATCAGCTGCCATAATCCTCAGGGCTCGGCAAGGGCTTTTACGCGTAACGAAGCGATAGGGATCGCAATCAGCAGAAGACCGCTCACAAGCGATTTCGGGAAAACCGTTTTTCTAAACCGGTTCTGGATAATTATTGCCGGGCTTATCGCCGGTGCCGGCGCCATTATCACTTTCTATATCATCACGCAGCGTGTAATATTAAGCCCTATCCGCCAGCTCAGGGCTATCGCAAACAACGTTGCAGAGGGAAATCTCGACATCAGAAGCTCAATTAAGACACGTGACGAATACCAGAAACTCGCCGATGCCTTCAACAATATGCTCGATGCCCTGCAAAAAAGTCAGGAAAAACTCCGAGAGGCAAACAAACAGCTCGATGCAAAAATTGCAGAACTTTCCGAACGAAATATAGAACTGTTCAAAGCCAACAAGGTCAAAGGCGAATTTGTAGCAAACGTTTCTCACGAGCTGAGAACACCTCTGAACTCAATACTCGGGTTTGCACAAATCCTCAGGGAAAAACCGTCATTGCTGAAAAAAGAGAAAGGCCAAAGATACGCCGAGCACATCATCACCAGCGGAAAAAGCCTGCTTAATATGATTAACGACCTGCTCAATCTGGCGAAAACAGAAGCAGGGAAAATGGAACTCAGAATTGAAAAAACATCTGTCCGCAAGCTTTGTGAAGACATCGTTGCCACTTTTTTTGAAATGGCAAAAGAGAAAAAAATCAAAGTAAAACTCTCAGCCGACGACAACATACCAGCGGTTATAACAGATGCGGGCAAGGTTCGACAGATACTGTATAACTTTATGAGCAACGCCATAAAATTCACGCCGCCAAGAGGAAGAATCGAAATAAACGCCTTTATGCGTGATGAAAACACAGTTCGGTTGGCGGTAACCGACACCGGCTGCGGCATCCCGGAAGCCGATAAAGAAAAAATCTTCTATGAATTCCAACAGGTCGACGGTTCAATCACCCGCCAAGCCACGGGCAGCGGCTTAGGGCTGACTATCAGCAAGGAATTGGCAAACCTTATTTCCGCATCAATCGGTGTTGACAGCAAGCTCAACCAGGGCTCGACATTCTGGCTTGATATACCCGTAACTATTAGAAAAAACAAAGACAGGAAAGAAAAAGACCGGTAACATTTGGCTTTGCTAAATCCTGCCTGGATAAGTTTGACGTACCCGGATATGAAGTTATAATAGTCTGTTGTTTTTTATTCGATAAAAAATCAGCCACTCAGAAATATGAACGCAGATTGAAAAATCAAAGGCAGAAAAGTGAAAAAAAAGTTCATCAGAGCCATTTTCCCGGGCACATTTGACCCTATAACAAACGGCCACCTCGACGTAATCGAGCGAGGCCGGAAGCTATTTGACGAACTCATCGTTGCAGTCGGAACAAGCCCCATTAAGGACGCACTCTTCAGCCCCGCTGAAAGAGTCGAAATGATAAAACAAATCCTCGCCGACAACCCGAGGATAAAGGTCGAAAGCTTCGACGGCCTGATGGTTGAATATGCAAAGAAAAAGAACGCAGACGTGATTCTGCGGGGAATGCGCTCGCTGACCGACGTTCAGTACGAGTTCCGCCTGGCTATGACAAACCGCTCCGTCGCAGGGCTGGAAACCGTTTTTATTATGACAAGCGCAGAATACGGCTTCACAAGCTCAACGCTTATAAGACAGGTTGCATCTCTCGGTGGGGATGTTTCAAACCTGATTCCAAAAATTGTTTACGACCGCCTGAGAAAACGATTCTTAAAACTTAAAAACAAAGATTAATTTCCTTCGAAAATCAAAGACGTTACCAAAACGGAGTTACGCTTTGTTCAAAGTTACTGTTCAAACAAGCTTCTGGGCGTCGCACCAGCTTATATTACCCGACGGCAAAAAAGAACCCCTCCACTCACATAACTTTAAGGTAACAGCCGAGGTCAGCGGGGAGAAACTTAACTACACGGGTCTGCTCATCGACTTCAATAAGCTGAAGAAACTGATTGATAACATCACAGAATCCTTCACAAACCAGCAGCTGGAAAACAACGAATACTTCCGGAACAGCAACTTATCAGCCGAAATGATAGCCAAATACATTTTCGAAAATCTACAACCTCAACTGCCCGAACATCTTATATTAGACTATATCAGCGTCACCGAAGAGGAGGGCTACTCAGGTAAATTCTTCAAAAAACCTTAGAGAACCACGCTGCCTCTACTAACCTTTCAGAACAGAAAGTTTTTAAAAACAATGAATAAGGAAACTTTTTACAGCCCAAACACATAAATAACATTCAGGAAAACGCCTGATTTGTCGATATTTCAAAGCATAAATTTGATTGTAAAAATCACTGAAAAGCTAATTTTGAGACAGTAATGTTCAGGCCGCTATTGACATATAAAATCACGTTTTGGTATAATAACAATAGAGCAACGGTCGAACCTTAGAGATATGTCAAATTCGACAGACAATGTGAGAGAAGTTTGCGAGCAAATATTTAAAAAGGTACACAGCTATGCAATGCCAGATTTGTAATGACAATGAAGCTACAATCCACCTTACAGAGATTTCCGGCGGGGACCGCAAGGAAATGCACATCTGCGAATCCTGTGCTGCAGAGCAGGGGATAATCGTAAAAAGTCAGATACCCATCAATGAGTTGCTAAGCGGCCTGCTCGCCTCAACCCCATCCGAAGATGAGCTCTCAGGCTCTGCAGAAACAAAACTGCAATGTCCGAGATGCGGACTTACTCTCGAAGATTTCCGAAAAGAGGCCGTGCTCGGATGCCCTTATGACTATGAGATTTTCGAAAAGCCGCTATCGAACCTGATTGAAAACATCCAAAACGGCAAAACCGTACACAGCGGTAAAGTTCCGTCAAGGGCACCAACCGACGCGAAAAAACAAATCGAACTGCTTAACCTGAAAAAACAACTCGAAGAGGCTGTCAAAGCAGAAAACTACGAACTGGCTGCAAAATTAAGAGACCAGATAGAGAAAACGGAACAGCCAAAACAATAAGGAAAAAAATCATTTGGTCATTATGAAACTGACTGAGATAAGCAACAATATAAACGAATGGTTCAGCGGCAAAGGTCCCGCCGGCGACATTGCTATCTCATCAAGAATACGCCTGGCAAGAAATCTGGCCGGCTTCAAATTTCTCAGCCGATGCTCAACCGAGGAAAAGACCCAAATACTCGAAAAACTTAAAAACGTGATTACATCACTGGACCTCGGCCAAAAAGTCTTTTACATAAGCGTCGACCAGGCCCCGGAACTCGACAAAAACTTCCTTATCGAAAGACATCTGATAAGCCGACACCACGCCTACGGCAAAGGTCCGAGAGGTGTTATCATCGCGAACAGCGAGTCCTTTACAGCTATGATAAACGAAGAAGACCACCTGCGAATTCAGGTCCTAAAAGGCGGACTTCAGCTCGGCAAGTGCGCCGAGACAATCAACAACATCGACAATATGATAGAGCAAAACGTCGAATACGCTTTCAGTCCGCGATTCGGCTACCTGACTGCCTGTCCGACAAATGTCGGAACCGGCATAAGGGTTTCTGTTATGCTGCATTTGCCCGCCCTGAAGATAACAGGCCAGATAAAAAAGTTCCTGAATGCCACGAAGGATATGAACCTGGCTGTCAGAGGCCTATTCGGAGAGGGCTCAGAAGCCGCTGGTGATTTCTATCAAATCTCAAACCAGGCGACTCTTGGTATCTCCGAAACGCAAATCATTTCCGAATTCGAAAAAGCAATTATACCGGAAATCGTCGAATACGAAACCGAAGCGCGAAAAAAACTGCTCGAAAAAGATGCCGAAATGCTTGATGACAAAATCTCTCGTGCAACCGCGCTGCTCAGAAGCGCACGGCTGATAAGCTCGCAGGAAGCATTGCTGCTGCTAAGCCACCTGCGTCTCGGCCTGAATATGCACGAGCATATGGGAGCATCAACCCCTGCTATTGAGCAGCTCTGCAACCTCAAAGCCCAAGCAAAGCGAACCGGAGAATCGGCGAAAATTTCAATTACTACAATTAATCGGCTGTTTATGCTAACACTGCCCGCTCATCTGCAGATAAACTACGGCAAACCGCTCGACCCGACCCACAGAGATGTCCTCCGTGCAAATATAATACGCCAGAGCTTAAATCAATAAATCCCCCACCCTATCTGCCAAAATGGCATAGAATAAGGTGCGAAAATAATCCTGAAAGTGCTCTCCTAAAAAGCTAAGTCTCTTAAAAACAAGGGCTTACCCTGCTGAAAACTTCCGGAAGCTGTAACTGGCACAGCTTTTGCACATCCTAAAGACAAGTAATTTAGTACTCACACTATAAGCGAAAGGAGTTAATTATGGCCAAAATAATTGGAATAGATTTGGGTACAACAAACTCCGTCGTTGCTGTGATGGAAGGCTCTTCACCAAAGGTGCTTATAAACTCTTCCGGCTCGCGGCTTACACCATCGGTTGTTGGTTTCACTGACAAAGCTGAGAGACTGGTCGGTCAAATCGCGCGCCATCAGCAGGTAACGAATCCGGAAAATACCGTCTTCTCCATCAAGAGATTTATGGGCCGACGCCACAATGAAGTATCCTCGGAAGAAAAAATCGTGCCCTATAAAATAGTCGGCGGGCCTAACGAGCTGGTAAAAGTAGGTGTCCGGGGCAATGAATACACACCGCCGGAAATCTCCGCTATGATACTGCAGGATTTGAAAAAAACCGCTGAGGATTATCTCGGCGAAAAAGTTGAGCAGGCTGTGATTACCGTCCCGGCATACTTTAACGACTCTCAGCGGCAGGCAACGAAAGATTCAGGACAAATTGCAGGCCTGAAAGTCGAGAGAATAATAAATGAGCCTACCGCTGCAGCTCTTGCATACGGCCTGGAGAAAAAGAAAAATGAGAAAGTCGCTGTCTTCGATTTCGGCGGCGGAACATTCGATATCTCAATCCTCGATATCGGCGACAACGTTTTTGAGGTCCTCAGCACCAACGGCGATACTCATCTCGGCGGCGACGACCTCGACGAGCTTCTGATTAACTATCTGGCAGACGAATTCAAAAAAACCGAAGGTATCGACCTCAGAACCGACCCGATGGCCCATCAAAGACTCAAAGAAGCTGCCGAAAAGGCGAAATGCGAACTAAGTACTCAGATGGAAACAACGGTTAATCTGCCCTTTATCACCGCCGATGCCAAAGGACCAAAACACCTTCAGATTACAATCACACGAAGCAAGTTTGAAGCTCTCGCAGAACCCGTCTTTGAAAGACTCAAGACCCCCTGCCATAAGGCACTTGAAGATGCAAAGCTTGAGCCTTCAAGCATTCAGGAGATTCTTCTTGTCGGCGGCTCTACAAGAATCCCGAAGGTTCAGGAAATCGTAAAGGCAATATTCGGCAAGGAACCGAACAAAAGCATTAACCCGGACGAAGTTGTTGCCCTCGGAGCTGCCATCCAGGGCGCGGTGCTTGCCGGCGATGCCGGTGTTAAAGATATTCTGCTGCTGGACGTTACTCCATTGTCACTCGGCGTTGAAACGCTCGGCGGAGTTATGACAAGACTTATCGAACGCAACACAACCATACCAACAAGCAAAAAGGAGATATTCTCAACAGCCGCAGACAATCAGACAACCGTCGATATCCATGTCCTGCAGGGCGAACGCGAATTCGCAAAGGACAACCGGACTCTTGGCAGGTTCCAGCTTACCGACATCCCGCCTGCACCAAGAGGAATACCACAAATCGAGGTTGCCTTTGACATCGATGCCAACGGCATCCTAAACGTTTCTGCAAAGGATTTGGGAACAGGAAAGCAGCAGTCTATCGAAATCAAATCCAGCTCGGGACTGAGTGAGCCGGAAATCGAGAAGATGAAAAAAGAGGCCGAATCCCACGCCGAAGAAGACAAAAAGAAAAGAGAAGTCATCGACATAAAGAACCAGGCCGACCAGATAATATATTCAACTGAAAAAACCCTCAAAGAACATGGCGATAAGGTACCCGCTGATACCCGCAGCAACATCGAAAACGCCATCAACAACCTGAAAGAGGCCGTAAAAGGCGAAAATGCCGACGCAATCAAAAAAGCCATCGAAAACCTCTCGAACACCACCCAGGAGCTCGGCAAAAAACTCTATGAAGAAGCCGCAAAAAAACAGGCGGCAGCCCCAGCTGACCAGCAGGGAAAACAGAAGCCTCCGCCGGAAGGTGAGGTCAAAAGAAAAAGCGGCGATGACGTAATCGATGCCGAATTCGAAGCCAAAGACAAGTAATCGAGAAATTACCTGATAATCATAAAATTCTAAAAGCCGGTCCCTGCTGGGGCCGGCTTTTTTTACAAGCAAAACCTATTTTCGCAAAACTTCATCAATAAGCTCTTGTCAATCAACAACAAAGGGCTACACTTTACAAAAAAACAATCCAAAACAAAGGATTAATATGGCATTAAGGCGAGAACTTAACCTTATCGACGTATTCTGTATAGCATCAGGCGCGATGATAAGCTCTGGTCTTTTCATTTTGCCGGG
>CAYLMG010000004.1:6484-15231 GCA_964384565.1 uncultured Pirellulales bacterium | reverse complement strand
CCGATTTCCGACGGGGCGCTCGTTTTCATGGGCAAAAACGGACAGATTGCCCTCGCTGTAGCCGCTATCCTTGCTTTTCTTTCAACGGCCAATGCGGGAATTATGACTGCCGCAAGGTCACTTGTACCGCTAAGCACTGACGGCCTGCTGCCGGAGATGTTCGGTAAAATCAATCGCAGATTTGCAACGCCACATATAGCACTTCTGATCACCGGTTTCTTTATCATTGTCTCACTGTTTTTAAGGCTCGAAATACTCGTCGAAGCAGCCTCTGTTGTGCTGATACTGACTAATATTCTTGCCTGCACCTCGGTTATCATCCTCAGAGAAAGCAGGATACAAAACTATCAGCCTCATTTTCGTACACCGCTTTATCCGTGGATGCAAATCGCCGGCATCATCGGCTTCATTTTTCTGCTGCTCGAGATGGGCAAAGAAGCACTGGCGATAAGCTTTATCATTATTATATGTGGCCTGTTTGTTTACTGGTTTTACGGCCGAATCAGAACAAACAGAGAATATGCACTGCTCCATCTGATAGAAAGAATCACAAACAAAGAATTGACCACGTATTACCTTGAGTCTGAACTGAGAGAAATTATCCTGGAAAGAGATGAAATCGTAAAAGACAGATTCGACCAAATTATCGAAAACTGCGCAGTCCTCGATATTGAAAACGCAATCTCAGCAGATGAGTTTTTCGAACACGCCGCAGAAGCTCTTTCTCAACGACTCAACACCTCAGCCTCTCTGCTCTCGAAACTGCTACAGCAAAGAGAAGGGCAAAGCAGCACTGCAATAAGCACAACTCTCGCGATACCTCATATAGTTCTCGATGGTGAAAATAAATTCGATGTGCTAATCGCCCGAGGCAGAAACGGTATAGAATTTTCCGCAAAAAATCCAAATATCAACGCAGTATTTGTTATCGCGGGTACAAAGGACGAAAGAAACTTTCACCTCCAGACACTGGCTGCCATAGCTCAAATAGTTCAGGAACCCGACTTTGAAAAAAAATGGAAGCAGGCTAAAGACACACAGGCTTTGCGCGATATAATTCTTTTGGGAAAAAGAAAACGAGCCTGAAAAAGCATATCACATCCTGCTCATCCGCCGACTATAATCAGCAGCTTTCATTACTTGCCTATGCAAAACCGGCCGAAGATATTTTCCAGAATCCGCTCATCAATATCCTGCTGCTCAATATCACTTATCGACTGGTAAGCCGACCTTATGAGCATCGCTGCAACATCATCACCAGCCTCGATAACCGCATCTATAGCTTGGCTGAGGCTTTCAATCGCCTCAGTCACCGATTGTCTGTGACGCGAAGTTAATCCTACCCAGCTCCTTGCATCAGTCTCGACGTCGCCACGGCCTGCTACAGCAGCCGAGCCCATCAGCTTCCTGTCTATCGACTCTTTTAATCTATCAATACCAAAACCTGTTTTTGCGCTGGTAGCAATAAAGTCGATGCCAAATTCTCTGCCAAGCTCTGCCATACGGTTTTCAATCCGTGGCGGCTCAAGCAAATCCGACTTTGTCCCTACAGCCAGCAAATTTTTCTCACCTGTAAGTCTGAGTATCGCGATATCCTCAACCAGCTTTTCATTCGCCTTCGATAAATCCACGCAGAACACAATCACATCGCTGTGTCCCAGCGCTTCGATTGCTGCCTGCTGGGCGAGCTTCTCGATAATATTTTCGGCATTACTTATCAAACCAGCACAATCAAAAAGCACACACTTGTTTTGCTCAAGTGACAACTGGCTGGACAGAATGTCCCTTGTAGTTTTACGATACCTTGAGACAATACTGCGTTTTTTGCCCAGCAGCCTGTTAACAAGCAAACTTTTTCCCGCATTCGGTGCCCCTGCCACTCCAACTGAAGGCAAATCAATCACCGTTTCATAACTAACAGAAGCTTCTAAAAGCTGCTTGAGCTCAGTTTTGATTTGCGAGAGTCTGCCGACAGCGACATCTCGGCTGATAAATTCTATTGTCTCCTCGCTAAAGTCCAGACCGGCTTCTATCAGGCTCAAACAATCAAATAACTGTGAACGGTTTCTTGTCAAAGCCTGCCCCAATCTACCGCTCAGAAGCCTCTGTGCGGCGGCAAGCTGAATCCTGTTGCTGCTTACTATAATCTCATTGACCGCCTCAGCCTGTGCCAAATCCATCCTGCCGTTAAGATAGCCTCTGGCGGTAAACTCACCTGGCCCGGCCATTCGAACATCACCTGCCAGAAGCCTGTAAACCAAAGCTTCCGCCACGGACGAATTGGTAAACATATGAATCTCTACAACATCTTCTGCCGTATACGAGTGAGGAGATAAAAAAAGGTAAAGCCGGCCTTCGATTTTTAATTCATCATCGACGCGGACAAATCCTTTTGTTATGCCGGCCTGATTCTTTGGAAAAGATGGCTCAAAAATTCTACTCGCTTCTTCGATTGCCGCCGGGCCGCTCAATCGAACTATAACTTTGCCGTCCGTGGTTGGTGAGCTCACCGCCGATATAGTATCAGACAGTCTATACATATTTTTTTGCATTATCGCCACAATACTCCATACCCGGAGCAATAATCAAACAACTACATATTCCTGAAGAAAGGCTTGGGCTTTTTCTTTTTAACCTTTCCTCCGGTCTTGCTCGTCGCCGAAACCAGCCCTGAGGATTCGGCCTCTTCCTTTTCTTTGATATGCTTGCGAATAAAATACTGCTCAACAACGCCGGCAAATACGCTCGACATAATATAAAGATTCAAACCAGACGGCGAATTATATAGCAAAAGCGGAAACAGTATCGGCATCATAAACATCATCATCTTCTGCTGCTGGGCCATCTGCGGATTTGTCGCTGCCGCTGCCTGCTTCGGCATCAGCTTCTGCTGCAAATAGAACGCAACTCCCATTAGAATCGGAAGCAGATTAAAGGATTCAATCTTGCCTAAAAGAGGAATACTCACCGCTGGAAATCTGAACAGCGCATCAGGCGCAGATAAATCAGTAATCCAGAACGGCAAAAACGGCTGACCGCGAAGCGAGACACTTGCCAGTATCGAGCTGTACAAAGCAATCCATATCGGCATCTGAATGAACATCGGCAGCATCCCTGTGAAAGGCGACGCGCCCTGCTCGCGATATAGTGCCATTATATGCTTATTAAGCTCAGCCTTGTCATTGGCATATTTTTTCTTTAGCTGTTCCACCCTCGGTGCGAGCTTGCCCATTTTGCTCATCGAAACCTGCCCCTTCTTTGTCAAAGGATGCAAACAGAGCCTGACTACAAACACAAGGATGATTATCACAACACCGTAATTCGGTATAAAGTAGTACATCCACTCCATCAAAGCCAGTATCCCGAACGCCAGCGGCCTTATTATCGCAGCAGGACAGCAGCAGCAGGGCATCAAGGTCAGAACATTATTGAAGCCGAGCTTTTTATAAAGCTCGTCCTTATCAAAAAGCCTCTTATCCTTGGGCCCGAGGTAAAGTTGAAATCTATAACTTTTCGAGCTGCCGGCCTCAAGCTGCTCGGTTGCACTTGCAAGTTTTATCCCTATCGTCTCATCACCGCTTTTAGCCTTATCGTCTCCATCAGGATTATAGAACTGGCAGGTTCCACCGCTTATCCATTGACAATATTGCTGACCTTGCTGAGGAACCGGCCTTACAATAGCAGTAAAATATTTGTTAGACGTCGCCGCCCATAACAATGGTCGATTCTTATACTTATCGGGCAAATTATAACCTATCCGCAGCTTCTTATATACCTCGCCAATCCGCGCCTGGTCGCCGGTCCGCAAGGCATTGTTATACTCTTTTGTAGTAGACTTCAGGTCAACGCCACGCGTAAAAATATTCATTGGAAATCCAGTTATGAGGTCTCTTCGTGACGAAACAATTCTTCCCTCATCCGCCAGAAATGCACTAACGACGTTTCTCATATCTGCGCGACGGCCTTCCCTGCCGATGCCTATCGGGCCATTGAGATTAAATTGAATCTCCTGGTCGCGTTCGGCAAGATTTTCAACCGCGATAACACAGTCCAAAAGGTAACTTCCCTGGACAATCTTATATGACTTGGTCAGCTTCATAACCGCTCTGCCGTCTGATTTATTTACAATTTCAGCCTCAAAGCCGGCTCTGGCAGAACCAACCTCATCTTTTTCAATCCCCAGAAATTTCCAGTTAAGTTTATCCAGTGCCAAACGCTGTTTGTGTTCGACAAACTCGAATGTGCTGTTTGCCATCGTAATTATTTCGCTTCCGCCGTTAAGTTTAAGCGGTGAAAGCATAACCAGAGGCTTCGGATTTTTATAATCGCAATCATCGAAGCCTTTACCGCCTCCGTTGCTGAACGTAACTTTTCTTATCCCTGCCCCCTTTGTGCTAAGTTCCAATTGATACCTGAAACCGGTCTCAGGGTCTTCACTACAGGGGTCCTGCGCACCGAAAATAACCGTGCACGGGTCACTGTTAAGCGCCCCAAACAAGGATACCGCAGGTTCTTTCTGTTCCGGCAAATCTTCCTGAATTCCGGCATTCGATTCTCCCCCATCCTTCTCGGTTATTGTAGATTGTTGCAGAAATAAGAAATGTCTTTGCTGTGAGAGGTCAGCCTCGAAAAGGCCGCTATCGGCAACTAAAAATATGCAAAAAACGACAAAGCCGGCCACTATCGAAAACAAAAACGCCGGAAATCCAAATTTACTACTCATATCAATAAAATCCTCTCTTTATCTTTTTACATATCCACAATAACAGGCAAGCGGAGGCAAACAGCCTTTCATCTGCCTTCCTTAAGACGCTCAGCGTGAAAATCATCAAGCTGCTCTATCGCTCTTATCTTCTCGACGGTCTTGTCAACATCATACTCCACCCTTACAAAGTGAAGTATGTTTTCCTCAACATACGCATAACTTGCCCGCCAGTCCTTGTCTCTCGGTTGACCCACCGAACCGATATTGATAATCGCCTTCTCATTATCAACGATAGGATATACATTATTCAGCTCATCGGGCAGATAAAAGTCCGGCTCATTTAAGAATACACCTGGCACGTGTGTATGGCCGACAAAACAGATATGGCTGACGCGGTCGAACAATACCCGAACTTTAACGGGATTGGTATAAACATCATCGGGAAAGATGTATTCATTAATAGGCCGGCGGGGCGAGGCGTGAACAAAATCGAATGTTACAATCCGCCCTGCAAGGCGAGTCCGCAGACTGCGGCGCATCGGAAGTATCCCTAAGAAACGCCACCATTTCTTGCTTGCCTCAGTTGATTCAGCCTGCTCCATTTCCTCCCGCGTCCAGAAACTCGCCTGCTCCGCGGCATAGTTAAAGTTTGTCGGCTCATAGAAAACCGCATAATCGTGGTTACCGAGTACGCACCATTTGGTCCTCTCAATTATCAAATTGAGGCATTCGCCGGGATTCGGCCCGTATCCGACAACATCCCCAAGGCAGTAAATGGTCTCGATGCCGCGCTTCTCGATATCATCAAGAACCGCCGTCAACGCTTCCAAATTGGAATGTATATCGCTTATAACAGCAAACATAAACCACGATACCTAAAAAGCCTCTGCTTTACGCATTTACAAAGTTTTACTTAATAACAAAAAATCAAACAAAATGCCAGAACATTTATCTGCCAGGCATAAAAAGGGTTTTTAGCAAAAACTTTTGGTAAAAAGCAAAGCCGGCCGCTATTTATTTGCTTTGAGACAGAGCATTGTTATAATAACTGCTAAAAAGTACTGAAGAACAATATAAAAGGTACAACAAAATGAACGATTCTACTCTTCTTGAAACTCACGAGCTGGTAAAAAAATACTCCGGCAGAACGGTCGTCAACGAAATCTCCCTCACAATAGCTCGAAACTCTATCGTGGGACTTCTCGGCAGAAACGGGGCAGGAAAAACAACAACCTTCAGAATGATTATGGGTATGATTGCTCCCAACAACGGCTCAGTCGTATTCGAGGGCAATAACATTACAACTCTGCCGATGTACAAAAGAGCCCGTCTCGGAATAGGCTACCTGTCACAGGAACCAAGCATCTTTCAAAGGCTGTCCGTAAGGGATAATCTCCACGCGATTCTTGAAACTATGTCTCTGACATCAACCGAACGAACGAAAAGGGCAGATGCGCTAATAGAGCGATTTGCACTGACGGAAGTTGCCGACAGCCAGGGAAGATTCCTCTCAGGCGGGGAACGCAGAAAGCTGGAAATCGCACGTGCCATGGTAACAGACCCTTCACTGATACTGCTCGACGAGCCGTTCAGCGGCGTAGACCCCATCGCCGTCGAAGACCTCCAGAAGCAAATCCGTCACCTCGTCGCTTCCGATGTGAGTATCCTCGTAACCGACCACAACGTCGAAAGAACGCTTGAGGTTGTGAGCAAGGCTTATATCATTGACCACGGAAAGGTCATAGGCGCAGGAAGCCCTGCCGAAATCGTTCAGAATGAGACCGTCAGAAAGCTGTACCTGGGCGAGTCGTTCACCGCACACTATTCCGAGAGAAGTTAACAGGCAAAAAAATTGACTGATATTGAGAAAAATAAAATAACGCACTATCCGACTGATGTGCTGGCCAAACCGGCTGAACCTATCGGAGAAATCGACGAGTCGATCCGCAAACTCGCCGAGAAAATGACCGAGATTATGCTCGAACATAAAGGTATAGGCCTGGCAGGCCCGCAGGCAGGTGTGCCGCTGCGAATCTTTATCATTTCACTCGATGGAACCAAAGAAAATGTGAAAGTATATATCAATCCAACAGTAATCTGCAGCGGAAAGCTCGACGCAGCCGAAGAAGGCTGCCTGTCTGTCCCGGGCGTATATACAAAGGTAAGAAGATACAAAAAATGCACCGTGACAGCCACCGACCTTGACGGAAACCGGTTCACTGAAGAAGCAGAAGGGCTGTATGCAAGATGCCTGCAGCATGAATACGACCATATAGAAGGCACGACAATCGCTGATAAAATGTCAACTGCTGCTAAAATAGCCAATCGAAAAAAACTAAAAAAACTTATGGAAGAACAGCAGCCATAAAAAAATGAAAATCATCTATCTCGGCAGCGGCCAGTTCGGTATCGAATCCTTAAATCTACTGGAAGAATCCGGCCACGGAATCGAACTAATCGTAACCCAGCTTCCTCGTCCGGCAGGCAGAGGCAAAAAGACAACACCAACACCGGTAAGCACCTGGGCAAAACAACATCAGATAAAATTTGTTGAAACAGAAGATGTCAACAGCCAGCAGATAATAGAAACAATTACCTCTTTAAAACCAGACATTCTCGTCGTAATTACTTTCGGCCAGAAGCTCGACAATAAACTGATAAATATTGCCCCTAAAAAAGCAATAAATGTTCACGCATCGCTGCTGCCGAAATACCGCGGTGCCGCTCCTATCAACTGGGCGATAATAAACGGCGAAGAACAGACCGGTATCAGCATAATCACACTCGCCGAGAAAATGGATGCCGGCCAAATCATTGCCCAATCCGCAACCGATATCGCCCCGGACGAATCAGCAGGAGCTCTCCATGACAGATTAGCCAAAATAGCTGCCCCTCTGCTGCTTGATACTCTCGCTCTGATTGAAACGGACAGGGCAGTCTATAAACCTCAGGATGATTCAAAAGCGACAAGAGCACCAAAACTTAAAAAAACAGATGCCTTTATCGATTTCGCAGAGCCTGCAGAAATCATCAAAAGAAAAATTCTCGGCCTGTGGCCCTGGCCTGGCGCAACCGCTTACTACCTTGCGGAAAAAACAAAAAAAACTGAACGCACCATAATCGCCGATGCAAGAGCAATACCGCACAATAATCCTCAAAATCTTCGACCCGGCACATTTGATGAAAATCTGGACACTATCTGCAGCCGGGACGCTCTCAAAATTACAAAAATAAAACCAGCTGGCGGGAAACTTATGAATTTCAAGGATTTTGTTAACGGCAGAGACTGCCAGCCGGGAGATATGTTCGTCAAAATAGAAAAATAGCCTATGGCCAAAGCTGCAAAGAAAATTTCAACAGCAGAAAAAAAATCCTCAGCTCGCTTCGCAGCAGCAACCGTACTAAATCAACTCAACCCAAAAACAAATTATGCTGAAGCTGTCCTTAACAAAATTCTCCTGCCGACAGGCCGAGCTCAGCAGACCACAGACCTTGTTTACGGCACGTTAAGAAACCGACAGACCATCGATATGGCTATTGCAAAATTCGCCGGCTGCCCGATAACAAGAATACAGGATAAAATCCTCAACATTATACGAATCGGCGCATATGAGCTTATCTATTGTCCCTATACAGCCGAATACGCAATTGTCAACGAAGCGGTCGAAAACGCGAAAGCTATAGCAGGCAAAAAACAGACCGCTTTCGTAAATGCCGTCCTTCGCAAAATCCTAAGCCATATAACAAAGAGACAAACTGAATTGTCGGATGCAAAACCAAAACACACACTGCCTCAAAGCCCTGACTTCGGCTGTGAATTCGATACCGACTTGCTGCCGGACGCACAAAAGCAGCCGGACGATTTTCTCGCCAAAGCATTTTCAATGCCAAAATGGCTGATTACCGACTGGCTCAATGAATACAGCCCGGAAAAAACCCGGCAAATCTGCTTCGCTTCAAACCGAAAACCTTCCATTTACTTAAGGCCGAACATTCTTCAGATAACCACAGCACAATTAGCTAAAATGTTAACAAAAGCTCG
>CAYLMG010000004.1:0-6384 GCA_964384565.1 uncultured Pirellulales bacterium | reverse complement strand
ATTCGACGTCGTCCTGCTCGATGTACCCTGCTCAAACACCGGCGTACTTGCAAAAAGAGTCGAGCTGCGATACAGAATCTCAAAAAAAGCTGTCAGCCGCCTCGCTCAAACACAACTGAAGCTCCTCGAGACGGTCGCGGAGCTAATAGAGAAAGACGGCAGAATTTGTTATTCAACCTGCAGCATTCAAGGTCAGGAAAATAATCAGTTAATCAAAGACTTCCTGAAGAAGAACCAAAATTTCAGACTCGAATCTGAAAATCTCACCCTGCCGTCAGCACAAGGTTTCGACCACGATGGCGGCTACGTAGCTATCCTCATAAAAGATTAACTACATATAATATCGTTGTGCCGCAAACCACAAACCAAATCCACAACTTTTCCACAGGCCCAATTTTGGCTGTGCAAAACTTGTGAAAAACAAATTTTTTTCGTGCGCAAATCCAACTGCGACAATACCCTCCAACAAGTGGAAAAGAAATTCCGAAAAAAGGCATTGAATAGTTTTGCAACCGGCCAATAATAACAACGAGGATAATATTAATAAGCTGTTTTTAGAAACAAGGAGCGTTTCAATGCAGACCATAATCACGGATGATTTATCCTTTAAGACCGAGTCCCAAATCAGCGCTCTGAACCAGGCTATCGCCGAAAAGATAGGAGCCAAAAAGTACAGGATATGGTTCGAGAACTCAGCGAGGCTTACAATTGCAGAAGGATATGTAAAGATTGGCGTGCCCAATCTTTTTATAGCAAACTGGATTGAAAGCCATTTTTCAAAAGAAATCAATCAGGCTGTAGAGCGGGTAACAGAAGAAAATTTGAAAATAACTTTCGCAATCGACCCTGAACTTGCCGGCAGGCAAAAACAGATACTGGTCGAGCCTGCGAAGAAGATAGTAAACTCACAACAAGATAAAACAACACAGCAGACAGGGAAAAAATTTGACAAGTGCAGAAAATTAAAATTAAATTTGGATGACTTTGTCGTCGGCTCTTCAAACGAACTGGCTTACAACACCGCAAAGGCCGTTGCCAACAACGACAAAGTATCATTTAATCCGCTGTTTATTCACGGAGGGTACGGAGTCGGTAAGACGCATCTGCTGCAAGGGATTTGCAACGCGGTGCAAAAGAACCGGCCCGGAACTAATTGGCTGTATCTGTCAGCGGAAGATTTTGTCAATCAGTTCGTGCTGGCCTTGAAGACAAAAAAGCTGGAGGCTTTCAGACGCCGAATGCGACAAACGGACTTGCTCGCCATCGACGACATTCACTTCTTGGCCAGCAAACTTTCAAGCCAGGAGGAATTCCTGCACACCTTCAACTCCATCGACCTCGCAGGAAAACAGGTGGTCCTTGCCTCCGATGCACATCCGAAAATGATAGGCCAGCTCTCAGATAAGCTCGTAAATCGGTTCATTTCCGGCATGGTCGTAAAAATTGAAAATCCCGACCACAATACGAGATGCCAGATATGTAAACAATTCGCTCTCCAGAGACGTATGCACATCCCTGAAAGTGTAATCAGATACATCGCAGAAAACATCCGTTCCAACGTCAGAGAATTGCAGGGTGCCGTTCTGAAACTAATCGCATTCTCCGCATTACAAAATCAAAAAATAAACCTGCACGCCGCAAAAGAAATCCTTTCAGAGCACTTATCCAGAACAGACCCTATCGTCCACATCTCTGATATTGAGTCAGCCGTTGCATCCTTCTTCAGCATTACCGCCGCCGACCTGCACTCCTCGAAAAAAGACAGAACTATTTCGCTTGCAAGACATTTCAGTATGTACCTTGCAAGAAAGCATACAAATATGTCCAGCCCGGAAATAGGCAGATGTATGGGCAACAAGAATCATGCGACGGTGCTTTTGGCCTGTAAAAGAATAGAAGAACAGATTAAGGTAAATGCGCATCTGCACTGGAACAGCCCTGCCGGAAACAAGGTCTCAAAGGCAAGAACAATCCTCGCAAAGCTGGAAAATGCAATTGCAGGATGACAACCACCGACTAAAGGGTCTTAAACCAAATCAAAAAAGGCGGCCTCAAATACCGAGGCCGCCAAAAATGTTTTAGGAGGAAGATGAATTATTTCTAATCATTTTTACGAGCCGCTGAATATTTTGTTCAGCAAAACCTCAAAAAAACACAACCTTTTGTATAAGCTAAACTTACAATCTCCCTTCTTTTATAAATCTACGTACTCAATATCAAATCAAGTTCTCTTTTTTCCGGCACGGGCAGTTGCGATTTGCATCGAATGCAATTCTCTATTTGAAGTCCCCTTCGTCTGCCGCAAACCGGACATTTGATAACTACCGTGTGATTGAGTGCCAGATATGTCAAAAGCCCTGCCAGATTAAACAGCCCGACAAAAACAAGCCAGAATATAAACCGACCCCACCCTGTCCTTCTCGACCAGCCGTGCCAAAAAGCAAACACAACCATTAAAGTACCCAAAAATAAATTTATAAAACTACTATCTGCACGGTTTTCTTGCGTTATCGAGACAAGCTCTCTAATGATTCCAAAACGCCTTTCTGCTAATCGCAACATACCATCCTCAAAAAACCGCCAGAGCAAATCGTAAGCAGGCGGCGAAACTGAAGATGTCATCTTTCTGTACCTTTCATAAAAATCAATTCTCGCCTGCCACAAAGACTCATCAAATGCCGGTCTGACCCAGTCAAAACTGCTGACCAGCTCAACTTTGCCAAAGCTGTCGAGCCTGCAAAATTCTAGATGGAGCGGCTCCGGCTTCTGCCTGTATTCCTTCCAATAACGTCCCTTCTCTTTTTGTGATATGCCAAGGGGCGGAAAAAAACTTCTCTTATGGCACAAAAGAGAGACCGCATCATTTGTAGCCGTCGCATCCAGACTGTAGCTGTCGGGATTTTCATTTTTGAACGCTTCGACGACAACCATCTGCTCCGGATTCCTCATTATCAAATAATACACATTGTCCTCAGTCCTGCAGAAAATCAAAGGCTTGTATTCAATGTTACCCGCCGATTTCTCCGACGGCTTCTGCCTCCAGTTATTCAATCGTATCATATCTATTTTGCCTGCGGGGCTCTCAAAAAGGATTTGTACCTGCCTTGTTTCAAAATTTATCTCATAAATTCGATTATCCGTCTGCCAGAGAAAAACAGGATTTAATGCCGGGCCCTCGCATATCTTAAAAAGCCGAAAGTCGCCCAGTCCCACAGCTTCGGAGCGTTCGATTGCAAAACCTCCCGCCCCGATATAACCAACCACTTCTGCATGCCGGCCGTAACCTGTAAAAATCTGCCTTTCAATATCATATCGCCAGATTTCCTCAGTCCTGAGATTTGAATTAACAGGAATTTCCAACAACCTTGAAAGCTCGGGACCTGTTTGCTGCATATATAAAAGTTGCCTGTCACTAAAAGAATTGCTCGGACGCTCTGCCCACTGCAGATATTCGTACGGCTTATCTTTGTCCGAACCCTGCCATATTAGATTGCCGTTCACATCAAATATTTGCTGTTCATTATAGCCCTGCCTGAGCCGGCTGTACTCTTTAGTGAAAACCAGATGAATAGTACCGTCCGCCATCACCTCTTTGCTGCTGCGATGTTGTTTCCACTCAAAACCTTCATACCTCTTTTTCATCTCAGCCTCTGCAGCTGTATCCTCGCGCATAAACAAATACGACATCTGGTTAACAAGCACCTGAACAAATGTTACTATAAACCAAAAAAGCAGAGCCGTAACCGCAACTCTCAAAGCCCCTGCAATATAACTGGTGTACTTTACCGGTTTCATTTTAATAAACACCTCAACTAAAACTCTTTGCTTTGGAAAGTTTCTAAAATATCAATCATAAAAACAAAAACGCCCACGATAATTGCTGCAATCGTCCAGCCGATTTTATACTGACTAAATACCACAACAATAATAAAGAGTGAAAAACCCAGTCCGAACATCTTCGTCGTATACCACCTTGCCCTGCTCAGCCCGGATTTGACCGTACCAAGATAAACAACAAAACCAACGGCGGTTATAATCCATCCTTCTATTAAATGTCTCAAAGGCGGGCTGACCATAAAAACTTTACTGTTCCCCGCGTACCAGTAAAAAACGTACCACAACAGACCCGCCGAGAATAGAAACGCCAGAAAAGCCGCTATCACCTTCGAAAAAAGTATGGCGGACCGATTGACCGAGCGGTGAAGCTCAAAGTCCCAAACTCGCGTAAAATGGGGATACCAGAATTGTCTGATGCCGAGACATAAACCTAACCCGATAACCGACAAAAAAAGATAAGGTGCAGGCCCTGAAAGAGTCCCCGTCCTCGTAAGTTGATAAACAGATGTCTGTGGCATGTCCGGGTCAAGCGATATATACGGATAGCTAAGCTCTTTGCGAAGAGAAACCGAATACAAGCTGATTGAGCCGAAAAACAGCAAAAAAACAAAAGCCACCAAAAACCACGGCAGACACTCACGCAACTCTTTTCTTATAAGAGCAAAAAATCTCATTTCAACTACTCCCATCCAAATAAATACTTACGATTAACATCTGCGGTATATTCGATAAACTGGTCTTCAAGATTCATACTGACAATCTCATAATTCTGAACCTTTGACATATTTGCCCAACGCTGGATTTTCTCCTCATCGGTACCGACCAGAACAAGCTCAAGCTCTTTCTCGCTGCGTCTGCAGTGCAGCAATCCTTCAATATCAATCTCAGCCGGCATCTCGCCGGTGAAACTGACCCTGACCTTCTTGACAGCCTTCTGGAACTGTTCGAGAGAGCAGCTCGCCCTCAGGACGCCCTTATCGATAACTGCAATCCTGTCAGCCACCCTTTCAACGTCACCAAGAATATGACTTGAAAAAAGAACCGTTCTGCCCTGCCGCATAATAAGCTGTATCATACCCTCCAAAAATTGCCTTCTTATAGCCGCATCAAGCCCCTGCGTCGGGTCATCCATTATTAAAAGCTCCGGCTTCGGCGCGAGCGCCAAAGCAAGTGACACCTGTGCCCGCTGGCCGATGGAAAGATTTTTTACCCTCTGTTTCTTTGACAGGCCAAAATATTCAATCATATCCGAAAAAAACTTTTCATCCCACTGTTCAGGAAAGAACGCCCGCTGAAACTTGCCGATTCTGCCTATACTCATCCAGCTGAATAATCTATGTCCCTCAGTAACATACCCTATCCGCTGCCGAATTGCCGGAGTAAGTCTCTTTGAACTGCATCCGAAAATCGAACTGCTGCCAGCTGTCGGCTCCAAAAAACCCAGCATCATCTTTATCGCGGTGGTCTTGCCCGCACCGTTTCGACCTAGAAAGCCGCATATACACCCCTTTGGTACCTTCAAATCCAGATGGTCCACTGCAAGAGTCCTGCCGTAATATTTCGTCAGCCCTTCTGTTTCGAGAACTATATCGCTCATCATTTATGTTCCTTATCTTTTTCTTTCTTGCCGAATCCCGCCATTCTTGATTTGAACATCTCACCCAAATCCTTTGCTTCGATTCCGAGGTTGAGCCCGCGAACAATCACGTTATCCATCCGCTCGGCAAGCGCATTAATATCAGCAGCATCTCTGCTTATCATCTTCGGGTCACTCACAAAAGTTCCCGAGCCGGTTTTAGTACTGACCAGCCCGGACTGCTCCAGAATCGTATATGCCCTCGCAACGGTATTAGGATTTATAACCAGCTCAGCTGCGAGCTTTCTTACCGCAGGCAGTTTATCTCCCGTTTTCAAATGACCTTTCGCTATAGCCTCACTTATCTGCCCTGCAACCTGCGAGTAAATAGGCTCACCCGAACCTGGTGTTATCTGTACCCAAACAGCCATTTAAATTCCCTTTTTAAAAACTAAAATAGGCTTTTTCTTTACTAAGTAACTGATAAATAAAGACTTATAATGTATTAATACCATTAGTACATTATGTACTATTAGTCGGCGTTTTGCAAGCCAATTTTTGAAAATTTTAAAAAAATTTTATTTTTATATTGTTATCTTGTACAAATGTACGATATAATACTTGTACATTTGTAAGAGATTAATTAGGAGATTAAAAATGACAGAGTTACCGAACGCATCGATAAGCCCTGCTGAAACACAGGTCTTAAGACTCATCTGGCAACTGCAGCAGGCAACGGTCCAGCAGGTGCTGGATAACCTGCCCAAAGAGCGCGATATTACCTATGCCACCGTCCAGACGCTTTTAAGAAGGCTGGAAAAGAAAGGATACATCAAACATATATCAAAAGGAAAAGCTCACCACTTCTTTGCCGCTGTGAAACAAAAAGACGTCATTTCTAAAAAGGTCAGTGACTTTTTGGACCGCCTTTTCGGCGGCGATTCATTCCCTCTTATGCAATACCTCGCCGA
>CAYLMG010000003.1:29244-36595 GCA_964384565.1 uncultured Pirellulales bacterium | reverse complement strand
TTTTCTATTGCTCTTATGCGGTACTCGAAAGCGATTGATTTGGCCTGCAGGCTTTCGATTCTGCGCTCGAATTTCTTCTGGTTGTCCAGCATTACGGTGACATCCTTTTGCAGCATATCCAGTTGTCTTTGCAGATTCACCCAGCTTCCGACTATAAGCGAGGCCAGCAGCACAAGCTGGACCAGAACCGACAGATTTACCTGCCGATTGAGCTTCCAGCCTTTATTGTTACTGTTCTTGTTTCCTTCTTGTGTCATCCTGTAACTCGCATCTGATAACTTTCAACTTCGATGTTCATAGTTCAAAGTTCACAGTTCAACGTTCATTAGGGTTTTGCATAAAATACGTTTTTGTCACCGACTCTGCTTATGACGACGAAGCTGCCCGCCTGTAATTGGCCCTGCTGGGTGAATGATTCGGCAAGATTGAACGCTTTGAACTGACTACCGACCTCTGTCGGCAGTGAGCCTTCCAGCCCTATTACGATTGCACAGACGTTGTAGGTGTTATATGACGACAGGCTTTTAATCTTTGCCGCCAGGACTTGGGCGGTCGAGCCCGGACTCGCGGTAACCGCTCTTTCGGTCAAACCCAAGCCCGTTCTCGCAAGCCTTTCTAAGGTTTGTCTGGTTTCGTTTGTTTGCGAATCGGCGTTCATAGCAAACCTCTCCTTTGTTTTTTGATTATCAGTTTCGTAACCTGGTTTTCGAAATCCATCTGCACACGCTCTATCCAGGCTCTGCTTCGATTGTCTGTTTTCAGGCCGAACAAATCTCTGCTCTCAGGGCTCGAAACAATCGCATCACCCGGTCCATAGCCGAGTGACAATTGCAGCGTCTTTACTTCGAAGCTCTCGGTCGGCTCGGCTGAGCCGGCAGCCTGTCTGCGAATAAACTCTCTCAAGGCCTCGCTGTCATCAGCCTCGTCGGCCTCGCCCAGCGCTTCGCTTTGCGAGTTTGCAAAAATGCTTTTGCCCGTCACCTTTCGATACTTGAATTGTCTCGGCAGTGTGAATACCCTATCGACAACGGGCACAACTGAGTTGACCGGCCCATCCGTTATTTTGAAGCTTAGCCTTTCGTCGCTTACTACCGAAGCCGTTATCCTGAATTTCAAAATGCCTTTCAGCGCCGCTATGTACGTGAATATGTCGAGCCTGTCACTCGACAGCCATATTCCGCACTCGTCGAGCCGGTTCTCGAATGCTCCCAAATACTGCAGCCAGTGCTCGCCGTCGTTGTACGTGACCTCGAGAAAATAGCCCATCGATTTGCCCTGCTTGTCGCAGCTAAGTGCGGGCCAGAAACGCCTGTTCTTGCTGACGTAATCGTCGCTGCCGAAGACCAGCGAAAAATCGTATGCTTCACCCTGATTATAAGGCTCTTTCGTATAGTCACCCGCCTCGTTGAGGACCCATCTGCGATATACGTCCTTGACCTCGATGAAATCGGGATTGGTTGACGGTGAAAATTTGTCGTAATTAGTTTCCTCGAGGCTCGCGTCCCAGCCCTTGACGAGCTCGAACGTCGCCTCGAATATCTTAAAGTCACCTCTGCCGATATATCTATTTGAAACCAGTTGATTTTTCCTGCTCGTAAGCTCGGCAACATTCGTACCGGATATGCTCAGAGCCTCGCTTGCTCTCTGACAGTTCAGCTCGACTGTTTTGCCCTTGCCGTCTTTGTAAAATATTATCTGCTGAGCCGGGCCGGTTTCTGTCATACTTGGTGTGAACTTGAACTTGATACCCGCACGCTCGCAGCATCGCTGCAAAGCCTCGAGCAGATTCAACCCAGTGGCATCAAGGTCATAAACTATCTGTCCTTGCGTCAGTGCTTCAAGCCTTTCAATCGGCTGGCACTGCAGCATACCAGCCGGTAGATAAACCGTCAGCAGATAATCGATAACCTCGGCACAACTGAAAAATCTGCTATTAGAACTCTCGCCTGCAAACAGCCTGACAGACCTGCCGTTATGTAAAACCATTTGCACACCTGCGTTCGGCTCAGCAGCCTCGTTGAAGGTTGTATCTGCTCCGCCGAGAAACATTACCGTACCATCATCTTTCGCAATATGCCGGCCGTAAACTGTTATCCGCTCAAGCTCGCAACTGAAGTCTCTTGCCGTTATCTCGATTGACCAGCCGTCGGCATCGAGTCTGCTTTCGATTTTTTCTATCCTTCCGATAAATATCGGGACGCTGCCGACAGATGTCCACTCGTCATATAGATATTTAATGCAGATGCTCTTGCCGGCCTGTGGCTCAAAACTGCTATCGTTACTTGTCAGTTTCGCCCGGCTGAACTCAGGAAAGCCTGCACGAACAATCTCGACCAGCTCGAGCTGCGAGCACAAGCTGCCATCATAAAACACTTCAGCCCGACCTGCTGCAATTGACAGCTCGCTTTTCTCAGACTGATAGAAATCAACTCTGTTCGACATAAAAATCTATCCCCTAAACCGCCTTCACATCTACAATCACAGGCGGCACAATTACTTTCGAAACGATATCAATCGTACTAATAGAAATGTCACCTTCTGTCCCTGCCTTATCTTCGGCTCTTACGGCAAAGCTGTACCTTCCTTCGCCGGCGACTATAACCTGGCAGCTATAAAAACCTTTGCCCGCATATACTATTTCCGCTATTGCATTTTCATAATCAATCTCGCCTGCCCCGTTGTCGCCGTAAACATTGAAACTTACAGGCTCACTTTCCTGTGCGAGCGGACAATAATACCAGCTTAGCCTGACATGGCTGGATGTTTGCTGTTCAGCCTTTAATCCGTAAACAGCGTTCGGCCTCGGCTCCAACAGCCTGCCTTCGACATCAATAGCTGCTTTAACGACGCCCTGCAGACCCTGCTCAAGACAACCGCATCCGTTAGCCCTGCGAACCGAGTAATAATAAGTTTGACCATCCTCGTGCTGGATATAGCTCGGAACCGTTATCTCGATTGGCTCAGGCGCAGTTACCAGCAGGATGTTCTCAAAATCAATCGTCCAGAAGCTGCTGCCTCGATAAAGAATCGCGCAGCCGTCACGACGCACCCAGAACCAGCCTGAGGTAAGTACCGTCCCAAGCTTAAAAGCATTGGAAGTCATACCGTCGAATAAGGCTTCTGTGTAAAATTTGGTATTCATCAGCTCGGTGTCCTTGTAATCTCGGTTTCACTGTCAGCCGGCGTGTGTGTCAACAGCGGCGTCGCTCCGTCGTCGTCATAGTAAACAACCGTTCCGGTGGATTTATTTTGAATCGCCTTATTGATAATTGACTTTGCCGCCTTCTCAATCGCCTGGTGTTCCGTCTTTATAGTAAAGTGCATCGGCACGGCATCCGTATGCGTAAACAAAAGGCCTATACAATCGGCGTTCATCTCTGTAGCCGTAAGATTGACCTTCCACTGCCCGTTTGCAATGTGTGTCGGTGTATTAGTCAGCGATGCCTGGCCGCCGCCGTCTTTGGTTATGAAACCATTAACCGTCCCGCTTGTAATCGCTGAGCCATCGGCTGCCTTTATCATCACAAGAACAAAACCGGTAACTGCAGTATTTTTCTTAAATCCCATCTCAAGCTCCTAATAAATTATTTGCCTTCAAAGCCAAGGCAGGATTAAACAATCCCAGGTCCAAATCCTGTGTAAATCCGTCACAGCTTGGTAATCCACCATCGTTGTATGTGTTACAGGCGAATATAAAGTGCCAGTCAACAGGTACAGCGGCCTGCGAATCTACCTGAAGTGTGTCTTCAAGATTACCGCCCTCTCCATAGTAGCCCCCTGTGCAAATGTAAGCAGTATATCTGCCACTGTTACTACCCCCTCCATCCCTATTTCTTGTGATGGTGATGTAATAAGTTGTTAAATCTTGTGCTTCGGACCAGATGTCGGATGTTGGCCAGCCTTCATCATAGATTCTCAGATACAGATTCCAGGTATAATCATAAATGAAAAGATTAACAGCATTGTAAGAGTTGTCGATCCAAACCTTTTCATCATCGAGATTCTCAGATAGGGCCCAATGCGTAACTCTGATTGTATAACCGTTTTGGTAATCGCTGAATTGCACCTTGAATTTATGAGTGAAGTCTTTGTTAAAAAAATTATAGCCCATATTTTTGTAAACGTAGGCTTCCTCATTACGGCTCAAGTCATTCCACGATACCTTCGAGCTTGTTACCGTAATCTTGCTGTTAGGGTCGGTTTCTTCGTAAGTTGTAAAATCCTCACTCGCCATCAATATCCTCAAGTTCAATAGTAAAACGATTCGATTTCTGCAAGTTGCTTTTAATCTGCGCCAAAGCATCCAGAACTTTCATATTTCTCGGCTCAAAATCTTCAGCTATAAATTTCTTGAAATCCTCGAAGGTTAACTTCTCGACATAATTGTATTTATTGCGGATTTTTTCGGGCAACAAGCTATACTGCTCTTGTGTTAGACCTTCTTTGTACCAGTGTGCGAATGCATTATGTATCATTCGCAGTTTTTCCTGTGCTGCATAAAGATACTCAGCCTTATCTGCAATCGATACGCAATCCTGTGGAAATTTCATTTATCCTCCCTTCACTTATCCAATCGCTAAGCCTCTTCTGTCCAGTCGCCGCTCTTGGCAATTGTCACCCAGTCTCCGTTAGAGTCGGCTACAAGTGTAATACTCTCTCCGATTGCATCCGCCGACTTATATTTGCCTGCGGTCTGGCCACTCGTGTCCCTGATAGCTGCGCTGCCCGGCTCAATCCGCAGCTCATTTGATGACTGCACCGCAAAGCAAAACACCGTCCCCGCCGCTGCCGATTCCGGCAGCGTAAGAATTACCACACCCGTCGCTCCAAGATTGGTGTGAACGCTGCCCGACTCAAACTCTGTCAGGGTATCATCGCTCGTATGCGCCTCGATGTCTTTCTTTATCCCGCCGGCTGAATAAGGCACATAAAAATTATGTCCCTCTCTGGCGTCAACCATCGAAGTAATGTCACCCGACGACGTCGTAACCACCGCCAGACGAATATGTGCCGTCGTCTTCATATCGGGAAAGCTGCTGTACTCGTCAGTTACCAGATTTGCCTCGCTGTCGAGGTAGATATATATAGCATCTTTGTCATCTGCTAAGGTATTGCCGCTCGAGCCCTCGTAGCTTACTAACTCAGTTTCAAGCAGAAACTTGCCGCTCTTTACTCCTATATCCAGCCCGCCCTCGTCGAAAACTCGCAAATCATTCGCTCGCCTTGACGCAAGCAGCAATCGATACAAAAGTTTTCTGAACTGCAGATAATATGGTGACATTCCCGTCGGTATGAACTCAACACCTGTCTCAGAGTCACTTTCGATATTCAGCAACTCATTGTCACTCGGATATACCTCTGCCATAGCTATCTCCTTGTCTTAATTTATCCCTAAAACCATTTTTTTCTCCGACTCATCAAACGAAATCACGCCCAGAGTCTCTACACCTTTTGCCGCAGGCTCTAAGAATATTTCTTCGCTCTCAATAGGCTCTCTAACGTTACCCTCTCTGTCGATAATCTTCACAGCGAACTTATAGACGCCCGCCCCCAGCTCGCCACTTACCCACTTAATCACGTCGGCATCAACACCGAACTGTCCACGCCCGTAACAGCCCATCCCGAATCCGACACCTGCAGACCAGTCTCTGCCGAAGTCACTATTGCCGAACCTGCTCATCCCAAATCCGCCTTTGTCCTGCCAGTCCGCCCAGATTTCTTCTGGCTCGCTGTTGACTGGATTGTCATAATCAATCTCGCCTGTCCCGTTATCGAAATAGATGTTAACTCTCGCCCCCAAAGCCAGATATTGCTCTCGCAGCAGACCGATTTTCACCCTGCCGCTTTTACCCTTGCTGTCGGCAAGCTCATTGCTGAAATCAGTGTCAGCCTCACATCGCTCCACCGCAAAAACTTCTATATGAACGGATGACGAAAAAGAGTTCGGCAGATGAACAAACATCTGCCTTTGCTTTGTGTCTCTACTCGTCCCGCTATATCTGCCGTTAACATAAACCTGATAAAACTTGTCCTGCCACGACGACCGCCACCTCAGCAAAACTGTCCTCGGCACAGCGACACTGTCACCGTCTGTCCACACCCCTGTTGGCAGTTCAAATGCCCTGACCTTCGTTATGCCTTCGCTGATAAGCATCTTATCTATACCTTCAACTGCGTATACTCGATTTCATAGCCGACAACGACTCCCCCGCCGCTTTCATTTTTTTCCGTCACCTTAAATTTATCCATTCGCACGTTTTCAAACACCTGACCTTCATTTGTCCTTAAAATGTGCTCTTTCCCGTCCATCAAGGACGATATCCGCTCTATCCGCTCTTGCAACTGCTGCGAGCTCACAGCCCGAAGCTGACCTTTCTGTTTTATCTTTCTGCCCCTGCCGCCCAAATCTATACTTACAACTCCATCCAGTCCCGACGCAGCTCTTTCTTTCAAAGCCCGCTGCGCACTGCCCACATCAATCTCTAAAAGCTGCCCATCGAATAAAATTTGTCCATCCAGCGTCGTTCTCATTCAAGATTTCCCAAAAATTCTTCAATTCCCTATCAATCCCGTAACATTCTTATTGAGCTGCCGTCCAGCGTTAAATCTGCGAGACCGTCACCATCGGTATCGATACATAATCGGCACCGCTCTCTCGCTTTTTCAAAAAGCTTTTTATAGTGCAGACTCTTTGCCCAATAGTTCTCATCTGTTGCTTTGCTCGCCAGCATCGCGTAAACACTCGACAGAACCGAAAACACCGCTGCCGGCTTTAATACTTCCGCATCGATGATATTCTCCGCTTCTATTTCGGCCCCGGCCTTGCCGGGTCCAATCCCAAAGTACTCCGTCAGACGCAGCCCAGCCTCAACTATTTGAGCCTCGAATGTGCTCACGCGATAATAGATTCCTGTCCCCGCCGGCGGCGCTATCGCGTCCGCCTCCTTCTCAGAACGTATCACAGAAATCGTAAGCTCTGTCGCTGAATCAACCGAAACAACCTCATATATTCCGTCAATCGCACCATCAGAGCTTCGAAGATATATCACATCGCCCGCCTCAACATCAGCCGTGACAAAATCTGCTCCACTCGCACTAAAGCTCGTCCCGCTGATTTGGCCATTGTCTCCACAAATATGCACCTGCCACGGCAGATGAAGCTCGCCGAACAGAACCGGCTCATACTTCGCTATATCGATATCGTTACAAAATTTAATCATTCCGAACCGCCCTTCTCAAAACTATTTCGTATGGCGGACGACGTCCAGCCGCCCGCCATACATACCGAATCCTCACCTTAGCTGGTCGACAGGCCCCGAATAAGACCATGTGCCGCCTCGTTCTTCAGCTC
>CAYLMG010000003.1:22843-29144 GCA_964384565.1 uncultured Pirellulales bacterium | reverse complement strand
TTCTCAAGGTCGCGTATCAGCTCACGAAGCCGCTCCTGTTTCTGATAATCCATCTCATCTGCCAGACCAAGCTGACTCGCTGCCATATCCGAACCTGATACATCGACTGCTGCCGTGAATATCTGCGTGTAGTTGCCGCACCTGTTACGATTCGTAAACCTCACGCCAGGCTTGTCGGCTCCCTCAAGGGCCGCATTACCCAGAATATTGATTACCTTCTCGTCCGCCAAATCCTCGGCGGTTGTCCCCGCATAACCTCGAACTACCGTCAGCGTGTCACCATCAACAGCCGTCACTAACATCAGCTCTTCCGAGCCTTCAATCTGTATCTGGTCACCTGCCCTGAACCTGCTACCGTTATCGACGTCAAACTCCGTATCAACATCCGGGTCCGTGAAAGTATTATCATTGACAGCGTCCTTGTTCGGAAGAAGCTCATCCTCAAGCCACTCGTGATGTGTGCTCACCGCCTCTCTTAATGGGTCGCCAAGAGCATCCAGAAGCGGTATCTCATAAGGCGATATTATCCCGATTAAATCGGATACGTCCTCTGCCAGTTCAGGCAGAGTAGTACCCGCCGAATATGTTGATTTACCTGTAAATGCCATAATAAACTCCTTAATCTTTACTCAAAAAATAACTAAAAATTCAAAACTAAGAACTCAACATTTATCCTGAGCGTAGTCGAAGGACTAAAGAACGCTTCTTCTCAGCTTAAGATACTCCTGCAAATCTTTTCTGTCCCCTGAACCAGCCGCTCTTTTAGCAGCCTGCTCGAGAATACTTTGTCCGCCCGCCCTGCTCTTTACTCCCGATGTTTTTTTAACCGTCAAATTTGCGGTACCGGCCCTGCCGAACAGGTATTGCTTTTCTTTTTTCAATTGCTCTATACAGCCGTCCACATCTGACTCGCTGTCACCTTCGAGCCTTGCCCTGGCAAGCAGAACAGCCGCCTCCAAATCACTCGCTCCCGCCGCCGATAGCTTACGCGTCAGCTCCTGTTCGGTCTTTATACTCCTGAGCTGCTCAGCCGCCTCCGAAAGCTCTGCTTTCGTTTGCTCTAATTCAGCGGACAATTTCTCGTTTTTCTTCTCCGCACTCTGTGCCCTCTTGTGATAGCGTATCGACTCCGCCACCGGAACAAGCTTGGCTCCGTTATCGAGCACTTGCTGCTCCGCTTCTGTCTCTGACAGCCTCTCTTCGTCAACCTGACTCATATAACCTCCAAAAGTAACTAAACACTAACCACTAATGTCATAGCCTAACTCTTTGAGTATCTGCTCACTCGATACCCCGAGCTCTTTTTTCATCTGTGCCTCCTGAAGTTTCTCCATCATATTTTCCGGCAGTGGGCTCGGAAAAATAACATCAACTACTCTGTCACTCGTTGCCGTTTTATAAGCTCCCGATTTGTCAAGTATCTCAAGAACCATTCTGCATATATTCTTTATCCCCTCGCCGTAGGTAAATCTCTTTCGTTCCGTCTTACTGAGCATCCCCATCAGTGTCAGCCGAAGCGCAACAGCACTCGTAAGATTGCCCACCTTGCCTCTGATTACTCCCGCTACTATCGGCGTCACTGAGCTCGTCTTGTCCATCGCTTCACGAATCTCAGAGATGTGATTGTCCTCGCTCGGCGTATGGTCGTCGCCGCCGAACTCCTCAATCGTCGCTTCCATATTATCCGTGCACCACATCCTGCCGGGCGATACGGGCTTGTCCTCGAAACCCTCGATGCCCTTGCCGAGATACATCTTGAAGGATTGAAAAGTTATCCGGTTCGACCTGTCACTCAGTCTCGTATTAAGCTCATCCTGCAGCGGTATCAGCGGCTCAACGTCGCTTATCCCTTCGTAGTAAAAAGGCTGTGCCAGATTCTGAATATGAATCACCGGCAAAAATCCCCACGGCAGGTTCCCCTCAGAAACAAGTTTACGATTCTCATACCTCTGCCACGCATCCGCAGAGACAATCTCTGTCACCGCAATCGTCTCTCTGCTGTCTGTCACAGAACCGCCGCCGGACAAAAGACGCGATAAAAATGAGCTTTTTCTGCTCACTGTATTTCTCTTCTGATAAAAATGCTGAACGTAGTACCTGATTTTCCGGTAATCATTCTCATCCAGAACCGGCAGTGCTCTCGGTGCTTCAATCAGTTCCAGCCCGATTGTCTGTGCCAACTGCAGCACATCTTCAAATCTGGTGTTTTGAAGTGAAGGAGAAGTGAATTTTTCGAAGATTTCTTCGCTAGGCCTGACGAAACAATCGACGAAACCGTAAACACCTCCGAGCACCGCCATATCCTGGAAAAACCCTATACCGCCGTTAGCCGAAAAAACAGCTTTTAAAATCGCTTCTATTTGGGCCTTCTTTTGGCTGTCAGGCGATTTAGATATCAGGCTCAGCGGCTTTCCGAACAGAAAGTCAACCGCCGCATTTATTCGCCACGATATGTCATTCTCTATTACTACCTCTTTTCGCTGTATGTCCCCCACTGCTCTGCCGCCGAACACGCCTGTATTAGCCGAATGTACTAACCCCGTTATTCGCGCCGGCAGCCCATACTCCTGGGCCTGTACATAGCATCTGCCGCTCTCGTTCACCTTTCTGCTGTACGCCCCGTTGCCGTAACTGTCTACTATCGGATTCGCATAATATTCCCAGAGCTTTCCGAAGTGTCTTTGCACCTCGCCCGCGCGTTGTTCGATAAGCCACTCAAGGAATTCCGCCTGAAGACCTTCGTCTTCGAATATCCCCGGCTCAAATCCCATATCAGCTCCTTTCCGTAACCCTACTCATATCCCGTCGTCCGTCATTTGTCCTACGTCCTCCATAATTAGACCCCCTTGCACGATCTTGACGAGTTTTGCCCCTTTTCGGAAGCGTTGAATTGATGTAAGTGCTTGTGGTTGAAGGATTAAAAAAAATTTCAAAAAAATTGAATTTTCTATTTACCCCCTTGCACGATCTTGCGCGCCGCCCCCATTTTTAAGCCAAAAATGACCCCCGCACTTACTCCCCCCACCCCCATTTTTAACCCAAAAACCCACATCTCATAAAAACGTTCCCCCTGTCATTCCAACCGAATCGAATCGGTTCTTTGACAGTGTGCTCGGGACTGGCAAACGTCTCGTCGAAGTCTTAAACAGGAATCCACAAATGAAAGAAATGACGGTTAATCTCATAAAAAAGAAACCGGCAAAAACCTTAACAATAACTTTTTTGGAAGCTGTAAAATTGTAATTAGTCCCAACGCACTTTCTTGAAAGCAGCTATAAAATTGAGTTCTATGATAACTTCGTGAATGTGTTCACATTCACAAAATATTTTTTACTAAGTCATTATCATCACTGTGTATGTATTATCTCTTTGATTCAGCGTCTGCTTAGTGCGGCATCTGCTTAATGCCGCACCTTATTCAACACTGCATCGGATTAACGTTACTTTTCTATTATCATACGATTGGTTGATGAAATTAGATATGAAATTATATGTATGTGTAAATCTTAATTTGATGCCGAAGTATTTTGAAGCTGATATAACTTTCATCCCTGCAATAAAAGGGGGGCATATTGTTATTATCGAGATAAAAGATTATTTTCTTTTTTTGCTACTCAAAAAGGTTTCGAAGAAATCGGCTTGATGTATAACAGGAATTTATTCCTGTTTGAAGTTGGTAAACACGAGATTAATTCAATCTCTAAAATCACCCTGCCTCTCTTCTTACCACTTCTTTTCATCGCCGCTTCTCACTCCTTCTTTCCACCACACCTTCCTCACTATTTCTTTTCATCACCCCTTCTCATAAACCTCTATCTCTTTTTATCAATATGCCCCCCTGACTACTTTTAATTTTATCTCGCTTATCAATCGAGTCAAGAAAAAAAAATCACCTTTTTTAGCTTTATTTTTAGAAATTTCAGCTGTCCTCTTCGGGGACGATTCGGGCTTTTTTGTGCGGATTCGCGGCGATAATTCGAATAACGAGTAGCAAAAAGCTCTTTTCTGTCAATACAAGGCATAAGCCTTATTTTCTTTTATAAAAAGATAATAAAGCCTGCCCTCCTGATATGTCATCCCCGCGATTTTACCCGCTGTATCGCCCACCCCGATATACATATCGCACCTGCCAGGCGCGCGAATCGCTCCGCCGGTATCCTGGTCGAGTGCAAATCCGCTGTAAACCGATTTACTTATAACTCCGCCGCTCTCTCGCGGCAGATACGTCGAAACATAAGTTAACGCCGCCCTCGGGAAAATCGATTTATCCGTCGCTATCGAGCGCATCTCCGTCACCGGCTCATTCAAACTTCCTCTGGGCGGGCTGTCCTCGTCCTTGAAAAAAACAAAACGCGGATTCCGTCGCGTATATTCTCTAACCCTGTCCGCGTGCCTTTTGAAATAGTCTATCATCGCCGACAAGCTCAATTGACTCTCGCTTATCACACCATCGGCAACCATCGCCTTGGATATACTTCTATACTCCCAGCCGTTATTAGCGGCGTAACCTACGCCGACAACCTCATCATCGGGCATGCGAATCTTCGCGGAGCCCTGCACGTGCGCGACATAAGTCTCGAACGAATCACCCAGCCACACAAGCTCTTTGCCCCTCAGCATATTCGTATTCTCAATCACAGCTCGCGAAGGATACTTGCTCACCTCGCCGTTCATTCCGCGTCGGCCGAGTATCTCCCCGTCCGCTCCCTTGACTAAATCTTCCGGCTGACGATAAAGGGCGTGCTGAAACCGCTCGGTCCTGACGGTTGAGCCGTCGAATATCGGCGTATAATAACCCGTGAACAAAACCGTCCCTTCCCCGTCACAGCCGACCGACGTATAAACGTCAAAATTCTCTCGTATCGCATCATTGAGCTGATTGCCGACTAATCCGGAATCCAGAAGCTCTGCGAACTTTTTCAGGCTCGCGACAGCCCTCGAATGGCTAATTCCGCATATTGGATAATATCTTTTGCTTGAAGGCTTATTTAGGTAATTCAGGCTGTTGCTGACCGCCGCTCTCAAATCTTTCAAATTTGTACAGCCGAACGTGAAATCCGGAAACTCCCACGGCTCGGTAACCTTTCGAAGCGCCTGCTCGCCCGGCCCTAAAGGCCTGTCGTAGGATATAGGCTCGATTTCACGCCTCGCCGCGGGCTTACAACCTGCAAAAAAACTCACCGCCAAAAAACCTAATATAAGACAAATCCTTATTTTCATCTTTTTCTCCGTCTTTTTGAGACAAAAAACAGTACCAGAATGTAAAAAAACATTATTAAGACAAATCGGCTATATGCACCAAATTGCTGTAAAATTTCTATAAAAGACTGGTGGTGAAAATGTAGATATTGAAAATGGAAAAATTACAGGCAATTTTTAAAAAACTTTGTTTTTTATGTTACATTTACATATCAGCGGCGACTATTTATATGGAGCAAGATATGCAAAAGGCCAAAACAGCATTATTTATAATAGTCTTTTTAACACCACTCTCAACAACCCCCGGGGCTGAAGGAACGAATGTTAAATCACAGCCCCTTATTTTGCATTTTCCGAAGGAATATTCACTTGGGGACGTTTATATTCAGGATGGAGATGCAGAGCGACAGATAGAAACTTTTCATCACTGGATAAACGGAGCAGAGTGGCAGTTTCTATCACGAGCTATCGGTGATGTTGAAGTTCCAGCGGGTAAGCGGATTCAGCTGCAGATAAGCATGTCATTATATCGACAGCCAACGAAACTCTCGGTGCTGAAAAAAATAGGCAAAGACGACCTTTACTCTGTTACTATGTGGGCGGGATTGAAAGCAGGAGAAAAGCCTACTAACCTTTGTATGAAATATATATCACATCTTACCGGCTTAAGAGAACTTAATTTGAGAGGCGCAAGTGTGAATAGTCAAGGCCTCAAGTTCATTACGGGAATGCAGCAGCTGGAAGAATTATATGCACCGAAATTTGTTGGTGAAGACGGGTTAAAAGAGATAGTCAAGCTTTCGAATCTGAAGAGGCTGCATTTTACCGAAAGCAGGATTTCGGACGAAGATTTAAAATATCTAAAGGAACTTAAGTTACTGCAAGAGCTGGACCTGAATAGCACGTATGTAACAGATGAAGGCCTTAAGTATCTTGCTGACTTTCCCAATCTTTACTACCTGCACATTTGCGGAAATTTCACGGATGAGGGACTGAAACATTTAAAAGCACTTCCTTCACTTACAAATCTAAAAGTACATTTCAGTAACAATAATCTTACAGATGAAGGATTAAAGTATGTTTCGCAGATAAAAACGCTTGA
>CAYLMG010000003.1:0-22743 GCA_964384565.1 uncultured Pirellulales bacterium | reverse complement strand
AGCGATTCAGATTTGGCGTGTCTTTCGCAACTAAAAAACCTGGAAGATTTATCAATTAGTACAGTCGGGATAGGCAATGAGGGATTGAAACATCTGCAAAATCTCACAAATATACACCGGTTGCAGTTACTTAATTCAAAAATTGATGACGAGGGACTAAGGTATTTGTCGCGAATGGAAAAGCTGGTTGACCTGTGGATAAGCGGAGCAGATTTTAGCGGCGAGGGTTTCAAATATTTACATAACTTAAAGCGAATCCAGAGACTTGAGATTCATTCATATAAAAGGATTAACCAGCAGTACATCAATCGGTTAAGAAAAGAGCTGCCAGAGCTTAACAGGCTTATTATCAATTACAAACCTAAACCGGCTTATCTAAAATAGTAATTTAGAAAAAAAGATTTAACAACCAAGAGCAGGGGGTACGACAAGATTGTCTTACTAACTACGACAAAAATGGTAATCGACTACGACAAAACCTGTATTTCGACTACGACAGAATTGTCGTACTACTAATACATATACTAATACAATACTAATAAAGAAACTGCAGCCGACTTGCCTTTGCCTGCCTGTGGGCAGGCAAGCCGTCTGCTATCCACAAGGGACGCCCGACGGCACTTGATTTACGAGCCTGTGACTTCTATTGTGCATTCGGGTATCGCCGACAGGAACTGCCGGCCGTAACTCTTATTGACGATTCGGCTGTCAAGAATAACTATAATCCCCCTGTCGGTTTTGTTGCGAATCAGTCTGCCGAAACCCTGCTTGAATTTTATTATCGCCATCGGCAGCTGATATTCGACAAATGCATTGCCGCCCTGCTGCTGAATCTGCTCGATTCTGCCTGCGATTAAAGGCCTGTCCGGAACCGCGAAAGGCAATCTTACTATTATCACATTGCTGAGGGCCTCTCCCGGCACGTCCACACCCTGCCAGAAACTATCTGTCCCGAACAAAACCTTTCTTTTACCTGTCTTGAAATATTTTAAAAGGCTGCTCCTGTCGACGCGGCTTGCCTGCTGCAAAAGCTCGATATCGTTTTCCGCGAGCCACTGGTCAATCTCAGAGGCCATTCGCTCGAGCATCTCGTAGCTGGTGAATAATAAAAACGCACGTCCCTCGGTCTGGAGCAGATACTTTTTAACCGCCTCAATGGCGGCGGTTACAAACTTTTCCTCATTCGGGTCCGGCATATTCTTTTCAATATACATCTTGACCTGTTCTTTGTAATCGAAAGGCGAGCCGAGCTTTAACGCTTCGTAGTTTTCAAGCCCGACCCTGCCTGTGAAAAATTTAAAACCGCTCGCCTCATTCGACCCATCACTGCTAAGCGTCGCACTTGTCATCACAACCGAGCGAAACTTATCAAATAAACACCTTCTGATATCGGGCCCAACGTCGATTGCCGCGCTTCTCAGGTGAATTGTTTTCCTGCCAGCCCCGGACTGTTCTACCCAGTAGATATGGCCTTCGAGCTTCTGTAAAAGAAAGCTGTCAAGCTCTGCTATAAGCTCGCTGCAGCGATTGGCGTAGCGAATAAGCTCAAATTTATCATCGACGATTTTTTCTTTGTTTGCAAGTGCCGACAGTTCGACCCGCAACTGCTTTAATTGTCCGGAAATAAAATCATCGACAAAATTCTTATAGCATCTGCCGGCAAAGGCTTTTTCGTGTGTCTCGTACCAGCTTCTGACCCGCCTGAAGAATTTCTCGCTCGCCTTATTTGCCCGAAGAACAATATCTATCGCAGCCTCCGCACCTTTATAGCTGCAGAATCCTTTATGTTTCGCAGGATTATAGAGCTCATTGAGCAGCCGTCTTACGCGATAGCTGCTTATGTCGATACCGAAATGGTCCTCGGCGACGTGCTCGATATTATGTGCCTCGTCGATTATCACGTTTTCATACTCGGCCAATAGCCCGAAACCTTGTTCCTTAAGCACAAGGTCACTGAACATAAGAGAATGATTAGCAACAATAATATCAGCCGATTCGAGTCTGCGTCTGGCCTTTCGGTAAAAGCAATCGGCAAAATGCTCACACTGTCTGGCCGTACAGTTACCGTGCTCGCTGTTAACTGCCTCCCACACAGTTGGTGTCGGCAAAAATGATATGTCACTTAGAGAACCGTCCCTTGTTCTGACCGACCATTCATAAATCCTGTCCAGCTCGTCTGCCCATTCATCGAATAGCATCCTGCGCCTGCCGATGACCGATTTTAACCTCCTCTTACAGAGATAATTGCCCCTGCCCTTGGCCAGTGCCGCACTGAAAGAGACTGAGAGATTTGCCTGAAGAAAAGGAATGTCTTTATCGATAAGCTGCTCCTGCAGACAGATTGTGAAGGTGCTGACGAGAATTCTGGTTTTTTTCCTGCTGACAGTTTCTATTGCGGGGACAAGATATGCAAAACTTTTTCCTACTCCAGTACCAGCCTCGACTGCAAGGCGTCCGCCTCTGGCAAGCCCCTGCCGCACCGCATCAGCCATTTTGACCTGCTCGGCACGATACTCAAAACCGGAAAATGCCCGAGAAAGCAGTCCTCCACTGCCGAAAACACCCTCTACGTCCAAAATATTCTCACAGCTTCTCACCTTCGATTCGCATCTCTTGAATTGTATCTCGTCTGTCTAAAGCAGGCTCTTTAATATCGAGCATCGAGTATCTAAATTCTTGATTGCCGATTCCTGAACTCGTTATCAGGAGCCTTCTATTGCTTTTTTAAGTGCCAGAACCGCTTCATCTTCGGGCATCTTTTTATAAGCTTCGTTAATAGCAACCTTTGCAGCGGTCTGATTATCCATTTGATAAAGGATGTAAGCCAGCAATAAGTGAAGCTCAGCTGACCCAGTCTCGGTAGCCCATTTTGCAAGTTCTAATATCCTCAGGTCGATAAGCTCTTTGTTCCCGAATATCTCTACAAGGTCAACCTTAACATCTGCATAAGGCGGGAAAATCTTCAGGGCGAACGAAAGCAATCGTGCACTGCTCAGGTATTCACCTGCTCCGAACAAGGCATGGCTTTTGCCAGCGTATGACAATGGGTCCATAGGCTTGTATATTGATGCCAGCGAATATACATCTGACGCCTGATAGAACTTGCCCTCCTTGAGATACTGCTCCGCTGCTTCCATATAGTGATTAAACTCATCTCCACTTTCGCTTGCAAAAGTTTTATATTTTTTTCGTTCAGTTGTTTCTGCCTCCTGTGGAGCTGTTCCTCCGCCGCTCACCTGCTGTATTGCCTCTCGCCGCTCTTTTCTGCGCTCTAAAATCTTTTCCGTATCAATCTGGCCAACCTCTAACTTGGCCTTCAGCTCTTCTTCGACCGCCTTTCGAATCCGCTCATTCGCTTCGGTTCGACTGACCTGCTCTGCAGAAAGTTTTTCAGAAATGCCGAGCTGCTCCTTCATCTGTTCATAGACATCAATCTGCTTACCAGCCTCTAATTGCTCGCCCGGTTCCTCGGTTTCGAACGCTTTGAGTCTCTCAGATGCAAACGTTGATTCGAGGCTAGACTTGAGCAGACTAATTTGCTCTCCGGCCGATGCCTGCTCAGAACGAGTAGCCGACTCTAATTCGCTGCCCAATCGCAGGAACTGGCTGGAAGCTCCATAACCCTGAACGTGGCCCAACAGAGACTGGCTGTAACCGTATCCCGTTGCGGGTATTGTTACGTATCCTGATGTCACCGGAGACGTGGCCGGCTGAGTAGCCATTAATGAAGAATATGGTGCAAAATATTCTTCCGTCCCGCTGTAACCTCTTACCTTTTGCGATACCGGCCGATAAGCGCCTGGTGCACCCTGCCCTGTAACGGAAACGAGTGAACCTGTCGGTGAATAGAACGGCTGGGAGGGTGCACTCGAATATCTGAGAAATGAATCTAATGATGTAGATTCAAGATTTGCCTGAATGTCTGTTAAGCTGCCATAGGGGACGTAGCCTCGAAAGTGCTTTCCGCCGCCGATATTACCGGTGATAGCCAGGTTGCCGCTGGCTATATTCGGCTGGGGTACCATAAATGCAGTCGGGTCATAAGTGCTCACCGGCTCGGTCAATGAGCCGCTCGCACTGCCTATTACAGGATTTGTAATACCTTCTGTTCCGACTCCTCCCAGGCCGCCCGTTCCTGCACCGGCTGCTACCTGAGAGTTAAAAGCCGCAAAAAAATTCAATAATAACACACAAAGCAGAATTTTAATTCCCCGCATACTCATTTTAACCACCTCTTTCAGCATATTATAATCTTTTCATTATAATATATACAAGTAACTAAATCAATGTGTTCTCAATCAATTCTGAACCGCCTCTGGCAGCTTTGAAAGGCGGCCTAATATGTCCTTACTCTTTCTTATACTTCGGCTTCTCTGCCCATCCGAGTTTAGCCGCCATTGTATCCCATTGACTCCTTATAGGATTATTAACCACAAGAAAATAGCCGCCCTCTTTTGCGACCTCGACAACATCACCGGCTGACAGACCTTGTGATAGCTGGCCGTCTATGGAAACAGTAGTGCCCTCATTAACCTGAAGCCCGACGATTTCGGTTTTACTGTCACCGCCTATAACAATAGGCCTGAAGCTGAGTGAATGGGGACATATAGGTGTAATCACCATCGCTTCCATCTTGCCGGACAGTATAGGCCCGCCTGTTGACAGATTATATGCCGTCGAGCCGGTCGGCGTGGAAATTATCAGCCCGTCACTTACGCATCCCGCAAGAGGCTGACCGTCAACTTTTATCTGAAGCTGTATCATCCTGAAGGGAATTCCCGCTGTTATGAAAACATCGTTAATCGCTTTGGAACTGAAAATCTGTTGTCCATCGCGCAAAACGCAGCACTTCAACATCATCCTTCGCTCGATGCGGGCCTTGCCTGACGTTATCTGGTCGAAATAATCCTTCAATTCGTCGACGCTGAACTCAGCCAGGAAGCCGAGCTTACCGAGATTGACTCCTATAACCGGTACCTTGCTGTCACTAAGTGCCCTCGCCGCGGATATAATACTGCCGTCACCGCCGAAGACTACCGCATAGTCGCAGCCTTTGAGAATCTCTGGTCTAAAACTTCTGACATCGCAACTATCAACTATCTCAGTTTTTCCTTTGACAAACTCTGAAAATTCATCAACGGCTGCACCGACGTTATTTTTCTCCGGGTCGGCAAAAATTATCAGTCTGGTCTTTTTCCCACTCATCTGGTAACCACCTTTTTCCTTGTGCTCTTTCGCTTTTTGCTGCTGCCTGCGGTTGTCATCTGTTTTACGGCCTCTTGAATATTATCGGCACTAATTCCGGCCTGCATAAATTGCTTTGCCCTCGAACCTCGCTCAATAAATCTGGCCGGAACGCCCAAGAGTCGAATCCGATTAGCCGATAACTTCGCAGCACTTTTATTCTTATTTGCGAAATCAGCCATTTTCGCCGCCGCCAGCTCAAGCAATGCAGAGCCGAATCCACACGCGACGCTGTGGTCCTCTACTGTAATTATACTTTTGCCTTCCTGCAGCGAAAACAAAATCTGCTCATCAAGCGGTGCCGCAAACCTCGCATTGACAACATCAACCATAATTGCCTCGGCGCTTAACTTTTCAGCAGCTTTTAGACTTTCATAAAGCATACTGCCGTAACTGATAATAACTGCGGACGAACCTTTAGACTTTCTTACTGTTACGCTCCTGCCGGTCGCAAACGGCTGATTACATGCCGAACTGTCAAACTCTGCCGGCGGAACGATATCCCTCGGGTACCGGATGCAAACACACCTGTCGGCGGCGACTGCATACTCAAGCGCAAGCTTCATCTCGATTTCATTGGCAGGTGCCGCAAGCACTACGTTCGGCAGCATCCTCAAGTAACCGATATCCATCAAGCCGTGATGTGTAGGACCGTCGGCACCGACAAGACCTGCACGGTCTATGCAGAACACTACCGGCAGATTCTGAAGCGAGACCTCCTGGAATATCTGGTCGAAGCTTCGCTGCAGAAACGTCGAGTAGATACAGACCACCGGCTTCGAACCCGTCCTCGCCATCCCAGCAGCTATATCAACAGCAACACTTTCTGCAATACCCGCATCGAAAAATCTGTCAGGAAATCTCTTACTGAACTCGCTGAGTCCCGTCCCATCACGCATAGCAGATGTAATGGCGACGATTCTTTTGTCCCTTTCCGCAAGTTCAACCAAACACTCGCCCAATACATCGGTAAAGCTGCGCTTAGGCAGGGCCGAATCGGACTCGTCACTGTCGCCATTCATCTTGAAAGGGCCGGTCGAGTGAAATCTTGGCTTGTCCTTTTCCGCGGGAACAAAACCTTTGCCCTTCCTTGTGTAAACGTGCAGTATTGCGGGATGATTTAAGTCCGCAAGAGCTTCGAATAATTTTATCAGTGAAGCAATATCGTGACCGTCCACAGGCCCAAAGTAAGGGATGTTGAGACTCTCAAACATCTGGCTCGCTGGTAAAACCATTCGAATGCTTTTCTTGATTTTCTCAATCGCATCCTCGACGCTTTTGCCGATGACGGGCATATGCTCCAGAATATTGGTGGTAGTCCTTCGCAAATCCTCGTATGTCTGGCTCAGCCTGATTTTGGAAAAGTACTTCGCAAGAGCTCCCTGTGTGACGTCGATAGCCATCGAGTTGTCGTTAAGAATAATCAGCAGCTGTCTGTCAACCAGGCTAAGATTGTTCAGCGCCTCGAACGACAATCCGTTAACGATGCTCGCATCACCAACGAGAGCTACGATTTTTTCGTCACTGTGGTGCTGCTCCTGCCCAAGCGCCATACCCAGAGCTGTTGCTATTGATGTGCCGGCGTGACCTACGGCGAACTGGTCGTACTCGCTCTCAGCCGGGTCGGGAAATCCGCTCAAGCCTTCCGGCTGGCGTATGCGGGCGAATTTATCCTTTCTGCCGGTGATTATCTTGTGAGCATAGCATTGATGGCCGACATCCCATAGCAATTTGTCACTGCTGAAATCGAAGACGTAATGCAGCGCCACCGTCAGCTCTACCACGCCGAGACTGCTCGCCAAATGACCGCCGGTCCTGCTCACCGAATTGAGTATGAAGCTTCTAATCTCATCGGCCAGAGCCTGTAATCGGCTAACCGGCAGATTCTTCAAATCCTGTGGGCTATTGATTGTTTCCAGCATTTTTATCACCGATACATAATACAGCGAAAAAGCCGAAAATTCAATAGGTAAAAACCGCACTAAAAGCAAAAATCCTTTTTCTATAAGGACTTATGAAAATTATGCCGTATTAGCACAGCATTATGCTCTGAAATTAATGTTTTAGGCGCGCATAGCGCGCATAGCAATTTCTAATTGTTTTAAAAAATTGCCTATAGCTGAACTATGTTTAAAAACTTTTCAGGATTTGCCAGGTGCGCTAGGAACAAATTAAGTTCACAAAGATATGCAGCAGATGTGAGATTCGATGATTTTTTTTATTCTCTGAGTTTGCAATGGCAGTCGTAGCTGTAACACAGCCAGGAACCACAGAAATAGGCTAAATCAAGAGCGTCGATATAGTCGTCCATGTAAAAGTCGCACCTTTCATCCCAGTTTCCGTCGCCGGGATGGCTGTGCCAGGCCTCGGCAAAGTAGGCGAAATCCAGTGAGTCGATAAATAAGTCATCGTTTATGTCTTCCCATTTTAGTGCGGTACAATGAAGTATAGATATACCATCTCCGAAAGTCAGCTCCCGCACTCCTGGCCCGTTAAGCTCTTGTTCATACAGCAGTGCATCGGAAGTAAGTTCAAAAAAGTTCCACTCACATTCAACAGACCTGTATATAATGTTTCCGACGACAGTGCCCGGCTACTGTCCGTCGCCAAATAAATCACCTGCTGATAGGAAAACGTTTCCTTCAGGATTGATCTCACATATAGGAGTTAAATCCCAATCGTACGTCCAGTACACCTCTGATACGTCAAATATACCAGCATAACTGTCCTGCTTAATTATTTCACAGTTAAAAAAAGGGATAGACCATCCGGGATCGGAAATATAGACAATGGCCAAAGCCACTGTATTACCGAGATTCGTACAGACCTCATTGACATGTTCGACAGGAATTCCGTTGACCGCTTCTAACCGAAGCTCCAGTGAACCGGCTGAGACGATAGAGCAGGAAAAGACAAAAACGATTATTGAGAATAGTAGTTTGTTGCGTCTCATTTTTTCCTCCACGTTATAAAAGCTCATTTTTATTTAATACTATTCTATGCTAAAATGGTTATTATAGTCAACAATTTTTTCATTTTTTTTTCAATTGAAACGTTCTGAGAATCAGGGCTTTTATTGCGAGATCGTGAGTTGGTGTATGTATTCTCTTATTTTCTTGATTCTAAGCCTATTTTTTTCTCTGCAGGAGGGCTTTCGTGAGCTGACGCAGAATCTTAGCCTTTTTGCCGAACGGCTCCAGAGCAGCGAGAGCCTCGTCGGCGAATCTTTTCGCAATTTCTTTTGATTTTTCAAGGCCGATAACAGCCGGGTACGTAACCTTGCTCGCCTGCTCGTCTTTGCCTGCGGTCTTGCCTAACTGCTCACTCGATGCACTGACATCGAGAATATCGTCGGCAATTTGAAAGCTCAGCCCAATCTTCAGCCCGTATTCACTCAGCAGGTTGTATTGCTCGACCGTGGCATCGCCGCATATCGCACCCATCGCAGCGGCACAGCGAAACATCTTCGCAGTTTTATTCGTGTGAATGTACTCAAGAATCTGTTTTGTACCTTCTGTTTTTTCGGCCTTCAGGTCCGCCAATTGGCCCGACATCATACCTTCGGGACCCGAAGCAGAGGCGAGCTCGCCGATTAGTGCAACAGCGACGTTGCTGTTATCTATGTATTTGGCGAGCGACTCCAGCGCGAGAACCAAGAGTGCATCGCCGACAAGTATAGCTGTCGCCTCGTCGAATCTTTTATGACAGGTAGGTCTGCCCCGCCGAATATCATCATCGTCCATTGCCGGCAAATCGTCGTGTACAAGTGAAGATGTGTGTATCATCTCGACGGCGGCGGCGGCAACCTCTGCGTTGCTGTTGACCGAGCCGCAGACGAGCTCGCAGCACCACATTAAAAGAGCTGCTCTTATTTTTTTGCCCTGTCCCTCGATTGTATATCGAAGAGCCTCACGGAGGTCGCGATTAATATCGCGAGCCTCGGCAAAAATCCTCTGTATAGCTGTGTTAACGAGCCTGCGTTTATTTTCAAGCTCCATATAAAAATCGCTGTGTATATGCTCGGCAACTGTCATATCAATCCTCCAAAAATTCAAATTGCAAAACCGGCGTACCAGAATTATACTCCAGGTGGTGAGATTTTTCCCGTATTCTTTTTCTTATTATGGAAAAAATATGATTTTAATTACCGGCGTAACGGCTTCGGGCAAAGGCAGGCTTACCTTTGATTTGGCAAGCCAGATCGACGCGGAAATCATCAGCGTCGATTCGATGAAGGTCTATAGGCGGATGGATATAGGAACAGCCAAACCGCCCAAAAAGGTGAGAGAAAAAATCAGATACCATCTAATCGATATCTTCGAGCCCAGCGAATCATTCAGCCTCGGCCGATTCCTCGAGCTGGCAAACCAGGCGATAGAGGACATCAAAAACAGAGGCAAAACTGTTATCGCTGTCGGCGGAACCGCGCTTTACATAAAGGCTCTGCTGTATGGCTTATTCGATGGACCGGCCTCGGATGAAAAAATAAGAGAAGAGCTGAGACAGCAGGCAGAGGCGCTCGGGCTTGAAAAACTATATAGCGAACTTAAAGAAATTGACCCTGATGCAGCAGAGCGAATACACCCGAACGATGAAAAAAGAATTATAAGAGCGCTGGAAGTTTATCAGCTTACCGGCAAACCAATCTCTACCTTCCAGAAGCAATGGCCGAGACTTCAAAACACAAAACAGGATATGCTGCACAAGTTCAAAATCGTCGCCCTGCGAAGACAAAAGCAAATCGAAAGCAGAAGAATCAACAGCCGGGTAAAAAAAATGATTGATGTCGGCCTGGTCGAAGAGGTCAAAAGCCTTTTAGCCGAAGACGAACCCTTAAGCAAACAGGCTGCAGGTGCGATAGGTTATGCAGAAATCATCGATTACCTGGAAGGAAGAACAACTCTCGAAGATGCAGTCGAGCTTATCAAAAAAAATACGCGACATCTCGCCAAGCACCAGCGAACCTGGTTCAAAACCTTCCCCGAGGTAAACTGGCTTGACATCGAAGAAAATGAGTCACCTGAACACATCCTCGCCCGCGTTAAAGAGATTTTATAAATCTTAAACTACTCTGGGCTCGGCCAATTTCAAGTATATTCGGATTAGATAACTAATTAGGCAGGAAAGTTTATGTTTTTTGCAGCTGGCTCTGGGCTCGGAGCATAACAGCCGCCTCGCTTAGAACAAGCTGCTTTATTAAACTGGCTGGTACCTGCGTAAAATCCATCGCCAGAACTTTTTGCTCAACCATCGAAGCAATCGCGCGGGCTGCTGAACGTTCAATACCGTGTTTTTCCATCAGGTCAGTGACTATTCGTGACTTGTCCCAGCGGCTCCTTGTGACAGAGTCGCCGTCTTCGCCGAACTGCCGGGCATCTGATAAATTGTCCATATCAACTGAGACAACGTCGATTCGCGAACGCTTGAGCCTTCGCTCCATATGGTGGTCGCCGAGTGAAATCGCAGCTTCTTCGTAACCCGCCGCCGAGAGAGCGGCTTTAATTACAGATAAAATCTCACCGCTGCTGATGCTGCGTTTTTTTTGCTTCTCGTAAAGCGTGTATGTTATCACGTCAGCGAGCTGCTCGGCAGCTAAGATGTCGGGCTGGCCCGCCAGCGCAAGAGCATTGCCGATTGTAGCTATAACCTTGGTGTACAGATACTGCTCACTGCTGCCGTCCTGTTTTATTACTTTAAGCTGTGCTTTCATCGGCCCTTCAGCCTCCCTGCATAATGCATCCAAGAGCCCAAAATTTTTTCTTTTACTTTATTTAACCTTCAAAAAGTTTTTGCTGACCCGGTTGTTCAGCTCTTCCGATAGCCTGCCTTACCTCATCAATCAAATCACCCGCATCCTTAAAATCACGATAGACACTTGCGAAACGAATGTACGCAACCTTGTCAACGTCTCTTAAGTGCTTCATCACATTTTCACCGATAAATGCGCTTGTTACCTCTTTGTCGAAGTACCGAAAAATATCTTCCTCGACTCTGTCGGCGATTTGCTGAATCTGCTCTGCTGACACCTGTCTTTTATAACAGGCCTTTTGCAATCCCGCAATAACTTTTTCCCTGTCATAAGGAACACGCGAATTATCTTTTTTGACTACATACAACTTAAAACTCTCGCCTATCTTTTCATAAGTTGTAAAGCGTCTTTCACAGGCCAGGCACTGGCGCCTTCTTCTTATTACTCTGCCCGAATCGCTGGCCCGAGAGTCAACAACCTTATCTCTATCTTCTTTACAAAAAGGACACCTCACGAGAAAACCTGCCTCGGTAATAGCACAATATCTTGTCAACTTCTGAATTTTACGCTCAATATGTAGTGTGTCAAAGGAAAATTTACAATTTTTATATTCTCCGAGAGACGCCGGTGGCTACATTATTTGCGCGTTCCGGCAGCGCTAGTTCATACGCGGAAGGTGTAAAAAAAGACGGAAGCCTTGTCAGGGCTTATTCTTGTAAAAGAAAGACCCCTGTGCTAAAAGCACAGGGGTCTACACCCGGAAAGAAATTTTATGGCCCCCCATAAGTATCTTACAGTCCTTAATACTGCTTAAGGACGCATCTTTCAATCCTGCCCTGGCAGTCCGTAACTCCCCCCCATGGCAGGACCCCCGTAAAGGGTAAAAAACTGTTATGTAGTTGATGAGCTGCCGTTTGTTACCGGCCACACCCCTTTATTGTCCTATCCGTACAAAGTCTAATATAAAAATCGCAAATGGACAAACTGCATCTAATAAAATTTCGATATTCGTCAGACCGATAAAAGTAAGCAGGGGAATATCGAACAAGAAATATTGAAATAAGAAGTTACAAGTAACCGGCGACGAGTCACGAGCGACTAATTATCCACGTGCTTTTGCGAACCAGTCAGGGTCTTTCGCGAGTTTTTCGCGGGCTTCTTTCGTCATCATCTCAAAAGCGGGATGGTCGCTGCGCCAGCTTCGCTTCTCGAATGAGCCCGACCGCATCTTCTCCACCTCCCTGGAGACGCTGTCAAAATAACTGCCGTAAATATGAAGCGAATCGCTTATGTCGACATATCTGCCGACGGTGACAGCTTTGCCGATTTTCTCTGAAATCTTATGCGCTATTATTCTCTGCAAATCGGTAAGCGCATAGACATTCATAAACCACGCTTTGTACAAATCTCTGCTTCGCCAGTGTGTATTCATATTAAGCCAACTTCCCCCCCTGCCGTTGTCTATCAGCCGAGTCCATATCCTCTGCAGACAGGGAGGGTCTTCAGTCTTGGGGTCGGCGTTTGGCATCCAGGTAATTGCTTGTGCCCTGCGTGTATGAGCGACCTCTGATAGGCTGTCAATGATGTACTGAATCTGGTTAACTTTTGTGAACGGCCTCGGCGAATCAGCTGTTCGCAAATCTTCGACAGGACAATACGCACATAATCTTTCGTGATAAGTATACGTCCACTTACCGGCGGCGGGGTCTATCCAGTGGTCGTGAATACCGTCGACGACCTCCTGGCGATAGGCTTCGAGCTCCGCCGGTCCGCCGGGAAAATTCTTATGTATTCTCGGCTCGGCGAACGGCTCTGCAATTGTTACAATAACGGTCGCATCTCTACTTAGCGGCTCACCCTGTTTGTCGTATTGGGTTTTAATCTGCAGGCCGTTATCCCAGACCGCAAGGACAGCCTTCTCCCACGCTTCGGGTAAACAATCCGCGGTAATATTTATAACCGGTATCTGCATTATTGATGTTGCTGCTGCCATATTATTCCACCGTGAACCTGTTAAAATTGCCTATTTGTAATCACCGAGGTCGATTTCCTCTTCCGTAATATTATATCGGCTGCGGTATTGCTCAGGGATATCCGCGAGAATCCGTTTGGCTTTGAATTCGTATTCCGTATCCGGGAACTGTTTTATAATCTGTCTGCAGGTATCGACCGTCTGTTTATAGCTTATCGCGGGGAGTCTTCCCATCTTTCTCGATTGAATAGCCCATTCCAGAAGCCTCTGAGCCTCAGCTTCCTCTTCTTCTGTAAGCTGGCGAAACTGCTGCGTTGGCTGTGCTTGTGCCTGCGTAGTTTCCGTTGGCTGCGTTTGTTTTGGTTTCGGCTCTGCTCGCAGCCTTGCATCATCTTCGGCTGCGACATCGTAAAACGTTTTCTCAGACTCGGTCTTTTTCTTACAGCCGACAGGGACAATAACGAAAGCTATCAGCAATACAGCAAGTGCCGTGCCAAATATTTTATCTTTCATAATGTACTCCATCTTTCTAAAAAGGTTTTCGCCGTCGTTTTGACGATTATTGATTATTCAACAGAAATAATATATAATCGATTTTATGTTTTGTTTGCGTTTTTTTCAACGGCAAACTCGATATTTAATTGAATCAGGTGTTTTGATTGATGTTTACGGGAATAATAGAAGGTCTGTGCGAGGTAAAATCGGTTACCGGCTCAGCTGATACGGGTCCACTGCAGCTAAAAATCGAGCTTGGCGGGCTTGCCGAGGACTGTAAGGCGGGCGACAGCCTGAGTGTAAACGGTGTCTGCCTTACCGTAACTGGCCTTGAGAACACAACAGCCTGTTTTGATGTGGGCTCAGAGACGCTTTCGAAATCGAATCTCGGCAGATTGAGGGTTGGCTCGAAGGCCAATATAGAAAGAAGCCTGAAAGCTGACAGCCGGTTTGGGGGCCATTTCGTGCTGGGTCATACCGACGGAAAAGCCGCCATAAAAAAAATTGAAAGAAAAGGACGATTTGCTGATATGACTTTTACTGCGGATAAGGTCCTGCTCGATAATATGATACCCAAAGGCTCGGTCGCCGTCGATGGAATCTCGCTGACGATAGCAGAGCTGGACGATAATAGTTTCAGAATCTCTTTTGTACCCCAGACGCTAAAAAGCACAACGCTGGGAGCGGCAAAAGTCGGTGATAAAGTAAATATCGAAACTGATGTAATAATAAAGACGATAAAGAAATACGTAGAAAAGCTGCTGCCGACAGAAGGTTTAACTGTCGAAAACCTGAAACAGCTCGGCTTTTAACTGAAAAGTATGAACCATAATTTTAATAACAATTCGATAACGGAGCAGCCGGTGATAGGCATCACCATGGGCGACCCTGCAGGGATAGGTGCGGAGATTATCATCAAGGCACTGGCTGAGCCCGAGATAAGAAAGGCTGCAAAGTTTATCATATTCGGAATGAACGAGCAGCTTTTATTCTCAGCCGACAGGGCCGAGATTGAGCCGTTCTGGGGCAGGTGCCAGCACGAAAAATTGAGCAGAGAATATCCCTATAAGGTTGTTGTAGCCGACTACGATGAATACTCGGTGCCGCCCTGGATAAAGGGGCCGAGCAAAGTAGCGGGCGAAGCGTCGGTCAGGTTCTGTCTCGACGCAATCGAGGCTGCAAAGGCAAAACTAATCGACGCAGTTGTAACCGCACCAATAAACAAGACCAGCTGGAAGTTAGCTTCGGTAAAATGGCCGGGACATACGGAAATGTTCGCCGAAAAGACGAGGTCAAAACGAAAGGCGATGATGTTCGCAACCGACAGGCTGAAGCTTGCACTTGCGACGATACACGAAGCTCTTTTCGAGGTGCGCCATAAGTTTACAATCGGCTGCGTGTTCGAGCCGATAGATTTGCTCAATGATGCTCTGAAACAGTACTTCGACATTGAGAATCCGAAAATCGGCGTCGCAGCCTTAAATCCCCATGCAGGCGAGGACGGCCAATTCGGCGATGAAGAGAAACGCATAATCACACCGGCTGTTACTCTCGCTCAGAACCAGGGTATTGACTGCTACGGCCCGTATCCTGCTGATACACTTTTTCTAAGAGCGTCTCGCGGCGAATTCGACGGCGTGGTTGCGATGTATCACGACCAGGCTATGATACCCATCAAGCTATTGGCGTTCGAGACCGCGGTTAATATCACAATCGGAATACCGATTATAAGAACGTCGCCCGCTCACGGGACTGCGTTCGATATCACCGGCAAGAATATCGCGAACCCGACGAGTATGAAAGCTGCGATTAAAACCGCGATAAATATGGCCATTCAGAAGAAGAGGTTAGAACTGAGAAGTGAGAAGTTAGAAACAAAAACAACTAATGAAAAGTAAAAAGCAAATTCGGCAGCTTCTTGCGGAGAAGAGTATTTTTCCGAAAAAGCGCCTCGGTCAGCATTTTCTTATCGACCTTAACCTGATGCGGCTTCTTTTAGCAACTGCGAATGTCACCGGAGACGATATAGTTCTGGAGGTTGGCTGCGGCACGGGGTCATTAACGCAAGAGCTCGCTGAAAAAGAAGCGGTTGTCATCGCCGTTGAAATAGATAGTCACCTTGCTGAAATTACCAAAAGTCAACTGGCTGACAAAAAGAACGTTCAGATTATCAACGCCGACATTCTGCAGAAAAAAAGCGCTATCAATCCCGGCATTATTAAATTGGTAAAATCACTTCAAAAGAAGTTTGCCGGCCGATTCCTGCTCGTCGCTAATCTTCCTTATAACGTCGCCTCGCCGCTGGTTATAAATCTTGTTACCGGCCCACCGGCTGCCGATGGTATGTATGTAACGGTTCAAAAAGAGGTCGCTGAACGAATGACGGCTAAGGTTGGGACAAAAAAATACGGTACGTTAAGCGTATTATTAGAAGCTGCGGGCAGTGTCAAAATCGAAAGGATTCTGCCGGCGGGTGTGTTCTGGCCTCAACCGAAAGTCGATTCAGCTATGGTAAGTTTTGTTCGCAGCAGAGAAAAGGTTGAACAGATAAAAAACATTGAGCAGCTCCGCAGAATTGTAAACTTGTTTATGCAGCAGAGACGGAAAATGCTCAAATCTATAACAAAATCCTCACAGAAGGAATTCAAAAGAATTCAAAACTGGCAGCAAATCTTTGAGAGCTGCGGGATAGACCCAAATTGCAGGCCGGCACAGTTAAGTGCCCGCGATTATGTTAGAATCGCAAACGCCCTTGCGTGAATCGTATCTCGCATTGAGTTGCAATTTTTGTTTTGATTGTTTATTAAATGTCTGCTAAAATACCAGTCTTATTTGTGTTCTCAGTAAAATTTAAGGGGTATGTTATGAGTACAAATCAATCATCAAAGTACGTCAGCTCATCAATCTTACTTTTCATTTTATTTGTTCTTGTTTTTCCGGCCTTGCCGGATGCGAGCAACCCTCAATTGGCTGCCGCCGCTGAAAAGCAGTCCGTCGAAATCACAGAGCGGCTCGATACCATCAAGGCGGTTCCGTTTACCGATGTTCATCTTAATGATGTTTTCTGGGCGCCACGAATTGAAACCAATCGCACAGTTACAATTCCGCATGCTTTCAAGAAGTGTGAAGAAACCAACAGGGTGGAAAATTTCGAGAGGGCCGCCAAGGTTCTTCGTGGGGAAAAGCTCGAAGATAACGCGATTCGTGGTTACAGCTTTGACGATACGGACCTCTACAAGACGATGGAGGGAGCGTCGTTCGGGCTGTCAGTAGAAGCCGATGCCGAGATGGATGAATATCTCGACAAGCTTATTGAGAAGATCGCCGCTGCGCAGGAGCCTGACGGTTATCTTTTTACAGCGAGGACGATTAATCCCGAACGCCCACACGAATGGGCGGGAAAGAAACGGTGGGAGAAGGTCAGAGACTTAAGTCACGAATTATATAATATGGGTCATTTTTATGAGGCGGCTGTCGCGCATTATCAGGCGACGGGGAAAAGATCGATGCTGGATATTGCAACCAGGAATGCGGATTTGCTGTGTAAGACTTTCGGGCCTGGTAAAAACGAATATTGGCCCGGCCATCAGATAATCGAGATGGCACTTTGCAAACTTTATCGCACAACCGGTGAAAAAAAGTATCTCGACCTTGCAAAGTTCTTTCTTGATACGCGGGGGCCCGATTACGGTACTTACGCTCAGGCACACAAGAAAGTCAACGAACAGAGCGAGGCTGTAGGTCATGCCGTCAGGGCGGTTTATATGTATTCGGGAATGGCTGACGTCGCAACGCTGACCGGCGACAAAAGCTACATCGATGCAATCGATAAGATATGGGAGGATGTGGTCGGCAGGAAACTTTATATCACAGGCGGGATAGGTGCTGCGGGTGGTCACGAAGGTTTTGCTGATGCCTATGAGCTGCCGAATATGACCGCATACTGCGAGACGTGCGCCTCTATCGCAAACGTATTCTGGAATCACAGATTATTTATGCTTCACGGTGATGCAAAGTATATCGATGTGCTTGAACGAACGCTTTATAACGGATTAATCGACGGCGTGTCATTGGATGGTAAAAGATTTTTTTATCCCAATCCGCTCGCTTCGAGAGGTCAGCACTCCAGGAGCGAGTGGTTCGGCTGCGCGTGCTGTCCGTCGAATGTAGCGAGGTTTGTCGCTTCCGTGCCTGGTTATCTTTATGCGACAAAAGGCAATGAGCTTTATGTAAATTTATTCGCTGCAGGTTCGGCGGATATAAAGCTCGGGGATAATAAGGTCAAGATTACACAACAGAGCCGTTATCCCTGGGACGGCAATATTAAGATGACGGTCGAGCCTGCGGCTGAGTCAAAATTTACAGTCAAGGTTCGAATCCCCGAGTGGGCTCAAAATAAACCCCTGCCCACCGACCTTTATCACTACCTGAACAAAAGCAGTGAGAAGCCGACCCTGAAAGTTAACGGCAAAGCGGTCGATTTGAATATAGATAAAGGTTATGTCAGCCTTGAGCGTGTCTGGAAAAAAGCTGACACAATCGAATTGTCGCTGCCGCTGCCGATAAGACGCGTTATCGCGAACGAGAAGGTTGAGGCAGACAGAGGGAAAACTGCGATAGAGCGCGGACCTATCGTCTTCTGTGCGGAATGGCCTGACAATAATAGACGCATGCTGAACCTGATGCTGCCTGACGATGTGAAACTCAAGACAGAGCCTAATGATATGCTTGGCGGAATACTTACTATCAGGGGCAAGGCCTACGCAACAAAGGAAGGTGAAGGTGACGAAATTATCAAAACGGAGCAGGCGCTTGTGCTTATACCCTATTATGCCTGGGCGCATCGCGGTAACGGCGAGATGATGGTCTGGCTTGCGAGAAACGAAGATTCGGCTGAGCCTGTAAGGAGACCTACAATAGCTTCCAAAAGCAGAATAAGAATATCGAGAGGACAAGGGCCGAGCCGCTGCATCGTTGACGGCTTCAAGCCCCGGAACTCCGTTGACGGTGAAAATTCCTATTATCACTGGTGGCCGAAAAAAGGAACCAGTGAATGGGTGCAACTCAGTTTTAACGAGCCGACGACTGTATCATCGGTCGAGCTTTACTGGTACGACGATACAGGCAGAGGCGAATGCCGGGTGCCGAAAAGCTGGAAGCTGCTGTATAAGGAAAATGAGGAATTTAAAGAGGTCTCGAATCCGAGCGGTTACGGCGCGGAAAAGGACAAATTCAATAAAACAAGCTTCGAGCCGGTAGAGACCGGCGGGTTGCGAGTCGAGATTCAATTGCAGGACGAATGGTCAGCAGGTATCATCGAGCTGAAGGTCAATGAATAATCGTTGCTCGATACCAGATGCTTGATATCGGGTGCCTTGCTTCTAAGTTTCTTTTTGCAGAAGCTCGATGATTTCAGCTTTTGTTGGCATAGCATCGAGCGAGCCGAACCTGGTACAGATAAGAGCTCCAGCGGCGCAGGCGAATTTCACAGCCTTTCTTATGTCGTCGTTAGCTCCGAACGAGGCGGCTAAAGCACCGGCGAATGCGTCACCGGTTCCGGAATGATTGACAAGCTCAACATCAAAAGCGGGTATGTGGTCTGCGGAGTTTCTGTCAACCACCATACAGCCGCGTCTTCCCATCGTTATAACTGCAACGCCGACGCCGCGAGCGACGAGGTCCGAGCCGATAAGCTTGGCTGTGTGGATGTTCGCGGCTGAGTGCTCTGTTATGTCGGCGGCTTCGTAAAGATTGGGTATCAGAACGTCGGCAGAAAAATACTCTATCGGTAGCTCCGCCTGCTTGTCCGGTTCGTCAAGAGGTCTGGCTGGATTGAGTATGACTTTTGTGGCGTGCACCTTTGCGCAGCTTATAGCTGCAACAATTGCGTCCTCGGGCAGATTACCGTGAATCAGGCAAATGTCAGCTTCGGAGATTACCTGCTCTGCGAGCCTGATGTCGTTCGGGAGCAGAGCGCTGTTGGCTCCGGTGTAGATTAGCGACGCGTTTTCGCCGATGGAGTTGACCATTGTTATGACGGCACCGGTGTTTTTTGCCTCGGCAGTAAATACATAATCGGTGTTTATCTTATACTCGGCAAGTGTGGATTTTACTATTGTGGCGAATGGGTCGCCGCCGACTTTGCTTATCAGGTTCACATGACAGCCGCACAGTGCTGCCTCGACTGCCTGGTTGGGCCCGGGGCCTGTAACGTTATACGACAGAGCGGTACCGCTGACCGGCTGAGACGGCAAAGGAAACTGAGTGCATTTGATGATAATATCTACGTAACTGCCCCCGATTGTGACTAATCTCGGTACCTTAGCTGACATATATACCTCAAAATCCTTTTTTGAGTGTATCAGTTTATCGGTGTATCAGTATATCAGTTAATTTTCAAATCTCAATAAATAAAAAGGGCTGTCAGTTCCCACCTGACAGCCGGTTAGCATTATGGTTTTTTCTAAAGGCTCCTAATTTATTTGCACTTATACTACTATACTTGCGTATTTTGGGATAATTTTGATGCAGCGTTATTGACTACTGCACCTTCATCTCAAGGCGGCGGGCGTATGTGATTGAGTACTGATTGTTTTTGTACCATCCTTAATAGGCTGTCAGGCCCTTGTGCGGCTGCTGCGCTGCGGCAACTTACCTGACAGCATTCGAGCATAGATACCCTGCCGATAGATTTCAACTTCAAAAGGTGCATAACGATTGTCGGCGTCAAAAGCAAAGCTTTCATTGTACTATTCCCAAAAAATTCTGCGCACCGTAGGTTTTCATCGTCGTTTCGATAAATTTTTCTTCAGATTTATTACTGCCGGTTTTTTTGCCCCAAACGAGAGAGACGATGTAGAAGCTTCGATTTTGATACTGATAACAGCTTAAGTTTGGCTGAAGTAAAGATGGGTAAAATGTTGAAACTGGATAAAGTAAGAGTAAATCTCGCTTCTATCAGTATCGAAAAAGGCTTTTATGCGAATGCCTTTGAGAGCAAAAAATTTTGAAAAAATTTTTCTTAAAAAAAGATTTTTATGTCTGCAGGATTTTTTTACGTTAAAAAATTATCAAAAGAAAACAGAGTTGCCGAAACTTACTCTACGTATTTGTCAGTCATCATTATTCGAAACGCATTGTTAATACTTTTTAGGGGAGTCGGGTTTTATGGTTACACGAAAGCAGTTGCCGATAATTGTTTTTTGCGTTGTTTTTATCTTTGGTTGTGAAGAACAATCGATGCAGGGCGATATCGGCCAGAGCTGTTTTGGGCTCTCCAACAGCTTTTACGGCCGGCCTAATCATTATCAGCAGAGAAACCTTCCACAAGCTATGCGGGGTGCTTACTGTATCGAGCCGGTGAAAAACATCACAATGACCGATTTGAAAGAAATGTTAAAGAAAAAACAGCTCGTCGCTGAAGAGTTCCAAAAGGGCGAACGTTACGTAGCTATGCGTGATTCGCGTATAGTTCAGTTTGATACATTCGTCTCGGGGCTGGTTATCATCATAGAAAGATACCACATCTTGGATAATTAGCTATATCGGGAAATCGGGCCTCTATTCGTCGAATTTCACTAAATGCTTGGCGAAGAACTGCTTTGCTGCAAGGATGACAAAATCCTTATCTTCAGCTTTGCTTCGAGCGACCCAAATGGTAAAGTTATATAAATCCCTCATTTCAGCTCGTAACCACTTGTTGTGTCTGCTCAAAAACATTAGCACAGTTGTTATTGCGATTCTCTTATTTCCGTTCTGAAATGGATGATTCTTAATCATCAGATAAAAAAGGATCGCAGCCTTATCGATCAATTTTGGATAAAGCTGTTTTCCGTAAACCTTTTGAAAGGGTAAGTTTACACAGCTTTCAAGAATATTTGGAAACCTTGTTTTGAAATCCGGGATAGGCTCATCAAAGGCAAGATGTTTCTGAGCGAGCTTAAAAGCTATCAGTTGTACCTGCTCTACTGTAATTTCGGCGCCTATTCCCTGCTGAGCCATACGAAAACCTTGCCGTACTCGGCTACCGCTCTGTTGACTACTGTATCGATTCTTTTTTTGTCTTCTTTTGTTAATTTTCGTCCGATAATATAAGGCAAATCATTCTTAGAGATTATGTGTCTGCCGGCAACCTTTTGAGCAGGTATTTTTCCTTTTTTGACCCTGTTATAGACTGCGATACGGCTGAGACCCATTTTTCTTGCTAACTCAGGTATTGTAAGCCATCGTTTTTCGGTCATAAATGTTCTCTTGTTTATGTTAATTAATATCCTTGCTTAACCTATGTTAAGTTATAGTTGTATCTTAACATATATTTCGTCGGAATCAATAATAAAGTTTAGAAAATTCAACGTTTTTTGAAGTAATGTTTGATAAATATATAAATTTAGAAATATTTTTTATATTTTCATACAAAAAGCTTGACAAAGTTTAGCGATGTGTTAAAATGATAATTATGTATGGTATGTATATAACATATATTGTTCTGGTCAGCAGTAAATACTGAACAATAAAATCGGTTACTTGTATACCAGACAGTATATAGACAGCCGGAAATTTTTGGTCGAAACGATGTTTTTTCACTTGAAAAGCGGGTTTTTCAACCCAGCAAACCAGAGGTTTTGTTAGTGTTTAGTTATTGGTGTTTAGTTCTTAACTAAAAACTCAACAATCGAAACTCAAAACTGACTTCGGCAGGGAGGTTGAAATGAAAGACAAATCTGGCAGTGATGAAAAGAATAAACGAAAATATCCGGGGCGAACTTGCACTACGTCAATTAAATCGAGACAGAATCGATCTGCTGCGAAACAGAATTCAGCTTCTTACCGGCGCCGACAGGGTCCTTATGACGATGTACCTGGAGAACTCGAACAGCTTTCGCCAGATAGCAAAGCTTACCGGCGTAAGCGAGAGCACTGTCGGCCGGCGAATTCACAAAATCACAAAAAGACTTATGGACGGCTATTTTATACTGTGCCTGAGAAACCGCGACAGGCTCAGCTCGATTGAGCTGAAAATCGCAAGGGAATTTTTCGTTAACGCCCTGCCAATGACAAAAATCGCTGAAAAAAAGAAGATAAGCTATTACAGTGTCCGAAAGGCAATCAGTAATATAAAAAAGTGCATCGATGTGAAATCCTAAGCACTAAACTCTAAATCCTAAATAATATCAAATGAACAAAATACGAATGACCTAAACGTTCTAGAAAGTTTAAGCATTTGGATTTTGGATTTGTTTAGGATTTAGATATTCGGATTTAGATTTTTGAATTAATATGGTGA
>CAYLMG010000002.1:42992-46367 GCA_964384565.1 uncultured Pirellulales bacterium | reverse complement strand
CCGCATCAGATGCTTGCCTGGCGAGCCCTTTTAGATTACGGTTTCGATGATGCGGCCCAGCGGCTAATCTACCGGTGGCTGTACACCATAACCATAAACGCCAGAAACTATAACGGTACTATACCTGAAAAATTCAACGTTGTTACCCGCTCGCATAGCGTTTTTGCAGAGTACGGCAATGTTGGGACAAAATTTGCCTACATTACAAGAGAAGGGTTCGGTTGGATGAATGCCAGCTACCAGTTAGGCCTCAAATACCTGCAGGCGGAGCTGCGCGGCAAACTCGAGCGGCTCGTGCCCCCTGAATGGATTTTTGAAAAGTAAATCTGTAGCCGGAAATCAGTGAAAATCTGCAAATCAGGCGGGCAAAGGAAGGATAGCAGATGACAGAGGCCGGGAACTTAAATAAATTTTTTATATTTGGCTGTTGCCTTTTTCGGGCGGAGCGGATAATATAACGGTTTAAGGTAAATATTGATGGCCAAGATTTTTCTTAAAGTTAAGGAACGAAAAGAATGAATATCTATGTAGGTAATTTGTCATTTGACGTAAGCGAGGACGAACTGAGAAAAACATTCGAGGAGTTCGGCGAAGTTACAGAGGTCCGCTTGATAATGGATAAGTTCAGCGGCAAATCAAAAGGGTTCGGCTTTATCGAGATGCCATCCAAAGAAGAGGCAGAAAAGGCAATCGCGGAAATGAACGGCAAGGATTTCAACGGACGTGCTATAAATGTCAACGAAGCGAAACCGAGGGTTGAGCGCGGCGGCAGAGGTGGAAGAGGCGGCGGCGGAAAACGGGGCGGGGGCGGAAGACGAGGCGGCTTTGGCGGCAAAAGCCGGGGTGGTTTCGGTAACAGCCGCGGCGGAAGGTACTAAATAAACGACCCTGCCACCACGTGGCAGGGCTAACTGAAAAAATTAACCCCGCAATAATCCTCAGGATAAAATTGCGGGGTTATGCGTTTTAAAATTGTGACAAACCCGCGATTCAATTGTATGGAAGTTATTAAGCGACGTCGGCGAGGCCAAGTGTGTCGCCGAATTTTGCAAGTAACGCCCGGCGGATATTTTTATGCTCTGCTTTTGTGAGCATCGGGTCGGAGCCAGCTAAACAAAAGGCATTTTTTCTGGCCATTACGAGCAGCTCATAATCATCAATAATATTCGCAATCTTCAAATCGGGCAGGCCGTGCTGACGAGTACTGAATAATTCGCCGGGGCCTCGCAGACGCAGGTCGTGCTCGGCGATTTCAAAGCCGTCATTGCTTCTTGTCATTATCTGGAGCCGGCTTTTAGCAGTTTCGCTAACAGAGTCTGAAAATAAAAAGCAGTAGGATTTGTTCTGCCCTCTTCCGATGCGGCCTCTGAGCTGGTGCAATTGTGCCAGGCCGAAGCGGTCGGCACCTTCTACAACCATTATAGTAGCGTTTGGGACATCCACGCCGACCTCGATAACAATAGTCGAGATAAGAACATCAATTCTGCCGGCTCTGAAGTCTGCCATAGTTTGCTGCTTTTTGGCTGAAGGCATCCGGCCGTGAATAAGGCTTACTTTGAATTCAGGGAAAACCTTTTTTGATAATCTGTGCCACTGGTCTGTGGCAGCTTTGATGTCGCCGTCTGCCTCGACAGAAGTGATTCGCGGATAGACAAAGTAGGCCTGTCTTTTTGCTTTTAATCTTTCGCGAATGAACTCGCAGGCTCTGGCTCGGTCAGCCTTATCGACCCATCGGGTGATAACAGCGCCTCTGCCCGGCGGGCAGTGCTCTATAACCGAGACATCAAGGTCACCGAAAGCGGTCATTGCAAGCGTTCGCGGGATAGGTGTGGCGGTCATAACAAGATAGTGCGGTGTAGTCTGCTTTCGCAGGGTTGCTCTCTGGCGGACGCCGAATTTATGCTGCTCGTCAACAATCACAAGAGCAAGTGATTTAAACTCGACATCAGCCTGCAAAAGCGCTATGGTGCCTACAACAATATCTATATCACCTGATTTTATCTGCTCGAGAGTGTCTTTTCTTTTTTTGCCGGTAAGTCCGCCGATAATCAAAAGCCGCCTGACGTCGCTGCCTTTGAGGTATCTTTCGATACTTATAAAGTGCTGGCTTGCGAGGATTTCGGTCGGTGCCATAATAGCGACCTGTTTTTTGTTCGCGACGGCGAGCAAGGCTGCGTAAAGAGCGACAACGGTCTTGCCGGAGCCGACGTCACCCTGCAGGAGTCGATTCATCGGCTCTGCTTTCGACATATCAGCGACGATTTCGTTTATTACCTTATCCTGGTCTTCGGTGAGCAAAAATGGGAAACGTTTTCTTATTCGACGGTCTATTTTTTCGGTCAGTTTCATTTTTACAGCAGATGAGAAGTGTGTAGCTCTGTACCTGCGAAGTGCCAGGCCGAGCTGCATTAAAAACAGCTCATCATACTTTAGCCGGCGTTTTGCCTGAGCAAGCTTTTGTTCGTCCGGCGGTGAATGAATCCATTCAAAGGCCTGCCTCCTGTCAATCAAGCCGGCTTTTTTGTGAAATTGTTCATCGTAAAACTCGTCCACGAGCTCATCGAGGTGACTGAGCAAAGGTTTGATTATCCTCTTGATTTGCCTGCTGGTTAATCCGGCAGAGGCAGGATAAACAGCACCGCCGAAAGCATCCTCAACGTCGATGTCTTTTCCATCAAGGACAACGAACTTGGGATTGGTAAGCTGAACCTGATGCTTATAGATGCTGATTTTTCCCGATGCCATTAAGAGCTGTCCCGGCTGCAGCTTATTTCTCAAAAATCCGCCATGAAACCATATAATCCTGCAAACACCCGTTTGGTCTGCAATCACAGCTTCAAAAATGGGAGGACTTCTAAAGGATTGAAAATCGGTCGACTCAATCTGGCCGATGACAGTGACATTCTGATTTTCTCTGAGCTGATATATTTTTACCGGCTTAGGGATAAAGAGCCAGTCGCGTGGGAAATATTCGAGCAGCTCACCCGTTGTCCTGACACCCAGCTGCTCAAAGAGCTTGGCCCTAGCCGGGCCGACACCTTTTAAGAACTGCACGGACGTGGAAAGCTCGAAAGGACGTGCTTTCTTTTTATCAACCGCTTTATCAGAAGATGTTTCCATAAATAAATCTTTTATTCTTTAAAGCCATATTCACCAATGAGTTTAACAAACCTTACGTCGCAGACGGCCTGCTCGGTGCAGCCGACGAGCTTCTTTTCACATAGTATAAGCCTTTGGACCGAGCCGCTGCCGATGGGCGCGATAATCAGGCCGCCAGTGACAAGCTGCTCAAGAAGCGGCTCGGGTATTCGGGGCACAGCGGCAGTTACCATAATGCGGTTGAACTCTTTTTTTTCAGGCCAGCCGCAACTGCCG
>CAYLMG010000002.1:33476-42982 GCA_964384565.1 uncultured Pirellulales bacterium | reverse complement strand
CGTACCGGCAGCCGCAAATCTGGTGCTTGGTGATTTTACCTTTCTTTTTTTGAGCTACTACCAGGGTCTGCACCACCGCGCCGATGGGGGCAACTACGAGACCACCGTCAGCAAGCTGCTGGTAGAGAGGCTCCGGAATCTGCGGCACGGCAGCAGTTACCATAATGCGGTTGAACTCTTTTTTTTCAGGCCAGCCGCAACTGCCGTCACCGATGTAAAATTCTATGTTACTGAATCCGAGTCTGCCGAGAACAGCCTGTGCGGATTCGGAGAGCTGGTTGAACCTCTCTATCGTATAGACCCTTTTGACAAGGCGAGCGAGGACAGCGGACTGATAACCGCTGCCTGTACCAATTTCGAGGACCTCAAAAGAAGGTTTGAGTTTTAACTGCTGTGTCATAAGAGCAACTATATAAGGCTGGGAGATAGTCTGCCCCATACCGACAGGGAGCGGGCCGTCGGCATATGCCTGTGATTTGGAGGTGGGGGGCACGAACTGGTGCCTCGGGATTTCGGCCATAATCTTTAATACATAGGGGTCGGTAATGTCGCGACCTTTAAGGTCTAATCTGACCATCTGCTGACGAGCGAGCACAAATTTATCTTCCTGAGCATCCATATATATAATATTCCATTGTCAGAGGCTATTTTGCAAATCAATTCTGAACATATTTGATTGCCATTGACAGGCTAAATGATAAAATAGCAACAATCGTTAAATAAACTATTTACGGCTAATTTTCAGGAGTGAAAAAGATGAAAGTTAAAAAAATTCTTTTTTATTTGTTAGCAGGTATATTATGCGGATGTGTGCCGGTTATGTCACTGCATCCGCTATACACGGAAAAAGACGTTGTCTTCGAGGAAAAGATATTAGGCAGGTGGTTTGATGAGACAGGTAACAACTATGAATTCTCACGTTCCGAAGAATCGAACAAAAAATATCAGCTCGCCTTAACCGACGAAGATGGACGCAAAGGTCTGTTCGAGGCACACTTGGTGAAGCTGGAAGGCAAGCTTTTTCTCGATATTCACCCCGTGGAGTTTCCATGTGATATACAAGATGCGAATAAAACAGAATGGTTCTATAACGCCTTTTTTTTAATACCGGCACATACATTCGCTAAGGTAGATTTTACAGAACCGAAGCTAAAGCTAACGTTAACCGACGACGAAACGATGGGAGAGCTACTCGAAGCCGAGCCTAACGCCGTAAAATTCGAATCGGTTGATGACGGCGTGGTATTGACAGCTTCGACGAAAGAGCTGCAAAAGTTTGTGCTAAAATATGCCGATGATGAACGGCTTTTCTCAGAAGAAATTGAACTGGTTCGCAAAAGAACAAAAGACCCGAACGAGGCTGGTAAAAAGACCGATTGATACAAAATAAATAAGATGTCAGCAGATAAACAAACAAAGGTGCGTCGAAAGAAAAGTCAAGGTCCATTCGGACAAAGCAGACGTTACCTGGCAGAAGTCGATACAGGCTCGACGCAGCAGATTTTCACGGATTGCCTGGTTGTCGGGGCGGGGATTGCGGGGCTTCGGGCGGCAATCGAGGCTGCAGAGAACTGCAAAGTCATTATTGTCTGTAAAGGCAAACTCGACGAGAGCAATACCTGGAAGGCACAGGGCGGGATAGCATCGGTTATCAGGAAAGAAGATTCGTTCAAATCACATATAGCGGATACGATAAAGACCGGTTGCGGTCTTGCCGACGAAAAAGTAGTCGATATGGTCATTCGGCAGGGGCCGGAGCTAATAAAACAACTGATTCGGTGGGGCGCCGAATTCGACAAATCCGCAGGCCATTTGATGGCGACGATTGAAGGAGGACATTCACACAGCCGAATAATTCACGCACACGGAGACGAGACAGGGCGAATAATAGCAGAAACGCTTATAAAAATCGCAAAACAGCGTCAGAACATAAAGATAGTGGAAAATTTCTTTGCCATAGATTTGCTGTGCGACGACGAAAACAAATGCTCAGGTATAATCGGCCAGGACAAGCGGGGCAGGCAAATAATCTGGGCAGCGAAGACGATATTGGCAACGGGCGGAGCAGGAAAGCTATACAGGGAAACCACTAATCCGGATGTTGCCACGGCCGACGGAATTGCAATGGCGTGGCGTGCGGGGGCAGTTTTGCAGGACTTGGAGTTTTTACAGTTCCACCCGACCACATTATACGTTGCCGGCGCCTCAAGGGCTCTGATTACCGAAGCTCTGCGCGGCGAAGGCGCTATTCTGCTCGATGCCAAGGGCAGAGCTTTTATGAAGGAATATCATAAAGATGCGGAACTGGCGCCGCGCGATGTCGTGAGCAGAGCGTGCCTTCTTCAGATGCTGAGGACCAAATCGACACACATTTACTTAGATGTGCGGCACCTCGACAAAAAATATGTTGCCAAAAGATTCCCATATATCTTCGAGCTATGTGAAAGTTTCGATATAGACATCGGCAGTGACCTTATTCCGGTCCGGCCGAGCGCACATTACATTATCGGCGGATTGAAAACCGACCGGTCAGCAAAAACGAGCATCGAAAATCTCTACGCCTGCGGAGAAGCCGCCGCCACAGGTCTGCACGGTGCCAACAGGCTTGCGAGCAACTCGCTTCTGGAAGGACTTGTCTTCGGCAAGATGGCGGGAAAAGATGCCTGCGAAAAAATAAAAGCCGACACCGTACGCGCAAGAGCTTTCGCAATTGAACAAAAAATTCCTCATTCAAACAGGACACTGCTCGATACGAGAGACGTAAGAAACTCTTTGAGGGCGCTGATGTGGCGGAACGTCGGAATAACCAGAAAAGCGAGGCCTCTGATAGAAGCACAGGAAATCATCCGGTTCTGGCAACGTTATGTAATGGACAAAACTTTCGATTCATCATCGGGGTGGGAATGCCAAAATATGCTCAGCGTATCTCTTCTTATGGCTCGATGTGCCCAGCTACGCCGGGAAAGCAGGGGTGTGCACTTCAGAAGTGATTTTCCCAACACGGATGAGAAAAACTTCAAAAAACACATAGAAATAAGTATCCAATCCGCCAACTCTTAGCTATTCGAATACAATAGTTTGCGACAAGGTCCTATATAATTCAGCAAAGCCATCTGAATTCGGCAACAGTCATTAAATAAAGAACCTGCTGGTCGAAAAGGATAAAGCCGGACTTTTTTGCGTTGACATCATCTTCAACAACTGATATAATAAAATCAGCCTTCGGTAAAGTAAGATTGTTGCAGCTATTGACCGAAAGCCGGTTCTACAAGACGATTTCAGGGCCGGTATCTTAAAGTGCATTGAGGGGAAAAATGATGAAAAGAAAATTTGTTTTGGGGCTTATTCTGTGCTTCATGGCTTTCTTGCTGACAGGCTGTCTGGAACAACTGGGAGAAACATCGGCTGAAGGAAAGAGAAGGCATACGCGAACAGTTCGTGTTAACCGGCAAGAGCTGATGGGCGACATAGACAAGGTTCTGCTGATAGACAAGCCCAGCAAATTAAGCGAGAGAAGGATACCCTGAAGCACTTTTGAATGACGGTTAAAACAAAGTAGATTGCAGGCTATCATCAAAGGGACTTGATTTTTGGAAATGCTCACCGATTACTTCAGACGGGTGATGGAATATAACTTATGGATAGTTGCAATCGAGCTTTTTCTTATCGGGCTGGTAGTTTACTGGGTGGTAGATTTCCTCGAAGGCACGCGTGGTGAAAAGTTATTCCGCAGCGTAATATTCATTTTAATCATCGGTTTTTTAGTTCTGAACCTTATCGTCAAGCGTCTTGATTTCGCAAGACTTCAATACCTTTACAACGGCTTTTTGATTTTCGTTTTGATTATCGCAGTGGCAGCCTTTCAGCCGGAAATAAGAAGAGCACTTATAAGAATAGGACAACCGAGATTTCTGGCAACATCCTCTCAGAAACTGGCAAGGACAGCCGAGGAAATAATAGCTGCAGTTACGGAACTTTCGGCATCCAAAACCGGAGCCATAATTGTTATGGAAAAGCGCGTCGCACTGGGCGAGTTCATCGAAACTGGAGTTCGCCTTGACTCTCTGGTCAGCGGTGAACTATTAAGAACGATATTCAAACCCGGAACCGTGCTTCACGATATGGCAGTCATAATACGCGGTGACCGAATAGTTGCCTCTCGCGTCCAGCTTCCTTTATCGGAGGCAGGAAGCGAGCACGGCGTTGAGCTGGGCTCTCGGCACAGGGCCGCCATAGGAATCACAACAGGCTCTGACGCCCTCTGCATCGTGGTCAGCGAGGAGACGGGAATTATTTCCATCGCCGAGGGCGGACAACTTACACGAAACATAAGCCAGTCACAGCTGAGAAGACGGCTGACCAGCCAGGTAGATGAAATGATACCCATATTCGGCAGGTTATGGAAATATCGAAGAAAGGATACCGGCACAGACAAAACATAAAGGGCTTGCTTTTAGATGGCAAAAAAATTCAAACCCGGCAAATTTATTGTTGTGATATCGCTGACTATACTGATATGGGTATGGGCGGACAGAGCAAAAACAGAACCGCTGACGGTAACAACAGGGCTGATAAAAATCAACGAATCAGCCGACCCGAAGCTGTGGATAACCTTCAATAACAAAAAATCATTTAATATTGAAAAGATAGTACTCGAAGGAGCGGCCTCAAAAATCGATGAGGTGCAGAGAAAGCTGCGTGAGAGGAGACTTTCATTCGAGTTTTTCCTCGGCCCGGAACAACAAAGCGGCTTAAGACAATCCGGTGAACACTCGGTAAACGTACTTGAACTGCTTCGTACAAGTCAGAATATAAGACAGCTCGGGCTTACAGTTAAATCCTGCGCGCCGGTAACCATTGTCGTACAGGTTCACAAGCTCGTGGAGAATTCCTTAAATATCGAATGCATCGATGGAAACGGCTCGGTGCTTAAACACGAAAGAATCGAACCATCTAAAGTTACGATCGCCGTTCCCGAAGACTGGGCACATGCGGCACAGGTCAGACTGACGGATTCGGAGATAACGCAGGCAAGGTCTCAGGCGATAAGCGATAAAATTCCTTTGATAGAACTACCTGACGGCCAGCTCAGGTACAGCAGTACAGCCGTAACAGTGAAACTACCACCAACAGAGGAGAAGCCGCCGCTTCTAACGATACAACAGGCTGGTCTCGGAATCGTGGTAAGCCCGAACTTGTTCGGTGAATATCACATCGAGCTTAAAAACAGAGCAGAGCTGTCAATAGTAAACATCAGAGCAACCTCGGCTGCGGCACAACAATACAAAAATGAGCCGTTCCAAATGTATCTATATATCCTCGATGAAGAAGCAAAAACAGAGGGGATACAATCGAAGGCTGTCATATATAATTTTCCAGATGAACTGGTGCGCAATAACGAAATTGAACTGATACCGCCGCCGGCAGTAGCCGAATTTGAACTGATACCCATTTCCCCCGACCAGTAGCATAAGAAAGAGCTGAAAAGATTAAAGACTGACAACTTTTCTAATCGTTCTGAAAGCCTCGATTATTAAAAACACGGCCAGTAATAACAATACACCTGCAATAAAACCAATCAAAGAAAACCTGCCTTTTATAAGCAGCAGCACTAAAGCCCAGACCGTCATAACATTCATAAAAATCATCGGCAGGAGTGTAAACCATATTTTTTTGCCCATCTTACCCAGCCAAACGGTTATAACCAGCAGAACCAATCCCGCCAAGAGCTGGTTGCTGGCGCCAAAGATAGGCCAAATTGCCTTCCAGGCCGGTATCGGTTTGCCAGCAGGGTCCTTTAGCGTAATCAGAACAAATATCGCAGGCAGCAGTAGAGTCGCTATAGTTGAAAGATAGCGGCTGCGAGTAGTTTTAAGGTTAAAAAACTCTTCAAAGATATATCGGCCTAATCTTGTTGCGGTATCAAGAGTGGTAAGAACAAAAGCCGACAAGGCAAGCAATCCGAAAGAGAAACCCAGCTTCTCGGGTATACCTAACGACGATAAAAATGAACCGATTCCTTTTCCGTAAATAACAAGGGGCGCTTCGGCGGCGAGGGGGTCTTGTCTGCCGAGCATTGCAACCGTTGATAAGGCGACGACAGCCACAAGTCCTTCCAGAAGCATCCCGCCATAGCCGATGGCTCTGGCGTCTGTTTCCTTGTTGAGCTGCTTCGAAGAAGTACCGGAAGCCACAATGGAATGAAAACCGGAGCAGGCTCCACAGGCCACCGTTATGAACAAAATCGGAAACAAAGTCCCCATCTGAGGCACATTCCAGGCAGTAAAGGCGGGATAATTGATTGCGACACCACCCAGAAATATACCGAGCATTGCACCTAAAACGGAAGCATAAAGAAGATATGACGACAAGTAATCGCGGGGCTGCAACAAAATCCAAACCGGAGTCGTAGAAGCCAAAAAGCAATAGAAAATCAAGGCCAAAGCCCAGGTCTTTTTGGGGTCATTACCAATAACAGCAGGTATCATATCCGCCGAAAGAGGTATCTTCTGACCAAGCCAGACGGCTGCAAAAATCAGCGGTACAAAAATCAAAGTGGACCACAAGAGCGAGACCCTGAATCTGTTTATACTCAGGCCGAAAAAGACAGCCAGAACTATAAACAAAATCGAAGAGGTAGCAACCCCGCCGTCCTGAATAAATGTTGTTGCGGTCAGGTCAGCAAAAACAGTCAAGACGTAAACCAGGCTTAACCAGATAAAAGCGAGCAAGAGCCTGTACGCAAGAGGTGATAAATATTGTCTGGCAATTTCGGCAATTGAGCGAGCCTTGTGGCGAACAGATGCAACCAAAGATGAAAAATCGTGTACGCCACCGATAAAAATCGAGCCTAAGATAACCCACAATAAAACGGGAAGCCACCCAAAAGCCACACCTGCGATAATTGGCCCGACGATAGGAGCGGCGCCGGCAATGGATGAAAAATGATGGCCGAGCAAAACCGCTTTGTGAGCCGGCACGCGGTCAACACCGTCATAATCAGTATGAGACGGTGTGGGACGGCTATCGTCCAAATTGTATTGCCTGGCCAAAAACCTTCCGTAAAACAGATAAGCCAAAACAAATAAAAGAATAGCGATTAAAAGCATTACAACTAACATCGTAACAGCCCTGCAAAATTATAAAATCAACAAAAAAAACTGTCCTTAGCACGACAAAGCTTAGTCCAAATCAAACCTTCGCCTTAACAGATGATTTGCTGCTTCGAGGCCTGGTCAGCAGCCGTACAGGCACTTCAGCTATCGGCAGCATTGATTGCAACCTACCTATTATATATCTTCGGTAATTGTCATCAAAAAGTTCCAGCTTATTTACAAACATAAGTATAGTGACAGGATTTACAGCGATTTGCGTGGCATAATATATTTTAGGCCAGCCGGCTTTTCTGTGTTTAACGCCGCCTGTCTTTTCAGCCTTTATAAGCTCAAAGGCCTTATTAAGCTTAGCAGTCTTTATCCACGTCACGGTCTGCTTATAAATGTTGGCGGAAAGGTCCAGGAGACTTTGTACATTCTTCGCCTCAGTTGCTGTGGTAAATGCAATCGGGGTATGTTTCAAGGCAGGCAGCATTTTTGTAAGATAATCCTCATAGTCGCCGGTAGCGGCTCTTTGCCTGGCGAGGTCCCATTTATTTACAACGATAATACAGCTCTTGTACTCGGCTGTGATAAAACGAGCGAGCTTTTTATCTACCTGCGATATCGGGACTGTTGAATCAATCAGGAATAACACAACATCAGCGCGGCGAATCGAGCGTGTCGCGCGAACGTAGCTGTAAAATTCAATGCTGTCGGACATTTTACCTTTTTTTCTCACGCCTGCGGTGTCAATTGCAACCATAGTCCTGCCGTCTTTTTCAAAAGTCACATCGACAGCATCTCTTGTCGTGCCGGGCAGCTCACTGACAATCATCCTATCGTCGCCGACCATAGCGTTAACAAGAGTACTTTTACCGGCGTTTCTTTTGCCCACTATCGCAATTTTCATCACGGGCTCAGCCGGTTTTTCCATCGCCGGCACCCCGAGTCTTTCGACTATTTTTTCAAAGAGTACACTTTTGTTGATGTTGTTCGTCGCTGAGATACAAAGAAAATCTCCGAAACCCAGTTTTGCAAATTCGGCAGCAGTAGGAAACAGCCTGGCAGAATCGGCTTTGTTGGCTACGCCGATAACATTGAAATTTTCCTTACGAAGCAATCTTGCTATTGTCTCATCCAGCGGAACCAGGCCGTCACGGATATCAACCATAAAAATGATAAGGTCGGCTGAGCCAATCGCCTGGCGAATCTGCTGCTCGATATGCCCGGTCAAGTCGCCTCTGTCAACTATCCCATAGCCGCCTGTGTCGATGAGCTCAAAATACCTGTTGTTTTTCTCAATTACAGCACTGACGCGGTCCCTTGTGACACCGGCTGTTGGCTCAACGATGCTTATCATCTCACCAGCCAGTTCATTGAGCAGGCTGCTTTTACCGACATTAGGCCGGCCGATTATCGCTACTTTAGGCAATGACATAAAACCACCAGTTATTTATCCTTATCTGTTGTGCCTGATACCTATGTTTTTTAGATATTAAGTTATGATATGATTTTAGCACAATTTTTCTGAATTGTAAGGGGCCATTCAGAAACGTGAATCGTCTGAGAAATCTAATTTTGCTCTTTGCTGTTTTAAGGCGCTTCGCTGCCTTTTTTCTTCCCGGCGTTTTAATTTTTCTTTTTCAGGGACAGTAGTTTTTATTCGTGCGGGTTTTTTCTTTAATGCAGCTTTTAGGAGCTCTTCAAGCCGCCTTACAGTCTCTTTGCGATTGGCAGTTTGAGTTCGGTATTTTTGGGAAACTACCCTTAATATTCCGTTTTTGTCAACTCGCCGGCCAAGCCGCTTTAGCATTCTGCTTTTTTGAGTGTTGCTAAGCTCGCCACTGCCGGCTACATCAAAAAAAAGCGTAACTCGGCTGTTAACCTTATTTACGTTCTGGCCCCCAGGCCCGCCGCTTCTGGAAAACTTAAAGGTGAGCTTATCTTCAGAAATAAAAGTGTCGGAGTTTAGTCTAATCATAATGCAACAGCCAAAAAACATATCGGCAAATTCAAGCTATGAACCTTTTGCGAAAAAATTTTGCAACAGACAAGCAGTTCAATTATACTGCAAATCTGGCTTGAAAACCCTTGAAAAATGAAATTATCGGGTCAATAAGCTAAAAATTCCGATATACGATAAAAGATTGACACGTCGGCTTAACAACCGTTACAATAGCGGGCTTAATTGATAAATCAAAAGCGGCGTGAGTTTAACTTTATATTTATTAACCGAGGCATTAATGGCTGTAAAAACAAAGAACAACTCTGAGAAAATTTCTCAGAGGGCGAGCAGCCTAACAACATTATCCAATCGAACTATGCCCGAATCGCTCGAGGCAGAAGCTGCTGTACTGGGTTCAATGATAACCGACAATAAATGCATCAGCGAGGTTGTCGAGCAATTAA
>CAYLMG010000002.1:12780-33376 GCA_964384565.1 uncultured Pirellulales bacterium | reverse complement strand
CTGGGTTCAATGATAACCGACAATAAATGCATCAGCGAGGTTGTCGAGCAATTAAACAGCAGGGCCTTTTATCACGTCGAACATCAGATGATATTCGAGGCTATCATCAGCCTCTATGAAAAAAACAGAGGCGGTGTAATCGACGGAGTCCTGCTGCGTGACGAGCTTAAAAAACGCAAACAACTCGACGAGGTCGGCGGTGCAGAATACCTGGGAAAAATTATGGAATCCGTTCCCTCGTCGGCAAACATAGGATACTATATAAATATCGTCAAAGACAAGATGCTTCTGCGTGAGATGATTGGCGCTGCAAGTGAAATCATTAACGAATCATACGAACCCAGCGGTGAGCCCGATGAAAAGCTTGACGAGGCTGAGCGAAAAATCTTTGCCATCACCGACAAAAAGATATCAGACTCCGCAGAAGCCTTAAAGGACCTGGTCGTTCGAGCTTACGAGCTGATAGACAAGCGTGAAGGCAAACACGTCACCGGACTTGCCTGCGGCTATTACGAGCTTGACGACAAGACCTGCGGTCTGCAGCCTGGAGAGATGATTATCATAGCAGGAAGACCGAGTATGGGCAAGACCAGCTTTGCATTAAATATAGCTGAACATATAGGATTACAAAACAAGATTCCCATAGCTATATTTTCTCTTGAGATGGGAAGACAACAATTAGGGGAAAGATTCCTGTGTAGTTTAAGTAGAGTTGAATCTCAACTCATAAGAAGAGGACAGATAAATACAGATAATTATGAAAAATTAAAAGAGGCAAGTGGCTATTTATACGAGGCGCCTATTTATATTGATGATACAGCATCTCTTACACCTCTTCGCTTTCGCGCAAAAGCGAGGAGACTGAAAAGTCAGCACGATATACAGTGCATTATTATAGATTACCTGCAGCTGATGCACCTCGGCACGAGGATAGAATCACGTCAACAGGAGATATCAACGATTTCAAGGTACCTCAAATCACTGGCAAGAGAGCTAAATATACCCGTCGTGGTTCTAAGCCAGCTCAACAGGGCCCCTGAAGGCAGAGAAGACCACCGGCCAAGAATGAGCGATTTGCGAGAAAGCGGAAGCATCGAACAGGACGCCGACGTCGTGATACTTCTTCACAGAGAAGATTACTACCACCGGAGCGAGACGGATTGGACACCTAACAATGCTGCAGAATTAATAATAGCGAAACAGCGAAACGGCCCGATAGGAGTAGTAGAGCTCAGATTCCTGGAAAAATACACTCGGTTTGAAAACGCCTCTTATACAGAAGAGGCAACGGCTGAGTTTGAGAGCAGAGCCGAACAGGACGTTCCCTTTTAGGAGAAAATTTAATGGACAAATCCGTATACCCGAGACCAAGGAGGACTCATCTTATGAGGGCGGCAGCCAACAGAGGCGAGAGCCTGCTGTTTTTTTGCTGCATTGTACTGCTTCTATTCTCCGGTATTTCGCTTTGCGGTGAACAAGCTTCCGACGAAGAGCTCAGCGGTCTTCGCATCAGCAGTATTGACACTGCCGGAAACAGAAACGTGGAACGAAGCGAAATTTTATCAAAGCTTCGCAGCAGAGTCGGTGACTCTTTTGACCCGCAAACAGCAGCCGAGGACGTCAAACGCATTACTGAATTAACGGGCATCCAGCGAGGCTGGTACAACACAAGTATCGTCGACGACCAGGTCAGGCTTATCTTTGTCGTAGTAGAGCGAAACGTCGTCAGGTCCATTGAATTTACCGGTAATGAAAAATATAAGGCGGAGGCGCTCCGCAAAAAACTCGACTTCAAAAAGGCGGATTTTCTCGACCCGATTATGGCCGAGGCCGGTCGAGGCAAAATCCTTGAGCACTACCATAACAAAGGCTTTGCCTTCGCCACCGTAGGGCTCGATATGCAGGAACTATCAAAGGGCAAAGTGGTCTATACGATAAATGAGGGCAATAGAGTTAAAATCACTTCGATAAATTACACCGGCAATAACAAGATAGGATTAAAGGAAATTAAAAAAGTATCTAAATTAAAGAAAAAAAGATTTACTTTCTGGCCGGTATACTATGTCAAAGAACATATCGAAAAAGCCATAACAAACCTTCAGAATGCCTACTATAAAAGGGGTTTTTTGAACGTCTCCATCAACGTCCAAGAAAAATTCAATGCCGATAAAAGCAGGGTTGAGCTTACCTGCATAATTAATGAAGGCGCCGCTTATACAGTCGATAAAATCACTCTCACCGGAAACAAGCAATTCGACGATGAACAACTGCTTCCAGAGCTTAAAATACAGCAGGGAAAAGTTTTCAACAAGCTAAAGGGCGACTCCGACGTCAAGCAGCTGAATAAATTATACCGTGAAAGCGGTTTCATTGATGCAACCGTTGAGCAGGAGCTCAAATTCATCGCAGAGGATAAAGTCGATGCGGGATTTATGATAAACGAAGGTCGCCGTTTCCGAATCGGCCAGGTCAATATTATAGGCAACGAGCAAACGCAGGACAGAGTCATCCGCCGAATACTCGACGAATATGACTTCACACCGGGCAATTTTTACAATGCCGATATAGCGCGTGGAGACGGTACGGGCTATCTTGAAAAAATGATAAGGTCCAATGCATATACCGAATCGGCCACCATCATGCCCGCTGAATCGGTAAAAACGGACCAGAAAGATGCTCTGGTTACAATCGTTGAGGGCAAAACTGGTATGGTTATGGCAGGCGCCGGCGTCTCTGCTGATATGGGCGCCATAGGCCAATTAGTCTTCGATGAAAGAAACTTCGATATCAAAAACAGACCAAAAAGCTTTTATGAATTCATAACCGGTAAGGCCTTCAAGGGCGCAGGGCAGCACTTGAGAATCGCGCTTGAACCCGGAACCGAGGTCAGCCAGTACTCAATCAGCTTCACCGAGCCTTACCTGAAAGATAAGCCCATATCTTTAGATCTGGTCGGCTCGAGCTGGGAAAGAGCAAGAGAGGCCTATGACGAAGAAAGACTCAAAGGCTTTTTAGGCTTCGAAAAACGCTATAAGAGCCGCTGGCGAAGAAGCCTGAGCTTCAGATTCGAGAACGTAGATGTCAGCAGCATTGACCTGGATGCACCGAAAGAGATAAGAGACGTAAAAGGCAGCAATCTTATTACCGCAATTCGGCTCGGCATCAGCAGAGACCTGACGGATGACCGATTCAATCCCACGACAGGTCACATCTTTGATATCGGCTATGAACAGGCCGCAGGCGACCATACATTCGGGAAATTAAGCGGCTTTTACCAGAAATTCCGGACCATTCGCGAGGATTTAGCTGAGCGCAAAACCATCCTGGCGACCAAGCTATATGGAGCAACCATAATTGGTGACGCACCGCCCTTCGAGAAATTCTACGCCGGCGGCTCCGGTACGTACTACGGTATAAGAGGCTTCGACTACAGAGGTGTAAGCACGAGAGGTGTACCGACGACGGTAGACGGTTTGCCTATAGCCGGAGCAAAGAAAAAAGACCCCATAGGTAGTGACTGGATAATTCTTGCCAATGCCGAAGTTATTGTTCCTCTGGTCGGTGATAATTTCTCGGCACTGTTTTTCGTCGATTCAGGTATGATTGACAGCGGCGGCCCGCGCGCGTCAGTCGGTACAGGAATACAGATATTAATTCCCCAGTGGTTCGGCCCGGTACCGATGAGGTTTGAACTTGCTACACCACTTTTGAAAGATGGCGATGATGAAACGCAGGTATTTAGTTTCTCAATCGGCAGGTTATTTTAGTTGCTTTAGATACATATATATATGTGGAAATGGGTACATTAAATCCATTCCGAAACAAAAATCAGGAAAGGGTTATTTATGAAGATTAAGTTACTTGTTTTGAGTTGTTTGATAGGTGTAATCGTTTTGTTTATCGGCTACAAAAGCGGCGAGGCGAAATCAAGCAAAGACGAAGAAAGAGTAGTTCGGAAGATTGGTATAGTCAGCATGCGTACAATCTTTCAGGACTGCAAAAGAAATGAAAAATACAGAAAACAGGCAGAGCTCGAGCAGGAACAAATCGTCCAGGAGCTTCAGCAGCTCAGTGCAGAAATCAAGGCAGCCGAGGCCGGCCTTGAAACAAGAAAAAGAGGCACAGAAGATTTCCTTGAGCTGGCAAAAGAGCTGGCTCAGAAAAGAGCAACACTGCCGCTGAAACAGGACTATTACGAACAGAAGCTCGCAGTAAAAGACCAGCAGTGGACTGAAAAGATTTATAAGGATGTCCTTCTGCAAACGACCGAAGTGGCAAAACAAATGGAGCTGGATATGGTTTTCGAGAAAGATGAACCGGAGTTTCCCGTTAATAGCGCCAACGAGCTTATGCTCGCAATCAGAACAAATAAGCTGCTATACAGCGAGGGCTGCATCGATATAACAAATGAAGTTATGGCTCGTGTGGATGCAATGGGTGACAATTAATTCTGAAATAATACGAATCCATTTATCTTACGAGAAGCTGTAATGGAATTGACGATTTCACAATTAGCCGAACAGCTCGGCGCTGAGCTGGCAGGCGATGGTAAAAAAAATATCAGTGCGGTAGCACCAATAGAGTCCGCAGGGCAAAGCGACGTTACATTTGCCACCAACAGCGCACATATAGCAAAACTCGCCAGCTCAAATGCTGCAGCTGCCATCGTCCAGAAACGTATCGAAGGTGCCGACATTGCCCAATTGATTGTTAAAGATGTTAATGGCGCTTTAATAAAAAGCCTCAACATTTTTGCTCCAAAATTAAAGAGTCTCGCTAAAGGTATCGACCCTTCTGCTACAATAGCAGAGGATGTACAAATCGGCCCTGATGTTTCTATTGGGCCGGGTGTGTTTATCGAAAGCGGTGCAAAAATCGGTGAAAACACGATAATTGCTGCCGGCTGCAAAATAGGACAAAACTCAAAGGTCGGTAAAAACTGCCGAATCGACGGCAATGTCGTTATCTATTATAATTGTACAATAGGCAACAATGTCGTCATTCAGGCAAATACAACCATAGGTTCAACAGGTTTCGGTTATGCTTTTATCAACGGCGAACACAAACTGATGCCACATAACGGCGGCGTTGTGATTGAAGATTGTGTCGAAATCGGAGCAAATTGCTGCATTGACAGGGCAAAATTTGATAATACTATAATCGGCGCAGGAACAAAAATTGACAACCTTGTGCAAATTGCTCACAACGTAAAAATCGGTAAATGCTGCCTGATTGTTGCACAGGTCGGCATCGCAGGCAGCTGCAAAATTGGCGATGGTGTGGTATTTGGCGGACAGGCCGGGTTGGTAGATAATGTCGAAATCGGAGACGGCGCTATGATTGGTGCTCAGTCCGGCGTTATGCAAAACATATCGGCAGGTCAGAAAGTCTTAGGTTCACCGGCAACAGAAATAAGAAATGCCTTAAAAATTATGAGTTTAACTAAACGTCTGCCAGAACTGTTAAGGCAACTTGGAAAGAGGGTGGATAAACTTGAAGCATCAAAAAACAATAAAGACTGAAGCAAAGCTATCCGGTAAAGGGCTTTTCTGCAGCCAGGACGCAAAGGCTATTTTTCGTCCTGGCCCGGAGGATTCCGGAATAGTCTTTATACGCACGGACCTGCCACAGCCGGTGCAGGTTAAAGCCATAGCAACAAATATCGCCGAACAAAACAGACGCACTACTATAAAAAAAGGCTCGGTATCCATCGATACGATAGAACACTGTATGGCAGCTATAAACGCCCTTGAGATTGACAATCTGATTGTGGAAGTCGATGGCCCGGAGATGCCTGACCCTACCTGCAGCAGTGAAGAATATTACAAAGTGCTAAAAAAGGCAGGTCTGAACGAGCAGCCGGCAAATCGAAAGGAATTCACCATCAGCGAATTAGTCTCCATAAGCGACGGCGATGCTTCCATATACGCACTGCCATACGCCGATGACGGCTTGAACATCACCTACGACCTTGATTACAGCGGCCATACCGGTATCGGCAGACAGATTTTTTCCTGCCGAATCACACCGGAGGGTTTCGAAAAGAATCTGGCTCCCGCCCGGACCTTTTTGCTTGAGGCCGAAGCGAAACAATTTCAGGCCAAGGGAATGGGCACACATCTCGGCCCGAAGGATATCCTTGTAATAAGCTCAGACGGGCCTATCAAAAACAGCTTCAACTTTCCGAACGAATGCGTCAGACACAAAATAGTCGATTTGCTCGGTGACCTCGCCCTCGTCGGAAGAGCTCTGAAGGGAAGAATAGTAGCCTATAAAAGCGGACATTCCCTTAATCAACAGCTCGTAAAAAAACTGTTTGAAGCGGCTGAAGCAGCAGAACGAATCCGCAAATCCGGAACCGATGCAATCCTTGATATCCGGCAGATTACAAAAATCCTGCCCCACAGATTTCCATTCCTGCTCGTTGATAAAGTGGTCGAAATCGAAGGCGATAAGCGTATAAAAGCAGTAAAAAACGTCAGCTTCAATGAGCAGTACTTCCAAGGACACTTTCCGGGCACTCCTATTATGCCGGGTGTGCTAATTGTCGAAGCAATGGCTCAGGTATCCGGGTTACTGTTTGCTCAGACACTCGAACATACCGGTAAACTTGCTGTTATACTTGGTATGGACAGCGTAAAACTGCGAAAGACCGTTGTCCCGGGTGATCAGCTTATCCTGACAGCAGAAACTCTGCGGTCAAGAAAAAGAACCGCTCAATGCAAATGCAGGGCTATGGTCGGCAACGTACTTGTCGCCGAAGCGGAGATTAAATTTATGCTCGTCGATAACGAAAAGGTATGAAAAAACCCGTCAATCAAAAAATAAGGAGAAAAATAAACTGGTGGGAAAAATAGAAGCTGAACGGAAAATCATAGTACATCCGAGTACAGCAGTAGCAAGTGACGTACAACTCGCCGAAGGTGTCAAAATCGGTCCAAACTGCGTTATCGAAAGCGGCTCTTCAATCGGGGCTGACAGTGTTCTTATAGCAAATGTCTACATCGGCAAAAACGTCTGTATCGGCAAAAACAATCACTTACACCCCAACTGCTCGCTCGGAGGCCCGCCGCAGATACTAGGTTCAAATCCAAACGACAGTTTCGGCAGGATCACAATCGGTGACGGAAACACCATACGTGAGCAGGTAACTATCCACCCGAGTATGCACGCAGACAAATTTACAAAAATAGGAAATAACAACTTAATTATGGTTGGCGTGCATATCGGACACGACTGCGTTCTTGAGGACAACCTTGTGCTGAGTAATTTTTCTCAGATAAGCGGGCATTGCAAGATTGAGACCGGCGTCTGGTTCAGCGGAATGGTATTGCTCCATCAGTTTATCACCATCGGGAAATGGTGCTACGCAGCAGGACTGGCTGGTATTAACCACGACATTCCTCCTTTTGTTATCGTCAGCGGACACTATCCACCACTTGTGAGAGGCATTAACAAACGCGGCTTAAAACGCGCAGGACTGAGTGAACAGGAGCAGGAAAACATCTGCGACGCCTACAAAAAGCTGTACCGAAACGGCAGGCCTCTGCTGGAAAATGCCAAGGAGCTCGCTGCTGAAGACAATCTCGACGAAAATGTCCAGGCAATGGTCGACGCAATAATAAAAAGCAGCAAGCACCGTTTCGGCAGATATCTCGAACTGTTCAGAGATTAAAAAAAGCAAGCCCTTTTAATAATAGAAAGATACTATGGATAAATTACGTACTGCCATCATAGGCGCAGGCAAAATGGGTCAGATTCACGCAAAAGTATACGCGTCCCTGGCACAAAGCGAACTAACTGCAATAATTGATACTGATTACAAAAAAGCTAAAAAACTTGCTAAAAAATATAAATGCTCAGCTTTCAAAGCACCTGCCGATATTTTTGATAAGGTCGATGCCGTAACCATAGCAACACCCACAATAACTCATTTCGAGCTGGCAAAGATACTTATCGAAAACACAATACCGGTTCTGATAGAAAAACCGCTCGCGGCGAGCGTAGAAGAAGGCGAAAAAATCGTCGAACTATCAAAAGAAAAAAACTGTGTGGTTGCAGTCGGACATTCGGAGCGCTGCAACCCGGTTGTGCAGGCAATGAAGCGGCTCGATATCGAGCCCAAATTTATTGAGTCTGTCCGAATCAGCCCGTACCCTTTTCGCTCAACAGACGTTGGCGTAGTGCTCGATGTGATGATTCACGATATAGATATCATTCTCTCGCTGGCGAGAAGCAAAGTCAAAGAAGTCACTGCGGTCGGCGTTAACGTAATTGACGAAGCTGAGGATATATGCAACGCGCGGATTGTTTTTGAGAGCGGCTGTATCGCAAACATCACCGCTTCAAGATTAGCACTGAAAACTGAAAGGAAGGTAAGAGTATTTAGCAAACAAGCTTATTTGAGCCTGGACTACTTCAAAAAAACAGGCACCATTATCAGGGCCGCTCAGAATATTAATGTGGTAGAGAAAATCAGAGAACTTAAGAAGAAAGGCAAATTCGGTCTGCTTACAACCGACTGGACCTCTTTATTGAAGATTGAAAAGCTCGACATCGACGACAAAGAGCCGCTGCGCACCGAGCAGGATTCTTTCCTAAAAGCCGTAGCAGACAGAACAGCCATACCGGAGGTAAGCGCTGAAGAAGCCCTTGCAGCTATGCAGTGTGCGGAAATGATACTGAAATCCTTAAGCGAGCACAAATGGGAGTAAAAACACCACGTGAATTTCGGCGATAGAATGGTTAAAGAATAATAAAAGGCTTATTTGAAAATTCTTTTTAAGGAGTTTTTTATGTTGCTCAAACTTAAAATCGGTCTTTTTGTTTGTATGATGATTTTGATATCGGGCTGCGGCAAGGAAAATGACAAAGTCGTGGAGAAAAGAACTGAAGGAAAAACTATGGTTGAAACACAAAATGAAACAATAAAAGGACCTGCAAAGGTAGAACTTAAGACAAGTATGGGTGATATTGTCATTGAGCTTGATGAAGACAAAGCACCTGTAACCGTAGCAAACTTTCTCAAATACGTCGAAGATAGCTTTTATGACGGGACGATATTCCACCGCGTCATAAATAAATTTATGATTCAGGGTGGTGGTCTCACAGCGGATATGCAGAAAAAACCGACGCGTCCGCCCATCGTCAACGAAGCATCCAACGGCTTAAAAAATAACCGCGGGACGATAGCAATGGCCAGAATGCCCAATCCCAACAGCGCAACAAGCCAGTTTTATATTAACCAGGCTGATAACAATCCTCTTAACTTCATTGAAGGACGCAATCCCGGCTATGCGGTGTTTGGAAAGGTCATCGAAGGCCTTGACGTGGTAGACAAAATAGCAAATGTGAAAACGACTACACGAAACGGGATGCAAAATGTCCCCATCGAGCCGGTCGTAATAAAATCAGCGAAACTTATAAATTAGCTTTTTAACTTCAATTTGCTTACAAGCTGGTGTGCAAGGCGGGTAGGTTCAGGGAGTCTATACTTCGTCGTGCAGGCCAGGGTGACATCTATGGCATCCTCAAGCGTGCACTTATTCCCGACTGAAACAAAGACCGGCTTGACATTTTTTCTTGTTCTTACTACCGCACCGATAGTCTGTCCCTTATCAGTCAACAAACTGTAACTGCCTTTTTTAAGAGATGGTTCTTTGAAATCACCGGTAAGTCTGCTTTTTGCACAGCCGACAGTTGGTTTATCGAAAAATAAACCGAGGTGCGCCGCCAGACCAAGCCGACGGGGATGTGCTATGCCCTGGCCGTCAATAATAAAAAGGTCAGGTTCAGTTGTTAATTTATTCACCGAGTCAATGCAAACAGGGGCCTCTCTAAATGAAAGCAGGCCCGGTATATACGGGAAAGCTACTTTACGTACAGCGCTTTTTGTCTCGATAATTCCAAAAGTGCTGAGTTTTATAACCACAGCTACTGCAAGGATTTTTCGGCCATCCTTGCTGAAGGCGCAATCGAGTCCTGCAACAATTTGAGGCTCTTTTCTGAGCGATACAAAGCGGACCCTGCCGGCAAGCCGATTTTGCAGGTCAACCGCCTGTTTGTAGTTCAAATCCCAGCTATGTAATTTTTTTGTTCGCATTGCAGTCCTGCCGAGAAGTTATTCGGCGGCCTTGATTGTAGCAATCCATAAAAGATATGACCAGCGAACAAAACAAATAAAACTAAAATTTCGCGGTCTTTACCTTTCAACGGAATTTTGGTACAATGCCAAGTTTGGGTTATTATAAAAATTTATATAAGCGGTACATTGGCTGTTTAAGACGGATATGGCGAAACAAACGGAAAAATCGATTCAAATTACTGGTGCAGCCGAGCACAACCTCAAGAACATAAACCTCAGCATACCACGTGATAAACTGGTCGTAATAACGGGTATAAGCGGCTCAGGCAAAAGCTCGCTGGCCTTCGATACGATTTATGCCGAGGGCAGAAGAAAATACGTCGAATCGCTCAGTGCTTATGCCCGTCAGTTCCTCGAACAGATGCAGAAACCGGCAGTCGGCAATATTACAGGCCTGCCGCCTACTATTGCTATCGAGCAGCGCGGTGCAGGCTCAAATCCGCGTTCAACAGTTGCAACAACGACAGAAATCTATGACTACTTCCGGCTGCTCTTTGCCCGGGTGGGCCAGCCGCACTGCTGGGTGTGCGGAAAGGAAATCACAAGCCAGCATCCATCTCAGATAGTAGAGTCGCTGCTCCGCCGGCAGGAAGGTACAAAAATCCAGATATGTGCCCCTCTTGTCCGCGGCAAAAAAGGCGAGCACAAAGAAATCCTCGCAAACATTCAGCGTGAAGGCTTTGTACGTGTGTGTGTTGACGGAAAAATTTATGATGTCAAAAATGTCCCGCTCCTGAACAAAAATAAAAAACACGACATCGCTGCCGTTGTTGACAGACTGATTATAAAAAGCGACAAACAAAGCCAAAGCGTCCGACTCGCAGATTCTGTCGAGACGGCCCTGAAACTGGCCGATGGTATCCTGCTGGCGCTGATACAAACACAGAATGAGCAAAAAAATCAAACGGAAAACAACACCGAATCAACTTGGCAGGAAATTATCTACAGCGAAAAGTTTGCCTGTCCCAAGCACCCGCAGGCCTGCCTCGAAGAGATGTCGCCTCGACTGTTCAGCTTTAACAGTCCTTACGGTGCATGCAAAAGCTGTGACGGTCTCGGGACAATACTCGAATTCGACGTCGATTTGATTGTGCCGGATAAAACCGTCTCGCTTGAAAATGGCGCAATCACCGCCTGGAGAAAAGGCGGTAAAAGAATGAATATTTTTTATAACCGGCTGACAAAGAGATTCTGCAAATACGTCGGTATCAGTAAGGCCGCACCCTTCGAACGAATTGGCCAAGAAATAAGACGAATCCTGATGTACGGAACAACGGCCGCCGACAGAAAAAAATACGGATTTTCATTCGAAGGTGTTATACCAAATCTTACTCGACGATGGAAAACAACAACAAGCGAGTATGTCAAGGCAAGGCTGCACAGCTATCTTTCCGAACAGAGCTGCAGAAGCTGCGGTGGTGCCAGACTCAGGCCGGAAGCTGTCGCAGTAACGGTAGGCGATAAAAATATCCATCAATTAACTGCAATGAGTATCGAGCAGGCGCAGATTTTCTTTAACAAGCTCCGGCTCGATAGTGAAAGAACAATAATCGCGTCACAAATACTAAAAGAGATAAAAGCCAGACTAAAATTTATGGTCGATGTCGGCCTGGGGTATTTAACGCTTGACAGAAGAAGCAGCACTCTCGCCGGCGGCGAAGCCCAGAGAATCCGATTAGCCACACAGGTCGGCAGCGGCCTGGTCGGAGTCTGCTATGTCCTCGATGAGCCCACTATCGGGCTGCATAAACGAGACAACGAGAGACTGCTCGGCATCCTGCGGCGGCTGACAAGAATCGGAAACACTGTCATCGTCGTCGAACACGATGAGGACATCATAAAAAGCGCCGACCATATTATCGACATTGGCCCGGCTGCAGGTGCCCACGGAGGAGAAATAGTCGTTCAGGGCAACTACAAAAAAATTTACTCCTGCAGAAAATCGCTGACCGGCCAATATCTAAGCGGAAAACAAAAAATCGAGCTGCCTTCTCAAAGACGAAGGCCCGATTTGAAAAGATACATAGAAGTAAAAGCCGCCGCAGAAAATAATCTCAAAAATATCGACGTTAAATTCCCCATTGGAGTATTTATCTGTGTTACCGGTGTTTCCGGCTCGGGCAAAAGCACTCTGGTTAATCAGGTTCTGCTAAGAGCTCTGAAACGTCGGCTGTATGAATCTCGAGAAAAACCCGGCAAGCACAAGACAATCATCGGAGCCTCCAACATCGACAAGGTGATTGAAATCGACCAGTCGCCCATCGGAAAAACACCCAGAAGCAACCCGGCGACCTACACCGGCGTATTTGATTTGATTAGAAAATTGTTTTCGATGACAAGAGAAGCTAAAATCCGCGGTTACAAAGCAGGCAGATTCAGCTTCAACGTCAAAGGCGGCCGCTGCGAGCACTGCAGGGGACAGGGGACCATAAAAATCGAAATGCACTTTTTGCCCGACGTCTATGTCACCTGCCAGCAGTGTAAAGGGAAAAGATATAATCTCGAGACACTACAGGTTACTTACAAGGGCAAAAATATCGCTGACATACTCGATATGAGAATAGACGAAGCACTAAAATTCTTCCAGAACTTCCCGACAATCGTGCGGTTTTTAAGAACACTAAACGACGTCGGGCTGGGGTATATGCAGCTCGGACAGCCCTCTACAACTCTGTCGGGCGGAGAGGCACAAAGAGTAAAACTCTCCGCCGAACTCGGAAAAGCCGCAACAGGACATACCCTTTACATACTCGACGAGCCAACGACCGGACTGCACTTTGCCGACATCCATAACCTTTTAAACGTGCTTCAGCGGCTGACCGATATGGGCAACACGGTCATCGTAATCGAACATAATCTTGACGTTATCAAAATAGCAGACTATATAATAGACCTAGGCCCCGAAGGCGGCGATGCCGGCGGACGAGTCGTTATCGCAGGAGCACCCGAGGAAATTATAAAAAATAAAAAAAGCTATACTGCCAAATACCTGAAAACAAAGTTGAACGGCTTATAAGCTATCGGATTAAAATTTATGATTACCTCTGCACTGAAATGGAAAGGTGACAGCAATGGTTTTCTGGAGATTATCGACCAGAGGAAACTACCCGACCGGCTGATAAAGCTAAAATGTACGAGCGTCGATAGTGTTTACAAAGCGATTAAAAGTCTTGCCGTACGCGGAGCACCGGCCATAGGAGTCGCCGCCGCTTACGCAGCCGTCCTGTCACTGAAAAAAGCAGGAAAAAATACCAAACTTCAAAAAGCATTCTCACAGCTAAGCAAACAGTGTAAATACCTCGCCTCAGCCCGACCTACCGCAGTGAATTTGTTCTGGGCTCTGGACAGGATTAAACAAAAGGCCAGGCAATTTATAACTAAAAACCCAAAAGCAAACATTCAGCAGCTTAAAAAAAATATCTTCAAAGAAGCTAACGACATATATCAGGAAGACGTCGATATGTGCCGACGTATCGGCGAAAACGGCCAAAAATTTATAAAAAACGGAGATGGTATCCTAACGCACTGCAACGCAGGTGCCCTCGCGACTGCAGGAGAAGGTACAGCGCTGTCTGTTTTGTACCAGGCACACAGAAAAGGTAAAAGATTCACCGTCTACGTCGATGAGACCAGGCCTTTGCTGCAGGGCGCTCGATTAACTGCGTGGGAATTAAAACAGGCTGGCATAAAAACAATAGTGATATGCGATAATATGGCAGGCTGGCTGATGAAACAGAGTAAAATCAACGCCGTCATAACCGGCGCGGACAGAATCGCGGCAAATGGTGACACCGCAAACAAGATCGGAACGTACAGCCTCAGCATCCTCGCCAGGGAGCATAATATCGCCTTCTACATCGCCGCACCGGCAAGCACATTCGATTTGAACATAAAAAGCGGTGCTGAAATATCCATCGAAGAAAGAGATGCCGATGAAATAAGAAGGCTTCGCGGGAAAATAATCACACCCAAAAATGCAACGGTCTACAATCCCGCTTTTGATATCACCCCGGCGTGTTTTATAACAGCGCTTATCACGGATAGAGCTGTAATAAAAAAACCATCACGAAAAAAGATAATCGAATCCTTAAAATAAATCTCGCAAAACTAAACTACCGCTATAACCTCTTTTACCTCAGGTACTTTTTCTTTCAATAAACGTTCGATACCCATCTTAAGTGTCATCGCAGCACCCGGACAGCCGCTGCAGGCACCCTGCAAACGGACCTTTACAGTGCAATCCTGCTCAACACTCACAAGCTCTATGCCGCCGCCATGACTTTGCAGGTTAGGCCTGACCGCATCTATAACGGCCCTGACTTTCTCTTCGAAATTCTGCTCACTGTCTGTTTGTCCGCAACCACAATGTTCGCACATAACTAATCTGCCTTTCTGTATTTATCGTTAGATTGACAGCAATGCTCACAGCTAATTGCCGTTAAGTCATAATCATTATACAAAGTAACCCGACTTTCAGCCAGCTTTTTCCTGCGAATTAAAAACAATAACGCATAAAGCTAAAAAAATAAAATTTTTGATTGCGGATTATAAAATCAGATGATATATTACTTTGCTCAAAGCTGTTAGAATCGGCACAAAAGGAGCTTAAATGGGACCTGTGTTAAATGGGTTGACAAAACTACAAAGTGTTGAAAATCAACTGCGAGCTGCAAAAGCAAAACTCACAAGATGCAGAAGAAAAGTTGTCATCCAAGAAAACCAAATCAGAAGCCTCCAGAACGCCTTCGAAGCCAAGAAAGAAGAAATCCAATTAACAAAAGTTCAGTGCGACCGGCTCGAACTGGAACTTAGAAGCAGAGATGAAGAAATCACCAAACTCAGGGCCTCCCTGAACACCGCTAAAACAAACAAAGAATATGCAGCGGTGCTCACACAGCTGAACACCACAAAAGCAGACAACTCCAAGCTGGAAAGCCAGGTGCTTGAATTAATGAAAGATATCGAAGCTGATGAAGCTGAATGCGAAAAAATTAAAGAGCAGATAGATGAGCAGAAAAAAATACTTGAGCAAAACCGCAAAGAATCAGAACTGCTTGCTGCCAAGTACGAAGCTGAAATCGAGGAAATTCAGGGAAAGTGGGACCAGCAGGCGGATGCAATACCGCCCAAGCAGCTGCAGATTTTCAAGCGCGTCGCAGAAACATACGACGGCGAAGCACTGGCAACAGTTCAAAGCCAGCAGGGAAAAACCACCGGCTATACCTGTGGAGGCTGCTTTATGGGTATCACAGCAGAATCTGTAAATTTGCTAATGAGCAAAGATGATATCATTCGCTGTCCAAACTGTACCCGTATCCTTGTGCTTGACAGCTCTCAGGAAAATTAAAAAACTTAATTTACATTCTGATAGCGAAGTCCGAATGATATTAAAAAAGCCTAATGCTTACTGCTTACCAACTGTCGACCAAGTTATAAACAATACGAAACCATCAGAGGAAGAAAAACTGTGCCGGAAAAAATAACAATTTACACTGACGGTGGCAGCAGGGCAAACCCTGGACCGGCCGCCGCTGCTTTTGTTCTGCTGGATGAAAATAACAACCAGCTCCAAGCCAAAGCTCTCTTTCTCGGCAGTCAGACCAACAACGTAGCAGAATATACCGCAGTCGTAAAAGCACTGGAGGCTGCAAAGCAAGCAGGCGCAAAAGAAATAACCGTTTTCAGTGACAGTGAACTGCTCGTCAAACAAATCAACGGCTTATACAAGGTTAAAAACCCGAATCTGAAACCACTCTTTCAGAAAACTATCAGTCTTCTGGACAATTTTGAAGTCTTCAGTTTCAAACACATACCAAGGTCAAAAAACCAACAGGCTGACAGGCTTGTCAACCAGGCCTTAAATCTTGAGAGGGACATCAATAGCTCGGTAGATGAACAGGCAAAAATCACCGACCAAAGCTCGAAACGCAAAAATCCGATCCGTCTCGGAGTGCTCATAAGCGGCGGCGGCAGAACACTAATTAATATCCTCGAATACATCAAAAAAGGAAAGCTGAACGCGGAAATACCGCTTGTGATAAGCTCACGTTCAACCGTTGCCGGCGTCGAAAGAGCAAAGGCCGCAGGATTAAATGTCAAAATCATACGCAAAAAAGACTACCCTGACATCGATGAATTCAGTAAAGAAATTTTAAATCAACTCCACAGCTTCAACATCGAACTTGTTATTCAGGGCGGCTGGCTCTGCCTGTGGAAAATACCATCTCAGTACGACAATCGGGTTATAAATATACACCCGGCTCTGCTGCCGAGCTTCGGAGGAAAAGGTATGTACGGTCATCACGTCCACGAAGCAGTGCTTAAAGCCGGCTGTAAAGTCAGCGGCTGCACAGTCCACTTTTGTACAAACGTATACGATAAAGGCCCGATAATCGTACAGCGCTGCTGCCCTGTCGAAGACGAGGACGACGCAGATACACTCGCTGCGAGAGTATTTGAACAGGAATGCATTGCCTATCCACAAGCCATAAAATTATTTGCAGAAAACAAATTGCTCATTGTGAACAAAAGAGTAAAAATAATCGAATAGAATATACAAAACGGCAGGTTTTATGAATAAAAGACAAAAGATAATCGTGGCAAAATTTGCCGCTGTGGCAGCAGTCACCACTATCGCAGCACTGGCAATGATTAATATAAAAGATTTAATTAACAGGTCCGAAGGTATCCGCGCGATGCAGCAACTCGGCGCTGGATTGTTAAGCTACCGGCAGCAATATGGCTACCTGCCGCCGGAATCTTACCTCGATACAATCAGAGAAAACGTCCAGGGCCGTGCGCGACTGGGGAAAATACAATACAGAGCTCTCTGGATTACACTCGAATCAGAACCAAACGAAATCCTCGCATATACGGAAAAAAATTACAACTCGTTATTCATAAATGATGGTTACATCTTTCTATCGCTGAACGGAAACGTGGATTGGATAGAAAAAAAGAAGTTTGAGAAACTGCTCGAAAGCCAGCAAAGTCCAATGGAAATCAAAACAACAAAATAAAAACAAAACGAAAAAGCAAAAACCAGTCTACAAATCGCTTTCCACTTTTTGCTTTTTCTTGCCTTTGCCCTCAACAACATCAGTTGTCTGAAAACCCTCAAGTTTCAAATGCTCCTCATCCTGAACATCAATCTTTATAAGATTTTTGCCCTTGAACTCTCCACGAAGCATCGCTTCTGACAGGGGGTCTTCTATATAGTGCTCAATAGCTCTTCGCAAAGGCCTGGCCCCGAATTCCGTACTGTAGCCCTTTTCAATGAGAAACTCCTTGGAAGTATCCGTCAGCTCCATCCTGAAGCCGTGCTCAATTATTCTTTTGAAGACCTTCGCCAGTTCATACTCGACAATCGTCTGCAAATCTTCTCTTGTCAGAGACCTGAACACTATTACATCGTCAAGACGATTCAAAAATTCCGGCCTGAAATGATGGTCCACCTCCTTTTGAAGCACCTCTTTCATCTTCTCGTAGTTTGCCTCTGCAGTCTTTTTGCCGAATCCAAAACCGGATTGATTCTTTATCAAATCAGCCCCAATGTTACTGGTCATAATTAGAATAACATTCTTGAAATCGACATTTCTGCCGAAACTATCGGTCAATCGTCCCTCATCCATAATCTGCAGCAGCATATTGTAAACATCAGGATGTGCCTTTTCTATCTCGTCCAAAAGCAGCACTGCATAGGGCCTGCGTCTTATCCTTTCTGTCAGCTGACCACCTTCTTCGTAACCGACATAGCCCGGAGGTGCACCAACCAGCCTGCTTACATTGTGTTTTTCCATAAACTCACTCATATCCAACTGAATCAGCGCACTTTCGTCATTGAACATAAACTCCGCCAGTGCCCTCGCAAGCAAAGTCTTTCCTACTCCACTGGGGCCAAGCAAAATAAAACTGCCTGTAGGCCGATTCGGGTCCTTCATTCCGCTCCTGCTGCGTCTGACCGCTTTTGCAATCGCAGTAATCGCCTCATCCTGAGAAACAACTCGCTTATGAAGCTCTGCCTCAAGCTCCAAAAGCCTCTGTGCCTCTTTCTTCTCAAGCCTCGTCAGCGGAACACCCGTCATCTTGCTCACTACCTCTGCAATAATCTCAGCATCAACAACACCAGCAGAGGCTTTATTCTCCTCATACCATTTCTTTTGAAGTTTGTTTTTCTTATCCAAAAGCTGCTGCGCTTCATCCCTCAATGACGCAGCTCTTTCATAGTCGGCATTCTTAACCGCTTCATCTTTCTGTTTTTGCAGTTTTTCGATTTTATCTTCGATTTCCGTCAAATCAGCCGGCGGTGTCATATTCTTAAGCCTCACCCTCGCTCCCGCTTCATCGACGACATCTATAGCCTTATCCGGCAGACATCTTCCCGTGATATATCTGGTTGATAATTCCACCGCCTGATACATCGCCTCATCAGTAAAATGCACCCTGTGATGCTCTTCATATCTGTCCTGCAGCCCCTTTAGTATATCCAAAGTTTCGTCCTTCGATGGCGGTTCAACAATTATCGTCTGGAACCGTCTCTCGAGTGCTCCGTCCTTTTCGATATATTTACGGTACTCATCAAGAGTCGTAGCCCCGATGCACTGTACCTCACCTCTTGCAAGAGCTGGTTTTAAAACGTTTGAAGCATCGATTGCTCCCTCTGCACCGCCTGCCCCAACCAATGTATGTAGCTCATCGATAAACAAGATTACATTTTTATCTCTTCTTACCTCGTTAATAACCGCCTTTATACGCTCTTCAAACTGGCCACGGTATTTTGTGCCCGCGACCATCATCGCCAGGTCAAGCACAACTATTCGCTTGTCTTTAAGCAGTTCGGGCACGTGCTTTCCGACTATATTCTGGCTGAGTCCCTCAACTATGGCCGTTTTGCCGACGCCGGCCTCACCGAGCAGAACAGGATTATTTTTAGTCCGCCTGCACAGAATCTGAACCAGCCTTTCTATTTCATTTCTCCTGCCGATAACTGGGTCCAGCTCTCCATCAGCCGCCAGCTTTGTAAGGTCCCTGCCGAAACTGTCCAGTGCCGGTGTCTTGCTCTTGGGTTTGGCTCGAGTCATTGACGGCCCCATCTTCATATCAAAACCCGCAGATGCCTCATCAACTCCTGCGCCGAGAAGATTTAGTACCTCCTGCCGAACTTCTTCGAGCTTTAAACCAAGATTCATAAGTACCTGAGCAGCTATCCCCTCAGCCTCACGAAGTAGACCAAGAAGAATATGTTCGGTACCTACGTAATTGTGATTAAGATGCCTTGCCTCTTCGATTGCATACTCAATGACCTTCTTCGCCTTGGGTGTCTGGGGAAGCTTTCCCATCGTAACCATATCAGGCCCGCTGTGAACGAGCTTCTCAACTTCAATACGAAGCTTCTTAATATCCACGTCAAGATTTTTTAGAACGGTAGCACCAACACCGCTGCCTTCCTTAACCAGACCAAGAAGGATGTGCTCAGTGCCTATGAATTCGTGATTGAAACGCTGTGCCTCCTGATTTGCCAGCGCCATTACCTTACGTGCACGGTCTGTAAAGCGCTCAAACATCTCTTACCTTTCACAAGTACTAATGCGGAAAAATCCACCATAAATCTTAATTATATCACAACAGCTACAGCTGCGACTGTCAAAACTTTCGAAAAACCACAAAAATAAAGTTCCAAATACTTCGTTTACCTACCTCTTTTTATTTTAGAAACCTGAATAATGTTCGTTCTCGGACGTTATTTTTCAGGCAGGTATGGTTTTTATCGTCAAAAACAAAGGCCATCTTTTCGGTTACACCGCCAAAAATCCAATAATCTTACAACTAAAACCTTCCAAAAATAGGCTTATTAGAAAAATTTTTTGTAACTTTTTTACATAACAGCAGTCTTTTGTGGTATAAAGCTAATATTTAAGACCCATAAGAAGCAACTTTTCAACATTTATTTTAAGGAGGCACTAAAAGTGACTGTATCGAAAAAATTTAAGAATGTCGTCATTATCAGCGTTGCAGCCCTGATTATCTCAGTTTTTGCGCCGCTGATTCAGGCTGGTGATGAGCCGCTAAAGTCAGCACCGGCTAATGCACTTTTCTACGTCCAGATTAACAATCTCGATTACACGCTCAGCCAAACCGACCAGTTTCTCGCAGGCGTCTCACCCATACCGCTCGGCCTGCAGATGATGGTACGCATGCAGCTTGCCCAGATGCTGGGAAATCCGGCGCTTACCGGCCTAAACACAGCCGGTAGCTTTGCTGTCTTTGCCACAGCCGAAGACAACGAACTGAACGAAAACTCCATAACAATACTTGCACCTGTCAGTAACTACCCTGAGTTTATCCGTTCAAACACCAACCTCTCGGAGCCGGACTCAAACGGTATTTCCGAAATTACAGGTATAGGCGGTTTTATCACACAGGTCGGCAGCTTTGCTGCGATAAAACCACCCG
>CAYLMG010000002.1:7851-12680 GCA_964384565.1 uncultured Pirellulales bacterium | reverse complement strand
AAAAACGGATAACAAGCTGCTCTGTTACCTCAAAGACGGCTCGATGCTCAACATGACCGGCAACATATGCAGCAAATACAATACGCTCGGTATGGACTTCCTCGTGAAAATGTTCGGAAAAGATATTACAGAAGAGCAAAAAGAGAGGATTAACAATTACTTAACCAACTATGCAAATGTTTTTAGCGGACACTTTGCAGGCTCTGTTACCATAACTCCAAAGAACCAGCCGCTATTCGCCGGTGAAATGATCTATGAGGTAAAAGATAAAACCAAGTTCGATGAGGTTATGAAAGAGGGTGCGACGTTTCTCGAATACTCGGGAATGACCGAGTTCTACAAAAATATGGGGCTCGATATGTCAGGCGTCTACGCACCGGATGTAGACAGTTATAAAGGTTTCTCAATAGACTCCGCTAAATTTGTAATAAAGTCAACCGACCCGAATATGCCCGAAGCAAAGATGATTGAGAATATGTACGGCGAAGGCTTTGAGACGAGATGGGCACTTGTCGATGACCTATGCGTATATACTATGGGGGCCAACGCCGATTCAAAAATAAAAAAGCTGATTGATGAGGTAACTACTCCCGGCTCGAAGGAAATCTGCTCCGAAATAAAATCTGCCACGGCACTATTGGCCGGTTCAGAAAACGCAGATATGCTTATGACTTTTAACCTGCTGAGAGTTTTCAAAGCGATACCGGATATGACGGGTATAATGCAAATGCCAATACCTATGCCAGCAATGGATTTTGAGACCACAAGCAACTTTGTCATAGCCGCCAATACCGGTGAAAGCAAACTCACCGTCGATGTTGCAATACCGAAACAGCACTTAATGGAGATAATGCAGGCCGTCCAGATGATTATGATTTATAGCCAGCAAATACAGGCAACCAGCAACGCCACAAAGGCAACTCTCAAGATACTGCATAATGCTACCATCGAGTTCAAAATGGATACCGGACGATTTCCAACCGAGGCCGAAGGTCTCATAGCGCTAATAGAACAACCTGTTAATGTCGAAAATTATCGAACTGGCGGCTATATCGGCGACACACAACAACTCCCAAAAGATGCCTGGGGAAATGATTTCATCTACGAACTGAATCCTGAAAGCGGGGAACCCTTTGTAATAAGGAGCTGCGGTCCTGATGGCCAGCCAGAGACTGAAGACGACCTACTAAGCACCGACAAAAACGGATGCTAAACACCAAGGTGAAATAATTATAGGCTCATTAATATATGCTGAAAAAAGGCCGGATACTTTTTAGCCAAGTATCCGGCCTATTGTATGCAGCTATACCGCAGTTTTTACCAGTAATACCTACCCGACAACCAAAAACTATAAGCCAATAAAGCGACTACAAACTCAGATGTCTTTTTCTTCGAGCAGCCTTTTTAGATACTCGTTCTCTCTACGGGTCGCCTCAAGGTCGAAGGCCTGGTACTTGATGCATACGCGCAGATAGTCCAATGACTCCTGCAGGCCATCAACTGTTTCTCGTAGCCTCTTTTGGCTGTTACGTGCATCCTTGGCTAAGCTTTTGAGCCTAATACGCTCGGTGCCAGCCGGTCCTCTAAACTCCCTGGCCAATTCCTTCAACTCATTATTCAGCTTCGTCTTATTCATCTCCCTGCCCGCAACTAAACATACTATATATCAATAATCTACTTCGTGCTGTCTATGCTCACTCAAAAATCCTTCCAAATCCCTTTCTGTTGACAAAATTTCAAAATATGCAAAAACCATACCCATTCAGTACAATATTAGTGAGTGGTTAAAATTATTTTAGCCACAACCATAGAAGCTATTACAAGCCATCTATAGACCTGTCCGGTAACGACTTTGAACCATTTCAAAATAAGGGGATTTTATTGGTTACACCTTTACGTTGCCGAAAAACAACGCAAACACTTATTAAAAAACCAAGGTGTGAATATAACAATATAAACAAAAAGCCCTTAAAAGACCGTTGCTTTTTATAAACAAGGCCGTTGCTTTTTTAATACACACCGCAACGAAAAACGAAATCCATTGTAATTACAGCTACTGTTAAGATATAATCTCATGTATGAAAAATGCAGCATTAAGTGAGCTTTTTGACCAGATGGCGGATATTATGGAAATCCTCGCCGAAGACCGCTTTCGCATCAACAGCTACAGGAAAGTTGCACGTCTTATAGGGGATATGCCGACCGACGTAGAAGAGATGCTCTCGGCAGGCAAACTTGCAAAAACGCCGGGTATCGGCAAATCAAGCCTTGCAAAAATCGAAGAATTTGTACAAACAGGCATAATCGCAGCACATCAGCAGCTTTTAAAAAAGATACCATCCGGACTGCTCGAACTCTTAAAAATCCCCGGTATGGGCCCTAAGGGTGTGAAAGCCTTATATGAAAACTTACAAGTTAAATCAATGAAAGACCTAAAAAGGGTTCTTGCGAAGAACTTAGTGGCTGAATTGCCCGGCTTCGGTGAGAAAAAAGCTGCTGCAATCGCAAAAGGTATAAAATTTCTCGAAAAGTCAACGGGACGGATTCTGCTTGATGAAGCGCTGGAAGCGTCAGAGCTGGTCGGCGAATTCCTCGAAAGGCTTTCCGGCACTAAAAAGATACAGCCCGCAGGCTCGGTTAGACGAATGGCTGAGACAATCGGAGATGTCGATATACTCGTTGCAGCCAAAAACGGCAAAGGAATCATACAGGCATTTACAGGTGCAGAGTTTGTACGGGAGGTAATTGCGGCTGGGCCAACAAAAGGCTCTGCGATTGTACAGGCGGAAGCCTGTCCGGTACATATTGACGTACGGGTAGTACCGAAAGAAAGCTTCGGCGCTGCAGCACAATATTTTACCGGCTCGAAACAACACAACGTGCGATTGAGAGAGATTGCCGTCAAGGCGAAACTCAAACTGAATGAATACGGTTTGTTCGACAAAAAAGATAAGATGATTGCAGGAAGCAGCGAGGAAGAAATCTACGAAAGGCTTGGGCTTGATTATATTGACCCGCTGCTGCGAGAAGACAGAGGTGAAATAGAGGCTGCACAGAATCATTGTCTGCCAAAATTGGTGCAGCTTAGAGATATAAAAGGCGACCTGCATGTGCATACAAACGCTTCCGACGGCGACTGCAGCATATCGGAAATGGCAGAAGCCGCGAGGCAGTTAGGATATAAATATATCTGCATAACGGACCATTCCAAATCATCAGCGATTGCAAACGGCCTGTCCGCGAAAAGACTCGCTAACCAAATCAAACAGATACGCAAGCTCAATGAGAAAATTAAAGGTATCAGGATTCTGGCAGGCTCGGAAGTTGACATCCTCGCTGACAGCTCAATTGATTTCGACGACAAATTGTTAGCCGATTTAGACTTTGTAATGGCATCGATACATTCCGGCATGGGCAGCTCTCGCGAAAAAGTAACAACGCGTACACTGAAAGCGATGGACAATACATATATAAACTGCATTGCTCATCCGACCGGCAGGCTGTTAGGACAAAGGGAACCGATGGACATCGACATCGCCGCAGTAATCAAACATGCGGCTGAAACGGGAACAGCACTTGAGGTAAATGCAAATCCCTGGCGGCTGGACTTAAAAGACATCCACTGCAAAATGGCCATTGAAGCCGGAGTGAAACTTATAATCGGAACAGATGCTCACAATGTTGAAGGTCTCTGGCTAATGGAATACGGTGTTGCAACAGCAGGAAGAGGATGGGCAACAAGGGCTGATGTACTAAACACCTTAACCTTGACCAAAATCCAAAGCTTTGTTAAAAACAAAAGACCGAAGTAAAATACTCTAACTCTTCCGGCAAAGTTAATTATGTCACCTAAAGCAGTGAAAATATTACTTACAGGTCTGCCCGGCTGCGGCAAGACAACAGCAATAATGCAAATCTTAGAAAAATTGAAAGACAAAAAGGCTTCCGGTTTTTATACACAGGAGATTCGCGAAGGTAATACTCGCAAAGGTTTCTGCTTCAATCGTCTTGATGGATATACGGGGATATTAGCACATACCAATATTAAAAGCCCTTACAGGGTCGGTAAATATAGAGTGAACCTTGAAGAGTTTGAAAGAGCCATTCTGCCGATACTGAACGTGGAAGAAACTGATGCAGAGATTTTTATAATAGATGAAATTGGAAAGATGGAATGCATATCCGACAAATTCGTAAGCGCCGTCCGCCGACTCTTCGATTCTGACAAAACCATCATAGCAACTATAGCACAAAAAGGCAGCGGATTTATATCTGAGATAAAAAAACATCCGGCAGCCAAATTGTTCAATCTAACAAGTCAAAATCGAGACAGTGTTGTAAACGAGATTGTAAAAGTTATTATGCCTGTGTAGCAGCAAGCAAAAAGCTATGGAAAATATAAAACTTCCAAAGCCTGATTTGAAAGAGTCGATACCGCTGGAACAGGCCATAGCCCGCCGGCGTTCAAGAAGAGACTTTTCATCAAAGCCACTTACCTTAGAACAGATAAGCCAGCTGCTATGGTCGGCTCAGGGAGAAAAGTCAAAAGGTTTTCGGACAGCTCCTTCTGCCGGTGCGACTTATCCACTTGAGGTTTTTGTCGTTACCGAAAAAGGTCTCTTCCACTACTTACCGGCAAAACACAGCCTTGAGAGTATCATAGATAAAGATTTGCGAAGCGAGCTTGCATCGGCTGCATTGGGACAGAAGTTTATTGAAGAAGCACCTGTTACAATTATTTTCACTGCGCATTTCGAGAGGACAACCGGACATTACGGCCGGCGAGGTATCCGCTATGTTTTTATGGAAGCCGGCCATTCGGCACAGAA
>CAYLMG010000002.1:2956-7751 GCA_964384565.1 uncultured Pirellulales bacterium | reverse complement strand
TTGATTTTAGCAGTGGAACGTAACGATGAGCTCAAAAATATTATCGATGGGCTGCAACATATCAACTCTAAGATTGAGAGAATTCAATCGCCGGTAGACATTAAGACAAAATCACCACAACAAAGACAACGCTACAGGCACAGGCAATTTATTAAATATTTTCAAAATTCACAGCCTTACAATATCGGCATGAAGGATGTTTCAATCCAAACCAGCCCAAGAGTGGATTACCAGAGTCTTGTCAATCGCTTAATATCACTACGAGATAAAAATGGCATTGACATAAGTCTTGGTTTAATAAAGAAATGGCAAAAGGATAGTGACAATCTGGTAGTCAGAGCCACTGGTATCGATACTCGCCTCATTCGCTGTCTCGTTATCGGAGATGTTACCATAGAAATAGATAACGAATAAGATAGGCATTATTTACACTGAAAAGGCAAAAGAAGCACTCAAGTAAAAAAAAGCTTCTCAGTGACTGTAACTCTTTGTGGCCACGCATTTGTCTCAAAGACAGAGATTACCCCTTCGCAATAAACAATCAACTTGCGAGAAGGTTCAATCTTTTATCAAATTTGCTTCAGGTTTCGCGCAGCTTTATTGACATCCGCAGCACTATCAAAAGCGAGGTAAAATACCGCACGTTTGCCAACAGCCACAGCAGATAAGCCGCGGATGTTGATACCGGCCTCTGCAATTTTTTTAGCAATTGCAGCTCCGAGGCCGGCTTTGTCTGCAGTGGCAAGACGCAAGGCAAATAAAGCTTTGGTCTTTTTGAAACCGGCTTTTTTGGCTGCCGCTGTTTGCTTGCCTGTCTTGATAGGAGCGGCAAATACCACACCCTGTCCCGGTTTTTCCGGGCGCCTGCGTGCGAGTAGAAATTCAAGTCGAGCACCTGCCTTGGCCAAGGCCTCAAGCTTTTTAGCCAATGCCCCAGGTTTGTCTTTGATACCGGCAATCCAAACATCAATACGTTTAATGTCAGCTTTCATAATTTGCCCTCTCAAAAATTTTTAATAAAACAATTATAAGTTTGCTGATTCCGTAACGCCCTGTCAACACCTTTGGTAGATAAATCTAAAAAATTTATGGGCTGATGAAAGAGATACAAAATGCTATCATAATAGTTAGTTTGTATTGTCTTGTCAGACGACAATATTTTATTTGGCGCAGCTAAAAAATGGACGAAGCAAAGCTACTTCTTAATGCATATTACGAAGCTCTTTATGAAAAGCTGGTATCCGACAAGAAAAGCCTGCAAACAATAATAAGACAATCACTAACAGATGAAATAAAAAAACAAGGCTTTGAGAACTTTAACGATGACAAGTTTGCAGCATATCTTGATGCGTGCCTTGCCTTTGTTGAAGAGCGACTTGAAACCTATAATCCAATCGGTATCCAATATACCTTTGACAGGATAAGGGCAAAGGAGGCAATCGAACTTGAATTACAGCTTGACTTCTATGACAGCCGTGCAGAATTCGAGTCACTGATGGAAGCGATTTACAACAAAGCAGCAAGTGAGTTAAGCGAAGAAAGAATGCGGGAGCTAACAGAAGAATTGATTAAGGAATTTGGGGCTTACCCTGACAAGAGCATTATCTCTGAATACCAGTCCAATCCGGCATTAGGTAAGCTGCCGGACTACATAGTTGCCTGTGCAATAGAAAAACTAATCAGATAACTGCTTCCTGGTCTATACCATAAAACTAATTTATGGGATTTGTATTATGTGTGATAATTGGCGTTTATTGTCACATATTCCTTACTGAGGTCACAGCCATAATAAAAGTCGCTCGCTTTGCCCGCACCCAGCTCTATCGTGATTGTATGCTCTTTTTGCGAAATAATCTTTTTGACCTTTTTAGAGTCAAATTTAGCAGGCTTGCCATTTTTGAATACTGTGACATCGCCGATTTTGCAGGTGAGTTTGCGCTCGTTAAGTTTCACCCCGCACGAGCCGACCGCGCATATAATCCTGCCCCAGTTCGCGTCGGAGCCGTGAACTGCACATTTAACCAAATCATAATCAGCAACAGCCTTCGCCGCCTTAGCAGCATCCGCCTTACTCGCCGCAGATTTGACAATCACCTTAAAACTCTTCGTAGCTCCCTCTGCATCAAGTACCATCTGCCTGGCCAAGTCCTGACACAGCAGCTTCAGCTCTTTGCTGAATTTCTTATAACGGGGACACTGTTTAATTATAGGCCGATTACCTGCAGCGCCGCTTGTAAGAATTATCGCAGTATCGTTTGTGCTCTGCCAGCCGTCAACCGTCAGCCTATTCAAAGAATTTTCGATTGCTTCTCTTAGTGACTTTGCAAGCAAAGCTTTGCTTATGGCTGCATCAGTTGTAATAAAGCAAAGAGTGGTCGCCATATCAGGACCTATCATTCCTGCACCTTTAGCAATGCCCGCTATGGTAACATTTTTACCGGAAATCCGGAATTTGTGAACAGCTCTTTTAACCTTTTTATCTGTCGTCATTATTGCCTTTGCAAAATCAAGGCCTGCCGATGCTGAAGCTGAAAGCTTTGCCGCTGCTTTCGAAATACCAGCAGTAATCTTTTTCATCGGCATCTGCTCGCCTATTATCCCCGTCGAGGCGACAAGTACTTCGTTCGGCTCAGTTCCTACCAGCTCTGCCGTTTGACTGCACATTTTTATCGCATTCTGCAATCCCCGCTCGCCGGTACAGGCATTTGCATTGCCGCTGTTAACGACCACAGCGAAGATCTTTCTGCTTTTAACATGATTTTTACTGACCTGAACAGCGGCTGATACAATTTTATTTGTCGTAAACATCGCCGCTGCATTTGCTCCTGAAGGGCACACTAACAGGGCGAGGTCCAGCCTACCGGATTTTTTCAATCCGCAGCTCACCCCCGCCGCAAGAAAATCCTTCGCTGACGTTATCATATTATTATCCACCTATCCTCTTTCAGCTCATAGCCCTTGTTCAAGGCCGGCACTGCCCTCTCGCCGAGTCTCTTTTCCATCTTATAATACTCCAATCGCGCATCCTTTTCCACCGCTACATAATTTTTTTCCACTATTGTATAGCCCATTAACTGGTAGTATTGCCACGATATTTCCGTTGCACGAAGAATCACCTCATCGTAACCTTCCTGCAGTGCTCTTTTCTCCAGCACCTTCATAATCAGCTTGCCTATTCCCTGTTTCTGACAGTTCGGGTCGACATAAACTCGCAGAATCACTCCTTCAATCAGACTGCCTGTCGCGACAATTTTACCGTCCCTCTCGACCACTACCGTATACCCCTTTTCGGCTACAGCCAAAATATTTTCCCGGCTGTGGAATCTTTTCAGATAAACGACAACATAATCGAAGAGCCGGCCCTTGTAGCACTTATCGATTGTTCTACATATAAGTTTTTGTATACTTCTTAAATCGGTAACAGCCAGCCTTCTTATCTTTAACTGTTTTTCTGTTTTCATTTTCTTTCTCCTTTATTTTGCTTTTGTTTTTGTTAACGATTTTCTGCATTCTGCCCCGTCTGAAAACACCAAAAGCCAAACCACATAAAGGAAAAAAAGAAAAACACCAAACTATCACAAACCTTCGAAAAAGGATTAATTCCCGGAACGTTAATATATACTTTTCTTTTAGCCTGTCCTGTTCCCATTTTTTCTCCTTTCTTTTTTTTGCCAGCCAATAAAAAAGGCCTTTCAGAGCACAGTGCTCTGAAAGGCCTTTATAATTTCTATTTTCTCTATGCTCAGAGCAACCTGTGCACCTCCTTTATAGTGCTAAACCAAAATGCGTAAAATCTAACATTCACCGCATTTCGACCTGATGCCCCAAACATATTGTCTTTCATTAAACTGTTCATATTTTTTACCGCTTATTTTATCATCTTCAATTTATCACAGAATTAAAGATGAGTCAACAAAAAAATCTTAAAATTCCTTTAAAAATCCCATATTTTCAGCCCGGCTATTTATTGCGTTTGCGAATAGCGATTCCGATGCATACCGCCAGGCCTCCATATAGTACGAGGCAGCCGAATATAAACATTATCCAGGCAGACAATGGCATTTTCTTATTCTCCCTGACTCTTTTCAGATTTTGCCGGGCGTTTCCATAAAAAATATCCAAGCACAAGCCATAACAATACGCTCCCCCAGCCGCCAACCAGGGTCGCCCATCGGGGGTATCCTTCATAGCCTTCGGTAACTTCCGCTATCAGATTCATTATAAGTATCAATAACAGAACTGCCGGTGTGACATACCGCAATGTCCATATCCACCACATTCCAACCCGAACTTCCGATTGTGCGTTCAGGTAATCCCGAAATTCTCCAATCGGATAAAGATAGCCTATGACTATGCATTGAATCAGTCCCGAGACAACGAGCCCGAAATCGCATATCCATTTATCAACAATATCGAACCAGTAAAAGCCGCCGCGGGTGACAAACATTAGAGAAATCGGAAAGGCGGCGAGAACAAACACTCTTGCAAGCCTCTCCGCTCCGATACGCCACTTATCATTAAAACCCGTTGTAAATGCCTCCTGCAGGGCGAATGCAGAATCGATACCCAGCGTCAGCAGTGTCACGAAAAATATCACACCGAAGGCCGCATTCAACGCCGGAAGCTTACTGATTGCCGTCGGAAATGCTACAAATGCTAATCCCGTTCCGCTGGCTGTCACATCCGGGACCGGCAATCCCTGCACTCTGGCAAGATAACCCAGTATCGAAAAAACCACAAATCCTGCGAAAAAACTCGTGCCGCAATTTGCCAGGCCGGTAATCAGGGCACTGTT
>CAYLMG010000002.1:0-2856 GCA_964384565.1 uncultured Pirellulales bacterium | reverse complement strand
TTTGCATCCGCTGTCCCAGTCCCATTTCAAGAATCAGCATAGGGATACCAGCTGTGAAAAGCGCCGTGAAATAAGGAATCAAAAACGCACCGCCTCCGCTCGAGTATGCCACATATGGAAACCGCCAGACATTACCCAGCCCCACAGCCGAGCCGATAGCCGCCATTATAAAAGCTGCTCTGCTGTGCCACTGTTCACGAGTTTCAGCCATTATCCTGCTCTATTGAACTTACGATGATCAAATTTTAGCCGTAACAGGATAATAGAAAACGTCACCAAAGAAAAGTAAAAAATCATATCTGTTTTTGTTCAGTCGCCGCTACTGCACACTTTTTCTCTTCTGCTCCTGTACACTTACGCTCTTTTTACTTTTGACCTTTAACTCGTCTCCGCATTTACCCATCCACCTTTTTAATCCATCATCCCTTCAAGTATCTCTACCGCTTTCTCTACCAGTCCGCTGCAAACCTTATTATGTAAATCCTCTTCTTCAAATCTTATCATGCTCTCTTCTGTACTTATATCACAGCCTAAAAGTTCTCTGCAGACAATCGAACCGTTTTTAGCTTTGAATTTGTCTGTAAATTGAACAACTTTCTTATAAACCGCCTGCTTGGCCTTTGCAGGTTCCTGTTTAATATCGTAATATTTCAATCCCAGAGCCATAATCGCTCCTGTAACCGCACCGCAAAGCTGGGCGTTTCTTGCTCCACCGCCGAATCCGCTTGCGACCTTCAATGCGGTTTCTTTACTCAAGGCCAAATCTTCAGCAAACACACTCAGCACTGCCTGGCTGCAGTTGAAAACCATTTGAAAATTTTTCAATCGCGAGTTGGGCCCTGTCAAACATATCAGTCTCCTTTTTCTTTTTTATTTTTCTAAACTTCAAAAAAAACGATTCGAGCTAACCTGATTAAACGGCCAGCTCAAATCGCATTTAATACATACCTCAAATACAAAGGCTCAATGTCACTGCTGCTATTGGTCTTTTATCCACACAATGGAGCCTGCTGAACGAGAACGGCGTCTGCTGGAACCGCCCTCATCGCCGCTTCCCGTTGCACCCGGGCCGCCAAACTGGCCGGAACCGCGGGAAGCCGCGTCATCACGATTGTTACGGGCGTAATTTGGTATCGCTGTCATCGGCGTTCCATCGGCCCAGCTGCCCTTAATCACCATAACACCCTGCAAAAGGTCGCTTTTCCATTCGGTCGTTAAGGCGGAATCCGGTTTGAGGACTTTATTACTTACATCATTATTGTCAACTCGCTCTACATTGTAAACAAGCGGACCATACCGAAGGGCCACCCTGCCGCGGTCGGCTTCGATTTTTTCGTCGGCTTTAACTCTCTGTACCTTCATCGGAAGAATAAGTTCTATCTTATCGCCGGCTTTCCAGGTTCGCTCAATCACAGCATAGCCTTTTTCAATTTTTGGTTTCATTGCGGAGCCGTTAACAGAAATCGAAGTAATCCCGTCGGCTTCCGGCTTAGCAGTATAAAGCTCGCTGACATCCCGGTTCGGCACACGAATATTAACGCTGAATTTCTTCTCGGCCCTCGGATTGACGGTAATAGCAACTTTGCCGCTCCAGGGATAATCGGTAACCTGAACCATCTCGACATCAGTACCGGCCACATCTTCTACTGTCACAGTGCTGCCGATAAACAGGTTTACATAAATACTGTCATCACCTTTGACATACATCCAGGTCGGCAGCGCCAGCAGCACTCTCGGAATATTACCCACACAGCATGGACAGCCGTGCCAGCTAGAGCGCGGGCGGCGTGAATCCAGCGGATTCGTGTAATAGAAATTCTTACCCTCCATATCAATTGAGCCGAGCAGAGCGTTGTAGAGTGTCTCTTCATAAAGGTCTGCGTACTTTGCATCGTGATAAATCATATTCAGCTTGTGCTGGAAAAAGATTTCACCGCAGCTCGAGCAGGATTCACAGTACGCATTGTTCCGCAGCGAGTAGTTCGGGCCGAACCCTTCAGAGCTCTCGCCGCTGCCGATTCCGCCGGTGACGTAGTACTTCTTGTTAACGATGTTATCCCAAAGTGACATAGTTGCGCTCGTATAGTCGATATCACCGGTTTCCATCGCCACGTCGGCCATACCCGCATAGGAATACGAAGCACGCACGGCGTGCCCGACCGCCTCATACTGCTGAATGACCGGCAGATGACTCTGGTCATATTCGCTGCCGTCTTTGCGGCAATCCAGCAGGAACTTAGCCAACTTGATGTACTTGTCGCCTTTGCCCTTACCTTCCACCTTATTGACAAACCGGCCGAATCGAACCAGCGCAATCTCCATCGCCTGATGACCATCGTACCATTGCTTCTTAGGAGCAGGACCGATGTTATTATCCCAGCAGTCTGCAAGTTTCTTGGCTGCATTGTACAATCGAAGGTCCTTGCCATTTGTCAATAAATAATGCGCGATGCCCGCCTCGAGGAAATAGCCGGCCACATAGCCCTCATGGTCTCCCCTCCTTGTCCAGTGTTCAAGAGGCTCATCACTACGAGCACGTTGCCGCGGCAGCGTAAAAGCCGTCTGAAAATAGCCGTCGGGTTCCTGTGCAGCCAGTATCCTGGGAATCCAGTCTTCCAGCGTCGCCTTCATTTTCTCCTGGGCTTTTATTATCTGCTCATCACCCTTCGGGTCAACCATTAGTGCAACACAAATCGATTCAATCGTGTTGAGTACCCAGGCATTCGAGAACACATAGCCCCGATGCCTTCCATGAGGCTTGCCGGCCAATTTATTGGCTGCATCGATAATATTATTCATTCCGCCTTCTCGCAGGTTCGGGTCGTTAATCTTATCTATGCAGTGCGGTATCCAGTT
>CAYLMG010000001.1:40610-46647 GCA_964384565.1 uncultured Pirellulales bacterium | reverse complement strand
TATGCCCGTATAAGTTTCCAGCGTTTTTTCCGAATGTATCGAAAACTGTCTGGGATGACAGGAACTGCATCTGAGGCAAGCAGCGAGTTTTGGCAAATCTATCATCTGCCTGTGGTATCAGTTCCAACAAACCGGCCGTGCATAAGGAAGAATTTGCCGAATATAGTGTTGCCAACAGAATCAGCCAAATGGGCAAGAATAGTTGAAGAGATTCATCGCATTTATAATTCTGGCAGGCCGATTCTTGTAGGAACCCGTAGTGTTCGGGCTAGTGAACAGCTTAGTGAACTGCTTAAAGCTAAAAGACTGGACCATCAAGTGCTAAACGCTGTATACCATAAACAGGAAGCACAGATTGTTGCAGAAGCCGGTCAAAGGGGTAAAATCACTGTAGCAACTAATATGGCTGGACGTGGCACTGATATTAAACTTGGCCGGGGAGTAGCCCAGATGGGAGGATTGCATGTCATTGCCGCTGAACCTAATGAATCAGCAAGGATAGACAGACAGTTATATGGACGATGCGCCCGTCAGGGTGATCCTGGTAGCGCTCAGGGTATATTTAGTCTCGAAGATGAAATTGTAACGCGATATACAAAGAACTCTGCAGCTTACTTTAGAAAAAAACATGCTAATAAAGAAGGTGACATATCTTCACCGGTGGTTCGTGGCGTTTTTCGTTTGGCGCAGATAAAGGCTGAGAGGTTGGCTTTGCGCCGGCGAAAGTCGGTTTTAAGAGCAGATCACTGGCTTGATGAGCAGCTTGGTTTTACTGGCAGTGAATAAAATCGAGCTGAGCACCGATTCTCAATGATTCTGCATTGCCAAGTTTATTGTTTTATTCGTTATCTTGCGGCAGTGCATTACGTATATATCGCATATCTAATACAGTGCCGGTAGCCTGAGCCAATCTAACCAGTGAAATGTTGTAATCAGTTATAGCCTTTATTTCTGCCCGCTGTGCATTCGATAAGGTCTCCTGGGCTTCTAATTTGACTAAAAGAAACTCAGGGGTCAATTTATCTATTACTTGTTCTGTATCCTCTACCGCCTGCAAATGTATCTTTGCCGCGTTAACAGCGTCTTTTTGAACCTGTATTTCGTTATAAGATGTCTTAGCTGTCCTGATACTTTCTTTGATTTGTGCAGCTACTTGATCTGATATATTATATAAAATTGATGTAGCCTTGCTGCGTTCTAGTTTTCTTTTACTGAATTCTGCCTCACGTTGGCGGTTACCAAGAGGGATTTCGTAAGTGATGCCAACCGCGTAGCTGACATAGTCGGCGTCGCCAATTTCGTCGTGTGAACTTCCTCGATAGCGGTCTAATCCTTGCATTCTTGCGGATGCAACAAGATCCAGCTTTGGCATTCTCTGTCTTTCTGCGACATCGACATTAATTTGAGCTACTTCAACAGCAAGACCTGCCTGTTGAATTTCTGAGTTGTTCGATAGAGCCAGTCTCAATGCTTCTGATTGCTCAAATCTTGTTTCAATTGTGTCAGGAGCAGATGTGGGAACGATTATGAAATCACTGAGCAGATTAATCTGACTATCGGACAATAACCTGACCAGAGCATCCTGTACATCGAAGACTTGTTTTTCAGTCTGAAATAATACTGCCTCACGTGATTTTAGGGCGGCTTCGGCTTGTTTGATATGCATATCAGTGGCATCGATACCTTTTCGATCTACAACTTTTTTCAATGTTTCGCCGGTTCTTCCCAGTAACCATTGTTGGACTTCAAGTTCACGCCGTACCCGTAATAAAGTCCAATATAACGAGATGACTTCAGCGGAAACCTCTTCGGTTCTTTGGCGAAAGGCAGCGAGAGCAACTCTGTAGTTTAACTTTGAGATATTTACACCTGCAAGGTTAACTTCCTCCCACGCATTTTGTAATAACGGTTGTTTAATTTGGAAAGACACCATCGGTTCATATCTTGTAGAAAGAGTCCTGGTATTTATATCGTCCCAGTTACGTGTCAGGGCGTAAGCAAGAGACCATTCTGCTCCCGTAATACCTTTTTGCTTAAGGCCTGTTTCCCATACGCGTGAAGTTGCCTGACCTCCAAGAAAAATACTGTCTGTGGGGTCGTCTTGTTTCTCATAATTTAATCGTCCGAAAAGGGCAGGGTCAAATTTAGAAACCTCTTTGACTATATCTTCTTTGGCAATTGACGGATCGTAACTTACTATGCTTATCTCCGGGCTGCTGACAAGTGCTCTTTTTACAGCTTCATCGATTGTAAGATTGACAATATTTTTGCCTGTTGTTTTGTCCTTGGTAATTTCCAGTTTAGGCAGGCCTGGCTCAGGACTCGGACGAAGAGATTCTAAACCCTCCTTACCATCGCGAGGTTGAGGACTTTTATCAACAATTACTTTCTGGTAGGAAGTGATAATTCCGTCTCCTTCGACTTTTTCAGAAACACAGCCGGTTATCTGCAGCAGCAGAACAAAAAGCAATAGTGTTTTGAGGTGTGTCAATTTTGAATTAGCAATTAAACTTTTTTCTATATGGTTTTTCGTACTCAATGGTTTTCTCCTTTAAATCAGTCTTGATATTCATTCTTTTTCTTTTTTAATTTACATCATTACTGTCAGGTTGCTTTTCTGGAATTGGAAATGTAATGCGGGCATGTTCGCCGGCCGGCCGATTCGATTCGTTGGGAACTTCGATACGAACCCTCAAAGTGGAGCTGGCCGCATCAGCAACGGTCGAAATATAAATAACTCTCCCTTCTGAAACTTTCTCCTCGGAACCGGGAAACTTAACTTTTGCAATTTGTTCGAGCTTAAGTGTTCTGCCCTCGGCTAATGGCACATGAACGTCAACCCAAAGTGGATCGGTCTTTACTACTCTAACTACACCGTCAAGACCCCTGACGGCTTCACCCACCTCAACATCAATTTTGTCGATTGTCCCTGTTATTGGGCTTTTCAGACTCATATTATCAACACGTATTTGTGCCTCTTTATATTTTAATTCATTTTGTTTGTGTTCGAACTGGGCTACTTTCAGTGACAGCTCAGCTATCTTTACATCTAATTTGGCGTGTTCAACTTCCAGAGCTGTTGCAGAGCCTCGCTCGCCCGCCCATTCCAGCCTTTCAAGATCAACTTTTTTTTGAGCAAGACTTGCTTCGGCCGCCTCTATTTGTGTCCTGTCTTCGCTTTCGGCTTTTACTCGCAATAGCTGGGCCTGCTCAGCCGCATCGTCCAGCTGGATAAGTAGCTGTCCAGCTTTTACCGCTTCCCCATCTTTAATGAGAACTTTTGCAATGTTGCCAGGCTGAATAAAGGATAAAGTGACGTCTGCACTTGGAATCGTAATTGCCGTGATCCCTTCATTTGAGTTTGCTTGTACGGCAGCCGCCGATATAAAAAGACTGATAGCAAGAAAACACAATAAAGTCCAAACTCTCTTCATGGTTCAATGTCCTCCTAATCTTTCGCTTAAGTATATATTGTACCTGAAGTTAAGTTAAATTGCAAGTACAAAGTAGCACATTATTTAAAAATCATGTTTTTTCCTTTACGAGGCTTAGCTAACTATACAAATATTATTATCTGAATTACATAAGCCTTTGCTGTACAAATATATATAGCATAGCTCCCTTAAATAATGCTTATACTTTTCCGGTAAGTTGTTGAGAATTTTCCTGATTTTTTAGGACTAAGTTCCTGGATGTATGCACCGAGATAACCGCGGCTTAGCTTTCCCTTCTTAAATAAGCTGCTTGTGAAGGAGGCGATTTATGTTTAATCATGCTTTACGCAGAAAACGACGTGAAGCCAACCATAATTAGAGTCACTAATCCGAAGGTAATTTGCGTCAATTTTGCGTCAGTCACCAGAAGTAAAACACTTGTAAGTCTCTCTTGGATTCACTTGTTAACTACTTGTAATCCTCATTCTGACACAAGGACATGGCTTAAGTGATTGTCTATACTATGCTTAGAAGCAGTATCGAGGATTTATAATCCGTAGGTCGCAGGTTCGAATCCTGCCGGGCGTGTTTGATTTGTACGTTTCTATTATTCTACGATGCAATTCCAGTAGTTTTCAAATCTTTGTTCTAATAAAATTGTACCACGTGCCGTTGACACCTCATCGCCGAATGCATAAGATGGGTTAAAATGAAACAAAACATTTTTGAAAGGTCTGTGTCGTGCGGAAAAATTGGAAAAATATTGCTTTAGGCGGACTGTTTTTTATGTTTCTTATCACCGGAAAAGATGTTTTGGCAATGTCAAACACAATCACCAGTCCCAACGGCAACCTGGAAGTTGCATTTCAACTGAACGCTGAAGGTGAACCTGTCTATTCCATTCGATTGAACGGCAAAGATGTTTTGAAACCCTCGTCCTTAGGCTTGTTTCGAGACGACCAGTCCTTCGCTAACGCTCTCACACTGGAAAAAACTTCAAGCATCGAAAAAGTCGAAGATACTTATACGATGCTGCTCGGCAAGCAGAAAAATTGTTCCTATCAGGCTAACCGTCGCACTTTTACATTGAAAAACAGCTCCGGACAGACCATAGAGGTTATTTTTCAGGTTTCCCACGACGGCGTCGCTTTTCGTTATGCCTTTCCGGATGCCTCGGACAAAACAGTCTCAATCACACAGGAAAAAACCGCCTTTGCCTTTGCACCAACCACCGTCTCCTGGCTTCATCCCATGCAGCCGGGAAAAACCGGCTGGTCCAGAACTCAACCTTCCTATGAAGAACATTATACAATCGAACAGCCCGTCGGTGCCCGGTCACCTACAGGTGAAGGCTGGTGTTTTCCAGCCCTTTTCAAAACAATCGACAATATCTGGGTGCTTATCTGCGATTCAGATGTCAATGAATCCTATTGTGCTGTTCGTCTGGGCCAAGATTCTACCGGCGGCGTTTATAAAATTGCTTTCCCGCATTCGGAAGAACATCGTGGAAAAATCGACCCCGTGCAGCCAATCATCACGACACCATTTAAATCTCCTTGGCGTGTCCTGATTATCGGCCAAAATCTCAACACGCTGGTCGAGTCCACTCTCATGACCGAAGTGGCCGCTCCCTGTAAGTTTCAAAACACCGACTTCATTCAGCCGGGCCGGGTAGCATGGCACTGGCTGCGCTACGGTGACAATAGTGCCACTTTGCCGGTCGCCGAATCATTTCTCGATTTTGCCGCAAAAATGAAATGGGAATACATCCTCATAGACGCCGGCTGGGACAAATTCATCGGCTGTGAAAAAATGGCCGAGTTTGTCAAAAAAGCCAAATCCAAAAATGTCGGCGTCATCCTGTGGTATAATTCAAACGGCCCATGGAACGACGCTCCAATGAGTCCCAAAAACAAAATGCATGAAAGAATCATTCGCAGACAGGAATTCGCCAAACTTCAGGAAATGGGCGTCAAGGGTGTTAAGGTCGACTTCTTTGGCGGTGACAAACAGGCCACGATGAAACTGTATCTGGAAATCTTCAAAGATGCCGCCGATTACGGCATACTCGTCAACTGTCATGGCGCAACCATCCCACGAGGCTGGCAGCGAACCTACCCCAACCTGGTCACAATGGAATCCGTCAAGGGCATGGAATACTGCACCTTCGAACAGCGCAACGCTGACCGGCAGCCGCAGCACTGCTGCATCCTGCCGTTCACCCGTAATGTCATCGGTTCAATGGATTTTACACCTATGGTATTCAATCCGCGCATTCGTGGTGTAACCTTGCGCACAACTCCGGCCTTCGAATTGGCGCTATCCGTCATCTTTGAATCCGGCGTGCAGCACTTTGGTCTTGTACCAGATGAATACGGGCTGATGCCCGACTTTGTCGTCAACTACCTGCAAAATGTTCCGACCGCATGGGATGAGACGCGATTGATTGACGGCTACCCCGGCACCTTCGTTGTCATCGCGCGTAAATCGCACGATAAGTGGTACATCGCCGGCATTAATGGGACTGAAGAGAAAAAAAAGCTTTCGCTGGATTTATCTTTTCTGCCGGCTGAAACCAAAGCAACCTTAATCACCGACGGTCC
>CAYLMG010000001.1:31874-40510 GCA_964384565.1 uncultured Pirellulales bacterium | reverse complement strand
TCTCTGTCCACATATGGGCCGGTGACACTCTTAGCTCGCCCCACCATAATCTTATACGTGCTCCTCGCACCGCGGCAGCAGAAATCGAAGGAGACAAACAGATACCAATAATCTTTATGCTTAACAATGAACGGTGCCTCAATCGCCCCCTCGACCGGCGGGGTTTGATGAGAGCTTTCCCGCGGACGGGCTGCAAGATTGTAGGTAGTCGTATCTTTATCGGAGAACTTTCCTGTCTTTGGGTCGATACGATGCATCATAATCCCGCTCCAGAAACTGCCCCAGCTAAGCCATGCCTTGTCTTTGCCTTCCAGTACCAAGTTGCCGTCAATGGCATTCCAGTCGGTTTCACCCTCTCTCGAACGCACAACCATACCCTGGTCTTCCCACTTGTAATCCGGGCTGTTGGAGTCTAATGTTTTATTTGTGACCAGGCCGATGGCAGAGTTATTTCTGCCGAAGGTCGAGACCGAGTAGTATATGTGATATCTGCCGTTAAAGAATGAGACATCAGGTGCCCAGGCACCTCGAGCTCTTTGTATTTCCTCTGTGGCCCATTCCGGCAGCCTGTCAAACACACTTCCACAGCGTTGCCAGTTATGCAAATCCTTCGAACAGCGTATCGGTATAATCCCGCTTCGCCGCCCGCCGCCCGTGCAAAAGGCATAAAAGGTGTCCCCTTCTCGTATCATAACGGGGTCGTGGACTCGTAAATCTCCCTGCAGTTCAAGCATCCTGGGGATTTGTTGAGTTGGCGAAGAGCACCCAGCCATCAATAAACTGCAAACTATAATGAATATACCTGCAAGACATTTTTGCTTATTACTTTTCATAATACCATCCCTAAATCCTGATTGCTAAAAATACCACCAGCTTTTTAAGTTATTATTTCAACGGTACACGAAGAACCGTTAAAGAATATGGCTTAAATCCATAGCTAAAGGTCGAACCGGACAGTGAGAGACTCGATTCAACAGGATACACCTTTTTGGGATTCTCCAGTGAATTCTCATCCGTTAGCTTGTCCGAACCTAACACTATTGCTTTAGCTTTGGGGCCGAGCTGGCCAATGCCCTGCAGCTCGACCGTTGCCTTAATTGTTTCAGCAGTGATATTGACCGCCTTAACAATTACATAACCTTCTTTCTCGTCCAGAACGGAGCTGGCATACAGGGACTTTTTTTGACCCTTCATTGCAGGCAAATCCCTTAGCGCTACTGGTAGCAGCTTATCTCCACGATTCAGGCTGAACATTTGTTGTACATAGTAATTCGGCGTCCCATACACACGCAGGTTGTCAAACCAGATTAAATCCGGCGTCCATTGCCAGCCGTCCACGTGACCGAATAGCGGTGCATAGCAGCTCATCGTGACCAAATCAGCATTGCGTTCCAGACCCGTCATAAACGCCGCTTCTGCTAGGGCGCAATGCAGGTTGTTGCGATTATCAGGACTTGCCACACCTACGCTCTGTGCTGCATATTCTCCGACGAACACCTTCGGCCCATTGCGTTCATAATTGTCGTAGTGGTCTGCGCTTTCCAGAAACCAGTCCGGGCCGCGATAAAAATGTTCATCAATAATTTCAGCATTGAGCTTGCGCAATTCAGACTGCAGGTACTCGACCTCAGCCGGGCCGTTGGGGAAAATCTCCGGGTCGGAACCGACAGCGGCAATCAAAGTAATATCGGGATATTTTTCCTTGATGGCCTTGACAAACACTTTATACCGTTCAATATATTGCGGCCCCCATTGCTCATTGCCGATACCAAGCATTTTCATATTAAACGGCTCCGGATGGCCCATCTCAGCGCGCTTCCTGCCCCATTCGGAAGTAGCCGGCCCATTGGCGAATTCAATCAGGTCCAGCGCATCCTGCACGTAAGGCCCAAGTTCATCCATCGGCACCAATTGGGCGGTATTGAACTGACAGGCCATTCCGCAGTTGATAATCGGCATCGGCTCAGCCCCGATTTGCTCGGCAAGCAAAAAATACTCATAGAAGCCCAATCCGAAAGACTGGAAATAATCCGGCGTATAACGATGGTCGAATTCATTGTTCCAGCGGCATATAATCGTTTTGCGCTGGTTGATATCGCCTATAGTATTTTTCCATTGATAGCGGTTGTCCAGGTCACGACCCTCGACGATACATCCTCCGGGGAAACGGAAAAATCCCGGTTTTAAATCTGCCAACATCTGAACCAAATTCTTGCGCAGTCCAGGTACAGGATTGCCTTCGAACGACAGTGCAGAATCTGCTGGAAACAGCGATACCATATCCACATCTAAAAGACCTTTGCGTGTCACTAGCAGGTTCAATTTCGCCTTTGCGTCCGTGTCCATCGCCACCATACTGCAGGTGTACTTCGTCCAATCACTAGTCACGTCGTCAAAGCGACCTTCGGCTATCTTGCGACCGTCTGAAGCGATTACCTCCACCTTGAATGACATTGGTCTTATCGGGCTGCGTGCGTAAACTGAAAACCAATACTTTTCTCCTTTGCGTATGCCCATCCCACGAAAGCCTTCATTGGTTACTCCGAATCCCTGGCCCGCATTTCCTACCTCGATGCGAAGATAGTGTGGATTGACTTCTTCAAAGGGATTTGCATCTCGAATTGATATAACACCTCTGGCACCTCTTTTCGCGATTTTACTCCAGCCCATCATACCGTCGGTAAATTCGAATGAGCGGTTTTTCACCAGTTCAGCATACAGGCCTCCGTCTCCGCCGAAGTTAATATCTTCTAAAAATATTCCCCACATAGTGGGACTTATAAGTGCCTTGGGTTTGGAAGCATCTACAATGATACGGGGCTCTGCGCAAGCCTGAATTGTTAAGGTCAAGATTATGCCGGACAAAATCCAGATGAAACATCTGTTCTTTTCCATAACGGCTTCTCCTTTTATTAATGACCGAAAAACGAAGCAATATTATACATTGAATAACACTTCGCAGTTAGTGTTTTTTCGTGGTGATAATTATTTTTTAAAGGTGTGTATACGACACTTGAGGTTCTATATTGCCCCAAATCCGCGGCATTTTTCTTGACAGGTAACGAAATTTTCTTAAAATTGTTTTTTGTTACCTGTTTAGGGCTTACAAAACTAAAATTACGAATACCAGTATGAGTGTTCCCAAATACAAAACGGTTGTACAGAATAGGATTATATGGTGTTTTGTTTGTATCCAATTTATCTTTGTATTGCTTTTGTTCCTGTCGTGTGTTTTTGCTCAAAAAGAACAAAATCAAGAAGCAGCTTACTTGTTCAGCTATTTCAAGGCAAATGGCGAGGATGGTTTGCATCTGGCCTATAGTCAGGACGGCTTGAAGTGGACAGCCCTGAAAAAAGATACATCCTTTTTAAGACCACTCGTCGGCAGCAAACTGATGCGTGACCCCAGTATCTGTCGGGGGCCGGACGGTATGTTTCATATGGTTTGGACGACAGGCTGGTGGGATAAGGGCATTGGAATTGCTCATTCAAAAGATTTAATCAACTTCTCTGAACAAGCATTCCTCCCCGTGATGGGTAATGAGCCTGCGGCAAAAAATTGCTGGGCTCCGGAAATCTTTTATGATGAGCAGTCGAAAAAATATCTTATCTTCTGGGCGACAACAGTACCAGGCCGATTTCCCCGAACCCAAGCATCAGGGGATAATAATCATCGCATATTTGTTGTGACTACCAGTGATTTTAAGCAATATAGCGAAACGCGACTTTTTTATGACCCTGGTTTTAATGTCATTGATTCTTTTATCGCTAAAGATGGCGAGCGTTTTGTGATGTTCTGTAAGGATGAAACGAAACTGCCTGTTGCCCAAAAAAATATACGCGTGGCTTTCAGTGACAGGGCCCAAGGACCTTATGGACCGGCCTCGAAGCCGATTACAGGTAATTACTGGGCGGAAGGACCAGCTGCCATAAGAATCAGAGACCGCTGGATTGTCTACTTTGATAAATATACTCAACACAGATACGGAGCAGTCACGTCACAGAACTTAAAGGATTGGCAAGATGTATCGGACAGAATTCAGTTTCCTGAGGGAACTAGGCATGGAACTGTTTTCGAAGTTGATAAAAAGATTGTTGATAATCTGATTGGAAATTCAGAAATAGAAAGAGAACAGGGTAATTAAATCAGAAAATTAAAAAACTCACTTCTATTCGAAAGGGTAAAAAATGAAAAGGTCAAATGTTATTCTTCTGGTTTTTGTCTTAATCTGTGCTGTTCTGCTGTCCATAAGCGTTGCTGAAACTACTATTTCCCAGACACCGCTTGATGTTCAGCAAATCACGCTAAACGCTGACAAGGCCAGGAATACAATAAATCCTGAAATCTACGGTCACTTTTCAGAGCATCTTGGAAGATGTATCTATGACGGCATTTGGGTAGGAGAGGATTCAAACATACCCAATATTCGAGGAATGCGTAAAGACGTGCTGGAAGCCTTAAAGCAGATTGATATACCTGTGCTTCGCTGGCCTGGCGGCTGTTTCGCCGATGAATATCACTGGAAAGACGGCATCGGCCCAAGAGAGAAAAGGCCAAAAATTGTCAATACTCATTGGGGTATGGTAGTCGAGGATAATTCCTTCGGTACCCATGAATTTCTCGATTTATGTGAATTGCTGGGCTGCGAGGCATATATTGCAGGTAATGTCGGCAGCGGCACGCCGGAAGAGATGATGGATTGGGTGGAGTATATGACTTTTGACGGGGATAGCGAAATGGCTGAACTTCGCAAGCAGAACGGAAGAGACAAACCCTGGAAGGTTAAATATTTCGGCGTTGGTAATGAAAACTGGGGTTGCGGCGGAAATATGACGCCCGAGTATTATGCCGACCTTTACAAAAGGTTCAGTACCTACGTTAAAAATTACCCCGGCAGTCGGATTATCAAAGTCGCCTGCGGGCCGGGAGACTGGAATACACAATGGATGGAGGTTATGCTGCAAAGGGTAGGAAGAAGGATGAACGCTATCAGCCTGCACTACTATACATTTACCGGTGATTGGCGCAATAAGGGCTCTGCTGTTAATTTTGATGAAGATGATTGGTTTGAATTGATGAGAAGGGCGCTTGATGTCAACAGGCTGCTCGATACGCACATAAAAATAATGGACAGGTTTGATGAAAGGAGAAGGATTGGTCTTTATGTTGATGAGTGGGGAACCTGGTGGAATCCGGAGCTTGAAAAAGAGGGAGGTGTGCTTTATCAGCAGAATACACTTCGCGACGCTGTTACCGCAGGAATATATCTTAACGCATTTAATAATTATTGCAGCAGGGTAAAGATGGCAAACATCGCACAGACGATTAATGTTTTGCAGGCAATGATTTTAACCAAAGGTGAACAGATGGTCCTGACACCCACATATCATGTCTTTGAGATGTATAAGGTTCATCAGGGCGCAAGAATGATACCGGTAGATTTAACGTGCGAAGCATACGAAAACAACGGTCAAAAGCTGCCGAGCCTTGATGTCTCAGCTTCGAAAACACAATCAGGTAAAATTAATATTACCATCTGCAATCTCGATCACGAAAAGCCAGCAGAAATTGTCTGCGAGCTAAAGGATTATACTCCCAAGAGTGTGACAGGACGTACTTTAACTGCTGAAAAAATAAATGCTCATAACACGTTTGATGACACGCATGCAGTTGAACCGGAGAACCTGTCAGGTCTGGAAATCAAAGGTCAAAAGGTATCAATTACTCTGCCAGCTAAAAGTGTGAACGTTATTGAAATCGAAGATTAAAAAAGAGGTTTTTCCTGAGTTTTACATGCTAAGGTAATAGATGATTTTGCAAAATGAGAAAAAGACATCTTTATGTTTTTTTCTGTTATTAAACGTATGTGTTCCTTTAGCACTCTGCTCGCAGCAGTCCTGTTTAATGGATATTAAAGGAACGTGGCGATTTGCTATCGACCGGGATGATACCGGTATAAAAGAGCAGTGGTATAAACGTACCTTGCCGGAAAAGATTCAGCTGCCCGGTACACTTCAGGAGCAGGGCTTTGGCGACGAGATTTCGGCTAAAACACGTTGGATGAGCCGGCTGCATGACAGGTTTTGGTACCTGCGAGCAGAGTATAAAAAGTGTGCTCAGCCGCCAAATATCAGAATTCCTTTCTGGCTGCAGCCTGAGCGTCATTATGTTGGAACCGCCTGGTATCAGAGGCAGGTGACAATTCCGCACCAATGGCAGGGGCGCCGTGTTGTTTTGCACCTCGAGCGGCCGCACTGGTCAACCACAGTGTGGTTAAATGATAAAAAAATCGGATTTAATGACAGCCTTTCGGCACCTCATATCTATGAACTTGGAATTCTGGAGCCTGGAAAATATACGGTTACAGTTCGCGTCGAGAACACGATGCTCCAGAATATCCGTGAAGACGCTCACAGTATTACCGATTCGACACAAACCAACTGGAACGGTCTTGTTGGCGCTCTTAAGCTAACGGCAACGACGCCGGTTTGGATAGACGATGTTCGTGTTTTTACAGATATTGAGCGAAAGTCCGTAAAGCTGAAAGTAAAGCTCGGAAATATATCGGGACAGTCGGGAGAGGGTACACTCTCTGTTGGCCCAATACAGGTACCTGTTAAATGGACAACTGAAGGTCTCGAGACTGAGCTGGAGGTGAATCTCGGCAAAGATGCTGAAATTTGGGATGAGTTTAATCCGGCACTTCATCGGCTGACCTTGAGGCTGAAAGGCCAGAACGCCGATGACGAGAAAGAGCTTGTTGTGGGACTTCGTGATATCAAAGCAAAAGATGCGAAATTTTATCTGAACGGCAGACGCCTGTTTTTCCGTGGAACTCAGGAGGGCTGTGAGTTTCCGCTGACGGGCTATCCGCCGACGGATGTGGAGTCCTGGAGGAAGATTTTTCAGGTATGTAAGGATTATGGACTGAACCATATCCGTTTTCATTCCTGGTGTCCGCCGGAGGCGGCGTTCATCGCTGCCGATGAAATTGGGATGTATCTGCAGCCGGAATGCTCAAACTGGGGTCAGTATTCGTCGCGGGACAACCAGCTTGTGGAATGGCTGAATCGAGAGACAGAAAGAATTATTAAAGCCTATGGAAATCACCCCTCGTTTGTGTTGTTATCAACCGGCAATGAACCGGCTGGTCCCTGGAAGGAGCCGCTGTTGCAGTGGTGTAAGGATTGGAAACAGCGGGATAACCGCCGGCTATATGCAAGCCAGACCGGACGTTTTTTCGCGGACAAACCAGGGCCGGTACCACATATCGATTTTCTGATTGCTATACGTATCGGCTCTTATATGTTTCGCGGCGACAAGGGATGGCACGGCAGAGATTTTGCCGGGTCGCTGGAAGGAACAAATTATCCTGTTATCTCCCACGAGACAGGCCAATGGTGTGCTTTTCCCGATTTCAGCCGGATGTCAAAATATACAGGAAAACTCAAGCCGAAAAACTATGAAATTTTCCGCCAGTCACTGGCTGACCACGGTATGCTGGAACAAGCACATGATTTTCTTATCGCCAGTGGAAAGCTGCAGGTCGAATGTTATAAACAGGAAATCGAGGCGTTGTTGCGAACCGCCGGAATGGGCGGATTCCAGTTGCTGGACCTTCACGATTATCCCGGTCAGGGTACGGCGCTGGTAGGACCCTTAAGTGTCTTCTGGGAATCTAAAGGATACATAACGCCCAAAGAGTTCCGGCGTTTTTGTGATGTGGCGGTTCCGCTGGCGAGGATGCATCGGGTGGTGTACACGAGTGACGAGACGGTGAACGTGGATGTGGAAATAGCTCATTTTGGCAAAGAACCACTGAAAGATGCTCAGCCGGTTTGGAAAATTGTTGATAACCATGGAAACATTCTGGCCGGTGGTCAGTTTGAAAAAAGAACAATACCAATTGAAAACGGCATTCGATTGGGAACGGTTTCGGTAAAGCTCAATTCATTCGAGGCGCCTAAAAAGTATGAACTCGTAGTGGGACTAAAAGATACTCAAATTGAAAATGATTGGGAATTCTGGCTCTATCCTGCTAAGCTCGATACAAAGGCAGCTTCAGATATTGTTCTGACGCGTTCGATGGACGAGGCGATTGAGGCATTGCAGAAAGATAAAAAAGTTTTTTTTATGCCCCAGTATAATCAGCTGCATTGGCAGAGTCCGCCTATCGGCCGTTTGCCTATTTTTTGGAATTGCTTAATGGGGCCGAAATGGGAGCGCTTTCTTGGTCTTTTGTGCGACCCGAACCATCCGGCGCTGGCAAAGTTCCCAACCGATTATTACTACGACTGGCAGTGGGGCGATGTCTTTCGGCCTTATTGTCGTGCAATTAATATGGACTCTCTACCCCAGGCACTTCAGCCGATTGTTCAGATGATTGACGGCTGGAATCGCAATTATAAACTTGCAGCGGTTTTCCAGTGCCGTGTGGGAAAAGGTAAACTGCTTGTCTGTGCAGCCGACCTGGAATCCGAGCTGTCCCAGCGGCCGGCTGCCAGACAGCTTCGTCGCAGTCTTCTTGATTATATGGATAGTGACAAGTTTAATCCGACTGTCGATGTCACTGTTGAGCAGCTGCGGGGCTTGATGTTTGACAATCAGATTATGAAAAAGCTCGAAGCGGTCGCAA
>CAYLMG010000001.1:23077-31774 GCA_964384565.1 uncultured Pirellulales bacterium | reverse complement strand
TCAAATGGGAAAGGTTGCTCCCAAGCCGTTGTATCGCGACCCTGTATATGACGGGGCGGCAGACCCGGTGCTGTGCTGGAATCGTCAGGAAAAAAAGTGGTTTATGTTTTATACCAATCGACGCGCTAGTATCAACGACTCGCAGGGTGTTAGCTGGGTGCATGGAACACCGATTGGAATTGCGGAATCATCCGACGGCGGAGCGACCTGGACTTATCGCTGCACCGCCAATATCGGGTACAAAAAGGACCAGGACACATACTGGGCACCGGAGGTCATCGAAAATGAAGGTACATACCATATGTACCTTACCTATGTGCCGGGCATCTTCACAAACTGGTCTCATCCTCGCGACATCGTCCACCTGACAAGCAAAAACCTTATCGATTGGGACTATAAGTCAACTCTCAAGCTTTCTTCGGATAGAGTCATTGATGCCTGCGTCATAAAGCTGCCGAACGGCACGTGGCGAATGTGGTATAATAACGAAAAAGACGGCAAGTCGATTTATTATGCCGACAGCAATGATTTATATACCTGGCGCGACCGCGGCAAGGCAGCAGGGCAATGGCGAGGCGAAGGGCCGAAGACATTCAGATGGAAGGATTCCTATTGGATGTTGGTTGATACCTGGGATGGCTTGGGTGTGTATCGTTCGCCGGATGCTTTGACCTGGACCAGACAGAAGGAGAATTTACTTAAACACCCGGGCACCGGAGCCGAAGACCAGGTCAAAGGCCAGCACCCCGATGTAGTGGTTAACGGTGAGAGGGCATTTCTGTTCTATTTCACACATCCCGGCAGAAGAGGCGAAGACGCTAACAAGGATACTTATGAACAGCGCCGCAGCTCGATACAGGTTGCTGAGCTTGAATATAAAGACGGCTGGCTTATCTGCGACCGCAATAGACTGACGCATATCCTGCTTTCCCCGCCGGCAGGTGAACTGACCGTTGATTAATCAGAAAGACATCTTAAACTTTTTTATTACAAGGGGTCATTATGAAAATGAAAATGTTTTACAGTTTATTCATTTACTGTTTTTTGCTTATCTCTGTATGCACCGCTATTTCGGCTGAATTTAACGCCTGCGATTACGGAGCAAAGGCTGATTGTAATATCGTTTGCACCGAAGCTATTCAAAAAGCCATCGACGCCTGCTCGAAAGCCGGCGGCGGCACCGTCGTCTTTTCGCCCGGCACCTATCTGACAGGCTCTGTTTTTCTAAAAGACAAAGTTGACCTTCGTGTGGATAAGCAAGTTATTCTCAAGGGCGTTCAGGATGACTCTGCGTATAAGCAGGTCTTTACCCGTGTCGCAGGAATTGAAATCACCTGGCCTGCTGCTTTGATAAATGCACATAATCTCTCCGGAGTGAAAATCTATGGAGAGGGAACAATCGACGGTTCCGGCGAGATGTGGTGGGACCGTTACTGGAAAATGCGTGAAGATTATGATAAGAAAGGGCTTCGTTGGGTTGTTGATTATGATTGTAAAAGGCCGAGATTGATTCTGGTTTACAAATCGTCCAATGTATCCATTGAAGGTTTGACGTTAAAAGAACCGGGCTTCTGGACGCTGCATATATGTTTCAGCACGAATGTTTTGGTAGATGGACTAACGATTCGCGCCAACCGCGGCGACAAAGAAGGCCCCAGCACGGACGGTATCGACATTGATTCTTCTACCAACGTTCTGGTCCAGAACTGTGATATTGACTGTCACGATGATAATTTTTGTCTGAAAGCTGGCCGCGATGCCGACGGTCTTCGTGTGAATAAGCCCACCGAGAACATAATAATTCGAGACTGTATTGCCCGCCAAGGTTATGGCCTGATTACGTGTGGAAGCGAAACCTCGGGCGGTATTTGCAATGTCAAGGTTTACAATCTAAAAGCGTACGGCACGCGGGCAGGAATTCGTTTCAAATCAACGCAGGGCCGCGGCGGAACCGTTCAGGATATCGACTATCATGACATTGAAATGGAAGGAGTTGAATATCCGATTGAACTAAATTACGATTGGTATCCGGCCTATAATACCGTTCCGGATGAAATTCGCAAACAGCTCGAAGCGGAAGGAAAAGAACTGCCGAATCATTGGCAGGTTTTGATGCAGCAGGTCCCTGAAAAACAGGGTACGCCTTACATCCACGATATAACCATTCGAAATGTAACTGCGGTTAATTGCCGGCAGGCATTTTCTGTGCAGGGACATCAGAAACAAAAGGCAGGCAGTTTCCTATTGGAGAATGTCACCATAAAGGGGCAAAAAGCTGGCTTAATCAAAAATGCTGAAAACTGGACGTTTAAGAATGTTCATATTGAAGCTGAGGATGAATCCAAGGTGAAATTCGAGGATTGTCTGAATATGACAGGTATGTAGTTTAATTAACACAGACGATAGTTTTTTTGAGGTTGGAGTAATGATACGTAAATTTGTATTAGCCCTGATACCTTTGCTTTTTATTTCCTGCCTCTCATCTCAATCCCGGCGAAAGGTCACTTCTCTGCCGGATGAGTTGCTTTGGCCGAAACCGACTCAGACAAACCATCCCTGGTCACGCTGGTGGTGGCTGGGTAATGCCGTTGACGAGCCGAATCTGACTAATCTTCTTTCTCAGTATCATAACGCCGGCCTGGGCGGTGTCGAAATCTGCCCAATCTATGGAGTAAAAGGTTATGAGGAAAAATTCATTGACTTCCTCTCACCGAAATGGATGAAGATGCTGGCGCACACAACACTTGAAGCAGAAAAACTTGGGATTGGCGTTGATATGACCACCGGTACCGGCTGGCCGTTTGGCGGGCCAAATGTCTCGGATAAGAATGCTTCTGTCAGCGTTCTGCTGGAACGCTACGCGCTTTCAGAAGGCCAGACTTTCTCAGCTAAGATTCCAAAAGATTCAAAAGGGCAATTGGAGTATCTCTTGGCGGTTTCGGAAGATGGTAAAAGAATCGAGCTGACCGGTCAGGTAAAAGATGGCCGGCTCGACTGGGTTGCTCCTGAGGGGCAGTGGACAATTTATGAAGTCTCGATTAAGACGCCGGTTCAAAAGGTAAAACGGGCAGCACCGGGAGGTGTTGGTTTCGTGCTTGACCCGTATTCTGTTCAGGCTTTGGACGATTATCTGTCGGATTTTGATAAGGCCTTTCAAGGTTTCGAGGGTAAAATGCCGCGTAGCCACTTCCATGATTCTTTCGAATATTATAACGCTAACTGGACTCGTGATTTCTTCGATAAATTTAAATCTCTAAGAGGATATGACCTGAGAGACAGGCTGGAAGCTTTGTTTGGTGATGCGCCGGATGATATTGTATCTCGTGTAAAATGTGACTATCGAGAAACGCTTTCCGATTTACATGTTGCCTATATTAAGCGATGGACACGGTGGCCTCACGGCTACCGAAGTCTTTCCCGTAATCAGGCCCACGGTGCACCGGCCAATATCATTGACCTCTATGCTGCTTCGGATATTCCCGAGACTGAAATCTTTCGTTCAGTGGATGAACGTCAGATACCAATGTTGAAATTTGCCTCCTCCGCAGCTCACTTAAACGGCAAAAACCTGACTTCATCGGAATCATTTACCTGGCTGAAAGAACATTTTCAAGCTTCGCTTGCCGATGTCAAATCAGCGACTGATTTTTTATTTCTGGGCGGAGTAAACCATATTTTCTTTCATGGAATTCCCTACTCTCCGAAAGGGGCGCCTTGGCCGGGATGGCAATTCTATGCCTCGGTTAATTTCGGCCCCAGCGGTGGCTTATGGCGCGACCTTCCGGCGTACAATGCTTATGTAACCCGTTGTCAGTCGATTCTCCAATCGGGAAAGCCGGATGAAAACATTCTGCTGTATATGCCAATTTATGACTTATGGCAGGACAAAAAAAATCTCACTATGCCGTTCACGGTACACAATCAGGCCGAGTGGCTATATAAATCGAATTTCTACGATGCCGCTTCGACACTTTGGAACAAAGGATTCACGTTTGATGAAGTCTCCGATGGTTTTTTAGCCAAGGCCACCTGTATTAGTCTTATTGGTAGAATATTCCTTGGAGCAAACATTTATTATGTCATTGTAGTGCCCCGCTGTAATCTAATACCACCAGAGACTATGCAAAAACTGATACAATTAGCCGACATGGGGGCAACTATTCTTTTTCAGGACACACTGCCTGCAGATGTCCCCGGCCTGGCGGATTTGGGCAAACGCCGTTCAGAGCTCAAAGAAATACTCAGCCGTCTAAAATTCAGCCCGACTTCAAATCCACAAATTCAGCAGGCCAATGTAGGCAATGGCAGACTGATGTGTGGCAAACTCGAAGAAATGTTGAACTCATTAAACCTCCCACGTGAATCGGCTGCTGATTTGGGGCTTCGATTTGTCCGACGCAAAGACCCACAGGGCTATTTCTATTTTTTTGTTAATCGCTCAGACAATTCTGTCGACCAATGGATTCCACTTGGCAGGCCAGCACGCTCGGCGGTTTTGATGGACCCGCTATTTTCTGATTCAATTGGGCTGGCAAAGCTTCGCATAAAAAGGCGCTCAACAAAGATATATCTGCAATTACAGCCCGGCCAGTCAATTATTCTGAGGACTTTCACTGAGAAACAGGTGCAGGGCCCGAAGTGGCAATATACACATTCAAAATCAGGGGCGATTCCAATTAAAGGTAGATGGCAGGTAACCTTTATCGATGGCGGACCGGATTTACCGAAAGATTATCAAACCGAGAAGTTAATATCCTGGACCGAACTTGATGATTCCAAGGCGAAATGTTTCGCCGGTACCGCACAATACAGAATCGAATTTAATAAGCCGGCGCAGAAAGCAGATAACTGGATTCTGGATTTGGGACGAGTCTGTGAAAGTGCCCGAATCAGTCTGAACGGACGGTCGCTCGGCACACTTTGGTGTGAACCGTTCCAATACCCTCTTGGTGCATACCTGCGTTCCGGAAAAAATGTTTTGGAAATCGAAGTAACTAATCTTGCTGCCAATCGCATTCGTGATATGGACCAGCGGGGGATAAACTGGAAATATTTTTATGATATCAATGTTGTTAATCTCAACTATAGACCACTCGATGCTTCCGGCTGGCCGTTACGCGATTCTGGGCTTCTCGGCCCGGTAAGTCTGATTCCGCAGAATAAGATTCAACCTTAAAGAAATTGTTTATTCTGATAGTGCTGTCACGATAAATCGGCGGGGACCGTGAGCACCTAAAATCAATATTTTTTCAATATCTGCTGTTCTGCTGGGGCCGCTGATTATAACCATATTTTTTGCCTGCTCAGGTCCCACTTTTTCGAAAAGTTCGAATATATCCGCAGTGATTTTTTCTTGATGGACGATAGCGAAAACCGTCTCTGCAAGAAAATGCGGATATGAAGTTCGGCTTTGCTCATATACAACTGCCGCTGAGCCTGTTTCAGCCACAGCCCAGTTTGCTGCCACCAGCGATACAGCAATTGACGCAAGATTTGATTTTCTGTCTTCGCCTGAAAATGACGTCGCCTGAACAATTCCAATCCTGCTATCCATTGCTTTAATTTTTTCTGCCGTCTGTTGACAGATTTCGTCCCCGGAAATTGCAAGTTGTTTGTAGTTTTTCTTTTTGAGAAAATCGGATATATGCTCAGCAATATTGTCGCTGTTCTCGAATAATTGAAACTCACCGTCGACTTCTTGAAGTTCTTTTTTGAATTGTTCCCAGAGCTCCTTTTTCGTTTTTGGCCTGTTTGCAATAATCTTTTTTTTAAGTTGCTGTTTCGGTTGGTCATATAAATCCGGTATTTGTGATGCAGTGTTCAATGCCTTCTTTGTATTGCTCAATATTGTTTGTCTGCTGTTACTCATAGTTGCCTTCGTGTTTAATATTCCCTTTGATGATTTGTTAGTTTATAGAATCTTTTCCTGAAGCCTTTAACATCAAAAGGCGGCAGGCTCCGTTTTTTTGTATAGCCGGGGGCTGGAAAACCCATTCCCTTCGGCAAAAGCCGCTGCAGTATGCGCGGCAGGCTGCTTGAAATTCTGTAAAGAAACGGATGCCTGGCGAAAAAGGCCCACAAAGACAGTCCTAACTGTTCGAATTTGTTATTGTAACCTGTCCGTACGATACGATTGCGAAGTTCCAGCGTATGTTTGGTCAAATCGATATTGGTTGAACAAACCTCCTGGCAGGCTCTGCAGAGCGAGCACAAACTCGGGCTGTATCTTCCTTCGGAAAGCCCCAGATATAACGGAATCAGGTTAATCCCGATAGGCCCCATATATACCCAGCCGTAAGCATGACCGCCGATTTGCTGATAGACAGGGCACGAATTCAGGCACGCCCCGCAGCGGATACATAACAAGGTTTCTCTTAGGCTTGGCTCCTGAAGAATCCTGCTTCGGCCGTTATCAAGTAGTATGATATGTACCTGTTCGGGACCTTCGGATAATTTGTTCCTTGTTGGTTCGCCTATAAAATTGACGTATGTGGAAATCTTTTGCCCTGTAGCATTGGTCGGCAGTAATTTCAAGAAATAAGGCAGAGTGTCTAAAGATGGAATTATTTTCTCAATCCCAATTACCGCTACGTGGATTTTGGGAAGTGAGGTGACAAAATGAGCGTTCGCCTCATTTTCGAGGATGCAGATACAGCCGGTATCGGCAATCCCGAAGTTCGCACCGCTGATACCCATATCCGCACTCAGGAATAGCTCGCGAAGTTTTGCTCTTGCGATATCGAGTAGTTCGGAAGGCTCTTCCGTATACTCACAGCCGAATTTTTCACTGAATAACTTGCCGATGTCTTGGCGGGTTAAATGAAGGGCGGGAATAATCAAATGAGAAGGAATCTGGCCCATCAGTTGGACGATGAATTCGCCGAGGTCGGTCTCGAATGTCTGGATATCATTGTCGAGCAGGGCTTTATTAAGACCAATTTCCTCAGTGGTCAGGGACTTTGATTTCACAATCGTTTGAACATTGTTCTCTTCGGCAAGCCGGAGAATGATATTTTGTGCATCCTCGCTCTTTTGCGCCCAGTGAACCTGGATGCCGTTTTTGCTGCAGTTGCTTTCAAATTGTTCGAGATATTTATCCAGGTTTTCTATTGTTTGTTTTTTGATGTCGTGTGCTTTTGCTCGAAGCTGCTCCCAGTAGGGCAGTTGGTCGATAATCTTCTGCCGGGATTCCACCGTCGATGCCGTTGCGGAAAGCAGCGCTTTTTTCAGTTCCTGGTCTTTGACAGCTTTTTTAGCGTATTTTTTGGTTTTGAGCGGCGTTGTCTTCATAAATTCAAACTTTCAGCCAGTAAATCGGCTATATGAATCGTCCTTATGTTTTTTTTGTTTTTCTTCAGGTAACCGCTGATATTCATTAGACAGCTCGGGTCAGAACCGACACAGTACTCTGCACCGCTTTTCTCGATATACTCACACTTTTGCTTGACCATCTCGATGGAGATACCACGGCATTTGTATGAAAAGGTCCCACCAAATCCGCAGCAGGCATCCGAGTTTTCCATTTCGACGAAATCAATATCTTTAATCGCTCGGATGAGCTTTCGCGGCTGTTCTCTTATGCCCAGCCCGCGTGCCAAATGACACGAATCGTGATACGTCACTTTATGCGCAAATGTCCCGCCCAGATCCGTAACCTTGAGTACGTCGATGAGAAATTCCGTGAATTCGTATATCCTGTTTTTTAGCTGTTCGTAAGCTTCTTTTAAATTTCTTGTGATATCGAGACGTTCGTAGTGACGACGGACCATAAAAACACACGAGCCTGACGGTGCAACAACATGCTGCTGACCTTGAAAAAGTTCGATAAACCTCTCTGCCAGCGGTATCACTTCCTTGAAATAACCGGTATTGAAACCGGGTTGACCGCAGCAGGTCTGATTCTCGACATATTCAACGTCGAGCCCGAGCTTTTTGAATATCTTGACCATCGACAGCGCCGTTTGAGGGTAAAAATGCTCATTCAAACAGGGAACAAATAACGCTACTTTCATTTTCGTTTTACCCCTCTTCTCTTTTCGGCTCGAAGACTTTAACACCCGTGCCGCCGAGCAGCTTTTCGTTTATGTATGCTTCTATGCGGAATCTGCCTATTCTTTCAGCGCTTGAAGCATTGTGTGCCGCTTGTTCGAGGGTGGTCTTGCCGGTACTTATTACCCCGTAGCCTGCCACAACGCAGCATCCCTTGTACCATCGAAGGATATTTAATATCGGATTGTCGGCAGTCATATTCGTAAGCTGGTGAATATCGACAAGTCCAAGACGTGGATTAAGGTATTTTGCCTCGGCATCTATCGGGACGATAGCAGGATGACTTTTGTCCGTGTATTTGATATCGGTTTTTTTGCAGAGAAGGACATCAATGCCGAGTTGTTCAGCTAATAGCGCCATTGCCTCGGCAGTTATGACAGGATTGGTTGTAATCATACAGGTGTTTTGTTGCGTATTCCGGTATATTAACTTGTGGATTTTCAAATCGGTGCTGTCACCGTCTTCGAATTCGATTGTCTTGCGGTATAATTGAAAATCAAGACCTTCCGGCACTGCGGATGTAGGGCAGTAAATCATTTGTTCTGCTGATATTTTCTGACTCATCGAGCCCGTGCCGTATGCGCTTATTTGATTATCGTAGTTATAGTTCAGTCTTTGTTTGAAGTCGAACAGAACTGTCGGGTCCTG
>CAYLMG010000001.1:12066-22977 GCA_964384565.1 uncultured Pirellulales bacterium | reverse complement strand
GCAGGGCCGTCTTTAGCCTGTGTAGTTTCAGTATAGAATCGTTCCGGCAGCCAGTCATCTTTGTTGGTTACCCCGCATAAGATATTAAACACGCGTTCTAAGGTAAGCGTTCTTTGTGCAATTTTTTCCAGTGTCCCTGAATTATGCTCGAGGCCGGTGACAGCATTGACCAAATCGGCAAATTCGTCCAGGCTGAGCGAAAAGCCGTTATAAGCACATACACCGATTATATCATAAGTTGTATTTGTCAGAGTTGCATTTTTTGCGATAAGCGCAGTGCCCTCAACGCGGTTGCCGGGCCATTCTGCATACCCTGCACAGTAGGCATACGGAGCGGTATAGCCTCCTTCTAAGTGACAGCCGCCGCGGTTACTCATTTCATAGCTCAAAGCCTGTGAAAAAGTTGTGCGCGGGTCGTATGCAGGAAGTTCCAGCCTTTTTATTGTCATCGAAAATTCCTTATGGCCGTAGCGTTCGCAAAACTTGTATGAACCCATAGCTAAGTATTTTCCTATCCCCTCTGATTTGCCGATTAAATGAATTACCGGAATAAGTAATTCCAGCCTGCCGAAACCGACACTACCGTGCTTTTGCACAAAATCCTTTGTGTCGTCAAGAAATTGTTTCTCCTGTACAGTGAGCGGCTGTTTTTTCGAGCTGACATATTCGTATAATTCAAAAAAGCAGGCTATAGTCGAACCCGTTGTTATTGTGTCGATGCCGTAACGGTTGCATAAATAATTCGCCAGAACTATTGTTGGCAAATCATAAATTGAAAGATTGGCGCCGAGCATTACCGTGTTTTCAAACTCAGGGCCTTCACCTTTTTCTATTAGTTGGCCGTTCTCGTCAAGAACAGATGTATCTCGTTTGCATGCTATCGGACAGTTGAAGCAAACTCCTTTTTTGACTACTACTTTCTTTTCTCCGCTCCTTGCATTTTTCGCATGATTTCGCAAAGCTTCACCATCGATTTTCCGGACATCATCGATGTTATGACTGGTGTCTTTCATATTATTGCGTATTAGCTGTTTATAACTATTTATCATTCCCATAATGCCCAGCGAGCCCATCGATGAAAGGATACCGAATGCGTTTTCTCTTTTTGTAAACTTGCCGAGGTCAATTTTAAGCTTGGCATGATACATAGCACCGTCAGGATTTTTTGCATCGAAGCTTTCAGGCTCTGCTACCTCGATTTTTCTCTCTCCAGCGACAACTGCGATCGCATGCAGGTTCTTTGAACCCCAGACGGCACCGGCTCCTGTTCTGCCGAATGCCTTTCCGACGTCACTCATCACGGATGCAAAAGGAATCATATTTTTCCCAGCCTGGCCAATCGCTAAAACCGCAGTCTTTTCGCCGTAAAGTTCTTTGAGCCTTTCTCTTTTTTGAACGGCATCGAGCTCGAAAATTTCACTGCTGTCAACGAATTCGACTTTGTCATTCGTAATCAGAAGATATACCGGTTTTTCAGCTTTTCCTGTTATAACTATAGCGTCGAATCCGGTCCTCTTGAAATCCACCGCCCAGCGTCCGCCTGTATTAGTGCTGCCGTAATATGAAGTCAATGGTGACTTGAAGTTCATATGAACCCTGCCGCTTGTCGGCATCCTTGTGGCGGTACCGGGTGAGGTGGATATGATAATTACGTTATCTTCGCAAAGCCCGTCAACCTCAGCAAAGGCGTTTTTGTATTTACCTTTTCTTTGTAGGTTTAGAAAATGCTCAAAAAGCATCGCAACACCAAATCCTCTGCCGCCGAAAAAAAGCTCTGCCAGTCGCGAATCCAGAGGTTCTGTGTGGAACCGAAGACTCGTCAAATCCACCTTAAGGATTTTTCCCATATAGCCTTTGGGTAACTTTTTTTTCACAGTGTCAGCCATTCCGAGCTCTTTTAATTTAAGCGATTTTTCAGCTAAACTCCTTTTAAACGGGACACTTTCCCTGTATTATTTTAAATTGTAACAATATAAGCAACTTTAATCAATCGTTGTCAGGCTTTGAACAGCCGGTTTTTGCACTTGAAAAATCGCAGTACCTCTGTGAAATAAAAATTGCAACAATCTGCAAATTCAATACAATTCTATTTCTCGAAGTAATCTTTTGAAAACCTAATAGAAATCGTCAATGCCGGCCTTTAATCCCTGCTCTTTAGGAGAGTGAGCTTATGAAAAGTGACAAAATTATTGAAGATGCCTGCTCGATAGCAAAGCAAAGGTATGCTGAGCTGAAAATAGATACGGACGACGCTTTAACGCGATTGTCTTCCATCCCGATATCAATTCATTGCTGGCAGGGTGACGATGTCGGCGGTTTTGAAACTGCGGGCGCTGAACTGTCGGGGGGCGGCATACAGGCTACCGGAAACTACCCCGGCAAAGCTCGAACCATCGATGAGCTTCGTGCAGATTTCCAAAAGGCCCTGAGTTTGATACCCGGAAAGCATAGGATTAATCTGCACGCCTGTTATCTCGATAACGGCGGCAAATTTGTTGATAGAAACCAAATCGGCGTCGAGCATTTTCAAAGCTGGATTGACTGGGCAAAGTCTTTGCAGATTGGGATGGATTTCAATCCTACCTTTTTTTCACATCCTAAAGCCGAAGATGGTTTTACATTAAGTCATTCCGATAAGGCGATTAGAGATTTCTGGATTGAGCACGGGATGGCCTGCAGGAAAATATCACTGGAGATTGGCAGGCAGTTAAAAAGTCCCTGTATTATGAATGTCTGGATTCCGGACGGCTTCAAGGATATCCCCATTGACAGATTTTCTCCACGTAAAAGATTGATGGATTCGCTTGATATTATTTTTACTGAAAAGCTCGATACCTCTTTTGAAAAGGATTGTTTGGAATCGAAGCTGTTTGGCATCGGCTCTGAAAGCTACGTTGTCGGTTCTCACGAGTTTTATATGAGCTATGCTGTAAGCAGGGGCAAAATGCTTTGCCTTGATTCGGGACATTTCCATCCGACTGAGGTCGTCTCTGACAAAATAAGTTCACTCTTGCTCTATCTTGATGAAATACTTTTACATATCAGCAGGGGCGTTCGATGGGACAGCGACCACGTTGTAATTGTAACCGATGAGCTCAGGGCCATCGCGCAGCAAATAGTTCGCAACTTTTTTTTAAAACGTGTGCATATAGGCCTGGATTATTTTGACGCCAGTATAAACCGAGTTGCCGCCTGGGTCATCGGCGCACGGGCGGTAATAAAGGCCTTACTTTCAGCGTTGCTCGAACCGACGGAGAGATTAAAAGAGTTGGAGCTGCAGGGTGATTTTACATCGAGACTTGCATTTCTTGAGGAGATTAAAACTCTGCCCTTTGGCGCAGTATGGGATTATTACTGCCTTAAAAACAATGTGTCTGTTTCAAGTGATTGGCTTGACGAGGTTAAAGAATATGAAAGTCAGGTTCTTTCCAAAAGGTAGTCTCTTAAAAACTGATTAAAATTTGTTTGAACCAAAAAATTTTAAGGAAAAGAATATGGATAACGAGGAGCAAATTCAGCAGGAGGCTAAGGTAAGTGAATTTGAACGCCAGCCGGTACCTAAAAGTGCGTTACTGGGCTTTAAAAGTTTTATTGGTATGTACGCAGGCGAGCATTGTGCGGGCACAGAACTTATGATTGGCCCTTTATTTGTCGCTGGAGGAGTCAGTGCGTTTGACGTTGTGGTCGGCCTGATTGTCGGCAATGCTCTCGCTGTTCTGAGCTGGATTTTTTTGTGCGCACCGATAGCAACGCGGGCAAGATTGACTTTATACTATCAGCTCGAAAAGATATGCGGGCGAAAGCTGGTGACCATTTACAATCTTGCTAATGGTGTTATGTTCTGTTTTTTAGCCGGTGCTATGGTTACGGTCTCGGCAACGGCGGTGGGAGTCTGGTTTAAGTTTAAGATGCCGGGCCTGAACGACTTGTACCCGAACAGCATAGGCTGGGTTTTGGCGGTGCTGGTTGTTGGCGGACTTATCGCGATTGTTGCTGCTTATGGTTATAAAACCGTTGCCAGGTTTGCTAATGTTGCAGCTCCCTGGATGGTTCTTGTATTTCTTGCATTTGGTTTTGTCGGCCTGAAGCAGTTTATCAATTCCACCGGTGTGCAAATCAAATCCCTCGGCGATTTGTGGTCGCTCGCACAGACACATATGTGGAAGGGAGGCGACCCGCTGCCCGGCCAGCTCAAGTTGACTTTCTGGCATGTCGCTTTCTTTGCGTGGTTCTGCAATATGGCAATGCACATAGGGATGAGTGACTTATCGGTATTCCGGTATGCAAAAAAGAGCTGGTATGCAATTGCCTCGGCAGCGGGGATGTATGTCGGACATTTTATGGCCTGGCTGAGTGCTTCGATTTTGTATGCTTATCAATTGCATTTGAATCCCGCGGATACGGATGTTTTGCCCGGACCTATGGCATATAGAGCAGCCGGACTTGCCGGACTTTTTTGCGTGATAATCGCAGGCTGGACTACGGCAAATCCGACAATTTACAGGGCAGGTCTTGCCTTTCAGGCTGTTGTGCCGAAAAGGTCCCGCTTTACGGTGACACTGATTACCGGAGGTATAGCTACAGTAGCCGGAATGTTTCCTGCAATCGCAATGCAGCTTCTGGACTTTGTTCTTCTTTACGGTTTGCTGCTGATGCCTATGGGAGCGGTCATTTTTGTCGATTTCTGGCTGATTAGGAAATTTGGTCTTAAGAGTAACTACGCAGAATTCAGTAAAAAAACCTTCAACTTGGCCGCAGGTTTGTCCTGGTTTGTTATCGTGGCGATATGCATCTGGTTATGGCGAAGCGGCAAAGTCCCCCTTTATTTTGTTTCACTTCCCGGATGGTTCTTTGCTGCTGTTTTATATATTTTGCTCAGTGCATTTTATCAAAACTACGTTTACGAAAAAAACTGGATGAAGGCCCTTTCGCAGATATCGGGAATAATTATTTTGGTAATCGTTGTTTTGCTGCCGGTCTTATTTTTAACAGGCGCAGTCAAATTGGAATCTGTGAAGACCGGATTATGGGCTTTAACGATAATATGGTTTGTTGTTGCGGTTTTGTGGCTCTGGAAAAAAGATTAGGTTCAAATCGTATTTGTGAATATAAAGAACAACTGTGAGCGGCAAATTTAACTATATTGCTGTTGACCTCGGTGCAGAGAGCGGCAGGGTAATGTTAGCTTCTCTTGGCGATGGAAAGCTATCTTTGCAGCAGGTCCATCGCTTCGCGAACGCCCCTGTAGAACAGCAAAATTCTCTTCGCTGGGATTTTCCAAAAATATTTTCTGAAATTAAAACCGGCATCAAAAAGGCCTTTGCCGTAACCAGCAGCATTGAAAGTATCGGAGTTGACACCTGGGGTGTTGATTTCGGACTAATTGACGAAAAAGGCGCTTCTCTTGAAAATCCCTGCCATTATCGCGACAAACGAAATGAAGGTGTGCTTGAAAAGGCCTGTGAGATTGTCCCCAAAAAGGATATTTACTTCAATACGGGTATCCAGTTTTTACCATTCAATTCGCTCTATCAGCTTCTTGCATACAAATGGCAGAGGCCTGACATTTTATCGAAGGCATCTAAGCTTCTGTTTATGCCTGATTTGTTTGTTTATTTTTTGACAGGCGCGGTCGGTGCAGAATATACAATAGCAAGCACCTCACAAATGATGGATATGAAAACAGGCCAATGGTCGCAAAAGCTCCTGAAGGCTCTCGATTTACCTGAGGGATTACTGCCCCAGATTATTCAGCCGGGAACAATTATCGGCACCTTAAAAAAACAAATCGCACAAGAGCTGAACTGTAAACCGCTGCCGGTAGTTGCCGTCGGCTCTCACGACACTGCTTCTGCAGTAGCAGCCATACCTGCCGCGAAAGGGCAAAACTGGGCGTATCTTTCCAGCGGAACCTGGTCTTTATTAGGCGCCGAAATTCACAGACCCGTTATTAACGATAATTCTTTCCAAATGGAATTTACCAATGAGGGCGGTGTCGAAGGCTCAATCAGGCTGTTGAAAAATATAATGGGCCTCTGGTTCGTCCAGCAGTGCAGAAGTCAATGGGCAAAAGACGGTTTACATTATGATTATGCCGAACTTACAGAGATGGCCGCGACGGCCGAGCCTTTTACTGCATTGATTGATACTGAATACATAGATTTTTTATCACCCGGCAATATGCCTGAAAAAATCAACCAATTCTTAAAATTGACCAAACAGCACACCATTGTTGATAAGGGACAGATGGTAAGGGTAATACTTGAAAGTCTGGCTGTGCGTTACAGGCAGGTTTTACAGATGCTCGAAGAGCTGCTGGAAAGGGAAATTGAGGTTTTACACGTTGTGGGCGGCGGCTCGCAGAACCAGTTATTAAATCAGCTTACCGCCGATGCCACCGGCGAAAAGGTAATTGCCGGCCCTGTTGAAGCTACGGTTGTCGGCAATATCATTATGCAGGCCGTCTCTTCTGGCCACATAAGAAATATCACCGACGCCCGGAAAATCATTGCTGCATCATTTGATATAACCGAGTACACCCCCCGCCAAACTTCAGCCTGGCAACATTTTATTCAAAAAATCCACAGCTAAACGTTCCCTCTTTTCCAAAAACGCACCGGTATCTTGTTTAATTTAACGTTAAAAGATCGCTCGACCGATACAGCTGTGGGCTTTTAATCAATCTTCTCCTTATAGCCCTTCAAAAACTATAACAGCATTGTTCTTAATGCCTTCGCTTGTGACATTTTTCAACAACTTTATGGTCGCTAATACATTACGCTTTGTTATTCTGTCATATAACGTACGTTTTTCTGGTTTAATACGTGTTCCCACTTTTTGATCCCATTCATCAGGCTGCGCAATAACGTCCTTCATCAAATCATCAAGAGCACTATCAAGCTCCAATAGAGAATCTCCAGCAAATTGTGCGATTCCATATAAATCTATCATCTTACCGGTTCGATTATATAGGTTTCGAAAATAAGGATAGAGATACCAATATACTCCATCATCATGTAAAGATAATGGCTCATTTATCACACGAGCCTCCCCTTCTTGAGGAATAAACGATGTAATTTTAATCGCCATTTTTTTCTAATCGCTATTTTTCAAAGGTATATTACTGTCCAGGTACCCAAGCCGTCTACTATTTCCCTATTTTTTAGGTTCATCATATACGGGGTATTCTTTCATAATAGTACCGATGTCCTCAATAAGTCTGTTCAGTTCATCCTCCGTTAGAGAAAAAGTGAATTCCAAGAGACCTCCATCAGGTCTTGTGCCAACAAGCTTGCCCTTAAGCAAATACTTCTCCTTTTGTTGTCTATGGATATTAATATAAAGTTGCTCCTCCAGTGTGGTGAACTCGGCATCTTCATTTTTACTTTTTGTCAAGAGCATAAGACCCTGATAAAACGCTTCAAATTCAGCTGTTAAGGTCTTAATAGAAACCTTACCGCTAAATTCTTTAGTACGTACAAAGACCTTAGTATTTAACCAGTTTCCGTCCCAACGGTCTGTACTGTTGGGATAAAGTCGACCAAAAAGTTCTATGACAAATTTTCCCTTTGGCTCACTACCTAACTCTAATAATATAGACATAGCTTCACCTGAGCATAATAGGGGACGTTTATCTATTTATTCGTCTGAGATTTTCCTCAATTTTACTGTTGATATTTAAAAGAGCATTACAAGAGTCCCCAGCTTCATAATAGAAATAGCAGTATTTCCGCTCAATCTGAGATATCCCAGAGTTTGCATAATATGTGTAAGGCAAATCCGCAGTGGTTATTGATTTTACTCTTCTTCAGTTTCCGGTGGCTCGTCCTGTGTTTCTGTTTCTTCGCTGGTTTGCTCTTCAGCCTGTATCTGTTGGCCCGGCTCCTCAGGGAGAGTATAGATGTCATCGAAATTGGTCCCATCGACACGCTGACGCATAAGCGAATAGATGATAGTGTTTACCGAAAAGTAAAAGCTGATTACAAAAGCTATTACCAAACCAACAACAATCAAAAGGCATATATAAACCAGGAATACCGCAACCGACTCCGACCAGTTTGTATTTGCAAAGCTGATGGGGCCGATAAGGCTCTGAAAGCTGGTTTCCGGCCATAATGCGGATAGTTTGTCAACCTCCTTGCTGCTGTTATCGACGAAGATTCCCACGCCTAAGAACAGATGTGTAATACTTAGAAGCAGATACGCAAAGAAGAGAACGAATATATAGCATATAGCGCCATAGATTAACGCTACTGCCGTATAAAATGCCATCCGCCACGGCCTTGCATATACGTAGCTCATCGAACGGCTTATAGCGTCGAAACAGTCCGAGCCGTCGTATGCTACCGCCGGAAACATCAGATTAAATCCTCCTATTGCTCCTATCGCAATTATTGCCAGTAGTACACCTGCAAGAATAGCCAGCGGCGTAAAGATGCCCATTATCAGTTCGCCGATATACGGTAAGTTTGCTATAAGGCCGAGAAGGGATATTAACAGTCCTATTACGATAATTATTCCGAGCGGAATAAGCGGTGCGGCAAAAAAGCTGGTGAATTTTTTCCCGCTGTATTGCAAAGCTTCGAACAAACCAGCTTTTTCACCTCGTGCAAGCTGAAGAGACGCTATGCGGCAGATGGCCCCGCCTGCGACTGCTATTATGCAGAGCTTTATCAGCCCGAAAAATATACAGTAAATTGTGTGATACCTGAAGGCCCATTTCATAGCTCTGCAGTAGCTGATGACGTCGGAAGAGAACTGCTGGAGATTAAGCTGGAGCAAAGAATTGACGGCGCTGTTGAATCTTACAGCAGCAAACTGCCATACAGTGGCGAACACGCCGGTATGCTCACAGCCGATTTCCTCGTTTGTTTCGATAAAATAAGGCACTCGGTCCGGCTCGGTTAAATAAATGTTAAGCTCGGTTGTTCCGTCGCTGGTTCTGACGACGGTGTCTGAAATATCCAAAACCCAGCCCACTAAGCAGATGAAAGTCACAGCTAATAGAGCAATTATCAGGCTTTTAGGCTGGATAGCTATGCGAAAAGTCTGGAAAATCTTCAAAAAAAGTGGATTTTTAAGGCCTTCAGTTAGGTTTTGATTGGTGTTCATTTCGCATCCTTTCGAACAATTCTGTTTATAATCATTTTTTAAATAACCGATACACGCGTAATATATACCCTTATTATCGGTCGTTTTCAATAAATTTTACAGGATTTTTATCTCTTGTCATTGTCCGCTTCTTTCTCGGATTTGTCTTCGGCAGCGGGGGTGGTTATTTTGTATCTGGACTCGAGCCACTCTCCTAAATCTATCAACTTGCATCTTTCTGAGCAGAATGGGAAATATTTTGCTTTTTCAGCAGCTACTTTAAAATGTTTTTTGCAGGTTGGACATCTATGTCTCATTTTGTCAGACTTGGATTTTGATTTTTCTGTGCTTAAAATATACGATGATTCAGCGTTCTTTAAGATTTAACAGCACTTATCTTAAGATTTATTGCTCTTCTTTTACAAGTCCTTTTTCGAGCATTTCGGCGTATTCGACGCTGTATCTCGCCCAGGGCTGGGCTTTCAGTCTTGATTTGGGTATTGTTTTATTCAGACCCTCGCAGATACCGTAAGTTCCTTCCTCGATACGCGTAAGTGCCTCGTCAATTTCTTTAAGGAGTTTTCTTTCGCTGTCCATCAATTCGAGTGCAAATTCCTGCTCGTAATTGTCGGAACCAAGGTCAGCCATATGGATGGGCATACTCGAGAGGTCACCTGTGGCATCGAGTCGAGATTTTCTCAGTGTCTCGTCCTCCATTTCATATACGCTGCGGAATATCTCACGACGTTTTTCGAGCAGCATTTCTTTGAACTTCTCAAGCTCTTTTGAGTTGAGATTAGTTTTTTTCATTTGGGCAGAATCTGCTTTTTTCAACTGTTTCTTTTTGCGGCGTTTCTGTGCCACTTCGTTACCTTTCCTTTACGTATCATAGCAGTTGTAGTCTAAAGAAATTCTAACTATAGCATACTTTTCTACGCTGCGTTAGGGCTTTTTCGCTTATAAAAGGCCATATCAAAACTCGACAGTATATTGAATTGACTTGAGAAAATCAAATCAAATTATCAAAATTGATGTAACTTACTCTCTGAAAGGAAGTTATGATTGTTGAGGTTTTGAAATATTCTGCCTTTGCCTTTTATTGCTGGTTTTGTATCACCCCCGCGTCTTTTGCAAACTTTCCTAAAGGCAGGAAAAATTTGCCCTGCACGATATCGGCTGTAAATATCTTCGTATCGAAGAATTTCTCGATCTGTTTCTGGCTGAAGACCTCCGTCGTCGGCCCATATATGTAGTTGTTGTCCGCACCGATAAGCAGGGCGATATCCGCATACTGAGCTGCGAGATTAATATCGTGCGTTACCGTCAATATGGTTTTTTGACTTTCATTTTGGGCTTTTTTCAGTAAGTCATAGATACCCACCTGGTGTTTATAGTCAAGAAAGCTTGTCGGCTCATCGAGAAGCAGAATGGGCGTATCCTGAGCGAAGGCTCTTGCGATAAAGACACGCTGCCTTTCGCCGCCGCTCAGGCTTTCGAGAGGGCGGGAGGCGAACTGAATAGTGTCGGTCATTTTCAGGGCTTCGGTTATAAGCTTTTTGTCGAGCTCGGTTTCGAATCCGAAGGCATTCGAATATGGCATTCTTGCCATTGATACTATCTCGGCGACAGTATAGTCGAAGACGGGTATGAATTCCTGGCGAACGAAAGCAATCTTGCGCGCAAGTTTACGTGCTGAGTAGTTTTGAATGGATTTGGAGTCGATTTCTACTGAGCCTGCCTCGGCCCTTAACAAACCGCTGAGAAGATTGAGCAGAGTGGTTTTGCCGGCGCCGTTCGGCCCTGCAATACTGAGAAAGCAGC
>CAYLMG010000001.1:0-11966 GCA_964384565.1 uncultured Pirellulales bacterium | reverse complement strand
GCTGAAAAGCCGAAGGCAACTGTTCTTGTTGTTGCCGTATCAACACCGAGATTTTTAGCTTCGGAATCGCCAAGCGTAAGGGCGTTCAGTCTATAGCTGATGCCGAATAAAGCTGTTATTCCTCCGGCGATACAGATCGCTGCTACAGCTATGACAGACCAGGCCTTTTCGGAGATATTACCCATAAGCCAGAAGACTGTTGTTCTAAGTTGCTCACTTTTTGCTATCGAGATAAGAAACATTATGACCGCGGAAAGAAAGGCATTTACTACAACCCCGGCGAGAAGAAGGCTTGTTACCTGCGATTTGCCCGCGAATCTCCCGATATACCAGACCAGCAGGATTGTCAGGATAGCGCCGACAAATGCTAAAAGCGCCATCGGCGAGCCTGCCCAGATGGTTATTGTCAGCCCTGAAATCACGGCGATAATCGTTCCCAATGCAGCCCCGCTTGATATCCCCAGTATATACGGGTCGGCTAACGGATTTCGCAAAAGTGCCTGAAGGATAACGCCCGCCGCCGCCAATGCAGCGCCTACGAGAGCTGCTGTAATTACTCTTCTTAGCCTGAATATGAAAATCTCATAATCGATATTGTCACCGGCACCTGCACCCGGGCCTTCAAAAACTTTTGAAATTGAAATTTTTTGTGTGCCAATTGAGACGCATAAAAATATTACCAGTATAAGTACGCCTGAGCATATTAAGATTTGTGTCAAGAGCTTTTTGCCTGTTAATACCTTCAGTTGGGATATTTGTGTTTTATCCGTAATACTGTCTTTATTCATATTTACAGGTTTCACTCAATCAGGTCACAGTAATAGAAGTTTTTGTTTTTTATTATAACCTTGCTTTTTGTGAAGTGTACTTTTTTGTGAAATATCGGCCCGTCGTAAACAAATGTGTGGAACTCTCCGTTTTCTCCGCTGGCATCTATATCAGGGGGCAGCTCTGAAAGAAAACTTTCATCAAATTCTCTGCCTGTAAAATTACCGCTTAAGATTGAAGAGTCCGTGCAGGTAATTATCGTTTTGAAGCCGAGCCGTATTATTTTCTTTGCAAGTCTGCTCGTTTCTTGTTTCCATAAGGGAAACAAAGCCTTCATCTTCAATTTTGCCAGGTTATTTTGTCGTTGTTTTTTCAAATCTTCGATAAAAATGTCACCGAATACTACCGATTTTACGCCCTTCGATAAGTATCGTTTCAATATTTTTCGCATTTGAGACTCATAGTCTTTTTTTGAGTCTTTTTCTGATACAAAGACCTTTTCCATCGCCATGCCCGTTGATTGTGCCTGTCTTTCGAGTAGTTGCACTTTTATGTTATTCATAAAGCTTCTCTTGTGCTCGGCTGACAGGGTAGTTATTAGTGACACTACTTCGTATAGGCCGGCTTGTTGAACCTCGTAAAGGGCCAGGGCACTGTCTTTGCCGCCGCTCCAGGAAAATAAAACTTTCTCTTTCATATTTTTTATTCTTTAGTATTAAAATCTTCGCTCTGGTGTAGAAAATCGGCAATGGTTTTCACGCCTTCGGGCAATCTCGGCCCAAGCCGTAAAGTCACGTCGGAATCTACGGCGTAGATTCTGCCGCTCTTTACAGCAGGCAGGCTCATGCGTTTGCTCCAGAAAGACCTTGCTGCCTCCTGCTGTTTTTCAATCGAACCTGTCGTCATAGTTGAATGTATTATAACTTCGGGAGCCGCTGCCAAAAGCTGCTCGTAGCTTAACGACGGGTATTGTTGAATGGTGACTTCGACGGCATTTCTGCCGCCTGCAAGCTCTATGATATCGTTTAGGAATGTATTTACCCCGGCAACACGTAAAGGCTCAGCCTGTACTACCCATAAAACCTTCGGTTTTTTTTCGTGAGTATTTTTTTCTTTAATGCTGTTTAGCTGCTGTTCGATTTTGGCTGCGAGCTGCTTTGCCCGTTCTTGGCAACCGGCTGCTTTACCGATGGCATAGATTCCGCTTTTAAGCTCCTCGATTGTTTCAAGTTTTACTATCAGGACTTGGTATCCGGACTGCCGTAAATTTTCTGTGATTTCAATCTGGTGTTCGCTTGTCAGTGCTAAGATCAAATCAGGCTTTGCGGCGATTATGGCCTCAATATCGGGCCGCCAGAAATTACCGATTTTTCGTTTATTTTTTGCTTCAGCCGGAAAATCGCTGTCACTGGTGACAGCCGCTACCTTCGGGCCGATACCGAGCTCGAATACAATCTCAGTAAGATTCGGTGCCAGTGTTACGATTCTTTCCGGCTCTCTGGCTGATTGCAGAGTATCCTCTTTATTATTTTTTTCTGACCTTATTATTATCAGGCCGATAATTAGCACGATTAGCAAAGCCGCTATCACAAGGAATTTTTTCATTATGTCCTCTTGAATTGTTTTTCAAGCTCGGCTTTCGAGAATTTTATCATAGTCGGCCTGCCGTGGGGACATCGGCCTGCTCTTTCGAGCGTATCTTTGTCGGCCAGCAGTTGTTCTATTTCGGTGTTACTGAGTTTTTGTCCTGCTTTGATTGCGGCTTTGCACGCTGCCATATTCAGCACATCGTCAAACAGTTTTTCGCCGTTTTCGGTTTTGGATTTGTCTGTGAGCAGACCCACCAGGTCTCTTAAAAATTCGACTGGCGAGGCCTTGGTGAGCATAACGGCAAATGCCTGTATTGCCATGGTTCTCGGCCCGAAATCAATAAGCTCAATCCCCAATTTTTCAATCAGCTCGCTATTGTTACTGATTGCTTCAGCCTCGGAAGCCGTTATCTCAAAACTTTCCGGCAAAAGCAATTTCTGTGATTCGAGCTTGCCCGCCTTTATCCTTCTGCACAGGTTCTCGTACATTATTCTCTCGTGCAGAGCGTGCTGGTCGATAATACAGAAGCCTTCCTCGGTTTCGGTGACGATGTAAGAATCGTGAATCTGCAGAAAATTTCTTTTCTGCGGCACTTGACGTTCATATTCTGTGCTCGGCCTGTATTGGCCTTTGTATTTCCTGACCGGCTCTGCGCTCTGCAGGCCCATTTGCTGCTGGGTATGGATGGGTCGGTGTTTTTTAAAAAATTCTGCCATAGCTTCGTTGATTTGCCTGTTTCTTGACTCACCAGCCGGTATCTTGGCACTGACTCCAATATCGGTAGCTAAAAGTTTTTCTCGAATGACCGCGAGAATCTGAGAATGAATCAGGTTTGAATTGAAGAAGCGTACCTCGATTTTCGTCGGGTGAACGTTCACATCATACTCATCGTATGGCATCTGTATGAAAAGAAAAATAACGCCGAACCTGTTTTCCTCGATACAGCCGCGATATGCTTCCCTGATTGCGTGCGAGATAAATTTGTCGCGGATGAATCGGCCGTTAAGAAATATGTATTGCAGTTTGTTGTTTGTCCTTGAAATTTCAGGTTTGCCTAACAGAGCGTAAATATGCACCCCCGTTTTCTTCTCTTCGCTTTCAGTTTCAATCAGATTCTCAGCGATTTCAAAGCTGAATAGCGTCGATATCCGCTCCCGCAGGCTCTGTCCGCCTTGTAAGTGGTAAATAACTCTTGCATTTGAGTTGAGTGTAAAATCGACATTTGGATTTGCAAGTGCTGTTCGTATAAACTGCTCGGTGATGTGTGACATTTCCGTATTTGCAGTCCGCAGGAATTTCCGTCTTGCGGGCAGTTTGTAGAAGATGTCCCTTACTTCAATTTTTGTACCGGTATCTGAACTGCAGGGCCTTGTTTCACCCTTGATTCCGCAGTCAATCTCTACGCAATTGCCGCTGTTCGAATCCTTTGTTTTGCTGTTCGCCTTTATCTGCGCCACCGATGCGATGCTGGCAAGTGCCTCGCCTCGAAAGCCCAGGGTCGATATCCCCAGCAGGTCTTTCGTCGTTTTGATTTTACTTGTTGTGTGCGGCTCGAACGCAAGCCCCAGGTCCTCGCCGTCCATACCACAGCCGTTATCGGCAACGCTGATGAGTCTTTTACCCCCGTCTTCGACTGTTACGGTTATTTTTGTCGCCCCTGCGTCGATGCTGTTTTCGACAAGCTCCTTGACAACGCTCGCAGGCCGCTCGATTACCTCGCCCGCCGCTATCATATTTACCATATTCTGCTCAAGGATTGTTATCTGCGCCATAGCTGTTTATTGTATTCATTCCCCGCCGATTTTCCAGCGGCAAGTTAGCAGAATGAGTCTCTAATTTTGGTCATCTCGTATCTTGAAAAATCAGACATGGATTTCACAGATTAACGCGGATTTGTTCTTTTGCCGCAGAGAAGCTCGAAAAATTTTCTACGGCTGTAGCAGGCTTTTGCCGGTCATCTCGACAGGCTGGGCTATGCCCATCATTTCGAGCAGAGTCGGCCCGACATCTGCAAGGCTGCCCTCTTCACGCAATTTTTTGCCCTTATAGCTGTCATCGAAGATAATAAACGGCACATCACCGACCGTATGAGCGGTGTGAGGCTGATTTTTCTCGGAGTCCCACATTCGCTCGAAATTGCCGTGGTCTGCGGTAATAACAGCCGAGCCGCCGAGACTTTTAATTTTTTCGAGCACTTTTCCGACGAACTGGTCAACGGTTTCAGCTGCTTTTATAGCTGCCTCAAGAACGCCTGTATGGCCGACCATATCCGGGTTCGCAAAATTGATTACCATAACGTCGTATTTGTTTGAATCGAGCCTTTCGAGAATGACCTCGGTTACCTCGTGAGCGCTCATTTCGGGTTTCAAATCGTATGTGCGGACTCTCGGCGACGGGACAATCTGGCGGTCTTCGCCGGCAAAGGGCTTTTCAGTATAGTCATTGAAAAAGAAGGTGACATGTGCATATTTTTCCGTCTCTGCGCATCTAAATTGTTTCAGACCCAGACTGCTCCAGTACGAGCCGAGAATATTTTTCATCTTCGACGGCTTTCGAAACGCGACCGGGGCCGGTATCGTGACATCGTATTCGGTCATACAGACATAGTAAATATCGGCTTTTGTTGTTCTGCTGAAATCCTTAAACTCCGGCTCTACGAAAGCGCGTGTTATTTCACGAGGTCTGTCGCCCCTGAAGTTGAAGAATATGACACCGTCACCATCGTCAATAGTGCCGATGGGAGCGTTGTTCTCATCGATAATAGAGGTAGGCTCGATGAATTCGTCGGTAACCTCTTTTGCATAGCTTTGAGTGACGGCTTCAGCGGCACTTTTCGCCTTCAGCCCTTTGCCGAATCGCATACATTCGTAGGCCTTCTGAACTCTGTCCCATCGGCTGTCGCGGTCCATTGCATAAAATCTGCCCATAACCGAAGCTATTTTTCCTGCACCGATTTCTCTCGCTTTTGCCTCTATTGTTTCGATGTAGCCTGCACCGCTGTCCGGCGGTGAGTCTCGCCCGTCGGTGAAGGCGTGGATAAAAACTTTTTCGATATTGTTTCTTTTTGCAAGCTCAAGCAGACCGTATAAATGTTTCAACAGGGAATGCACACCGATATCGCTGCAAAGGCCCATCAGGTGCATTTTGCCCTTATTTTCCTTGACGAATTTAATCATATTGAAAAATTCTTCGTTTTCAAAAAAGCTGCCGTTGTTGATGAAATTGCTGATTCTGACCGATTCCTGGGGCACCATTCTCCCGGCCCCGATATTCTGGTGGCCGACTTCGCTGTTTCCCATTGTTCCCTCCGGCAGACCCACGTATTGGCCGTAAGTGTGGATCAGAGTGTGCGGGTACTCGGACATCAGCATATCATCGACAGGAACTTTGGCACATTTTACGGCATTAAACTTGTCTTCTTCGCCTCTCGGATTGTATCCCCACCCGTCTCTTATAATTAAAACAAATGGCTTTTTCTTCAGAACTATCTTTTTTTTGGCCATAGACTGCAAGCCTTTCAATGATACTAAACAATAGACGAGGCAGAGCCTCGTCCTTAACCCAAAGTTTAACTATATTAACATAATATGATATGAATTCAGCAGTTGCTTGTCAAACATTTAGGAAAAAGACTTATCAAAACAAAATTTTTATGTCGATAAAATTTTTGACAGGTGTATTTACTTTGGTATAATCTGCAGAAATTTTCGCGTTTTGGCCGGTTTTACAGTTAACTGTAACAAGGACGGTATAAATCGAAAGGGAACTGTTCATGTCTGACAGCTCGCGTGGAAGATTTGTACGCATTCTGTCTTTTATAAGCATAGCTTTTCTTTCTCTTTCGGGCTGCCATCGCGGAAATAGGGCTCGCGATTTATATATCGACGCGGTAATGCACGCCGAGCTTCAGGAAAATGAGGAGGCTATAGCAAAGCTTAACAGTGCTGTTCAGCTGAATAAAAAATATTCTCTGGCCTATTCTTTGCTTGGCGATATTTATATGGAAATCAGGGAATATGAAAAAAGTGCTGCTGCTTACGAGAAGGCAACGAAATTATTTCCCTGGTCTTTTGACGATTACTATAATCTCGGCAGGGTATACCAGATTATGGAAAGATTCGCTCGTGCTGTTAAAGCTTACAGCAGGGCGTGCGAGCTGAATCCCGACCATCTCGAGGCTCACGTAAACAATGCTCAATGTGCCTATATGATTGAAGACTATGACAACGCCTTGAAATACGGCCTGCGTGCTGAGAAGATTGACCCCAATGTCCCTAAGATTTACAAAATGCTCGGCAATATTTATGAAGAAAAAGCCGATTATGAGCAGGCCATTCGATATTATAAGCGCGTCCTCGAAAGAGAAACTCACAACACCGATATTATGATTTCTCTTGCTATGGCTTATATCAGAACCAATCGTAAGGAACCTGCAAAAGAGCTTCTATTGACCGTCGTAGAGCTCGAGCCGGGCAATTCCGTTGCTTACAGAAACCTCGGATATTGTTATTTGAAGCTCGACAGCGCTGACAAAGCGGTAGAAAGTTACAGCAGAGCGCTCAGGATAGACGATATGGACTGGGAAGCGCATAACGGCCTCGGCGTCGCTTATATCTTCCAGGGAAGACAGCCGGATGGCTCAGTCGATGAAGCGTACAGGGCAAAAGCGGTTGAGCAGTGGAATGTGTCCCTGAGAATAAAGCCCGACCAGCCGAGTGCGGATAAACTTGAGAGGTGGATAAAAGGATATATGCAATAAAAGCATTACCGGGTCTTTGTTTTCCCGCACACTTTTTTTATTTGGGCAAGACCGTTTTAAATTATGGAAGAATTGAAAGAGAAAGAATTAGCTGCCCGGCCAGGGGGTCGGGTTTTTTTGTCCGGATTCGGCAAAAAAAACCTCCCCGGTTTGTGGGCTCATTTTATCTTTTGGTCTTTTGCAGCAGGCGGGCTCGCTGCGGACTTGCTTACAAAAAAAACAGTTTTTGATTTTTTAAGCCGACAGCCGGATTTCAGGTTTCCGATTATAAAAGGTTTTATCACCCTGGTGATGGCTACAAATGAAGGTGCTGCCTTTGGCTTGTTAGAGGGCGCACGTGTGATTTTAACGGTCATTTCTTTTATCGCATTGTTTGTTGTTTTATTCGTGTTTTTTTTCGCGGGTAGTAAAAATAGATTACTTTATGCTGTGCTTGGTTTGCTTACCGCTGGTATCTGTGGAAATCTTTTCGATAGGTTGTTTAATTCAGGCCGGGTCCGTGACTTTGTTGAGGTGGTTTACTGGCCCGGATTGAAACCTTGGCCCGCTTTCAACGTTGCTGACAGTCTTCTTTGCATTGCTGTAGCTGTTGCGCTGATTATGACTTTTATTCAGAGGCCTTCCGAAAAACATGCTCGGAAACATAAATAGGTGTGTTTGAAGCCACACCAAGTGCGATTGCATCAGAAGGCCGGGAATCAATTTCGATTTTCTTGCCGTTCATACTCAGCGTAATTTGTGCAAAGAACGTATGGTGACGCAGGTCGTTTATCACTATTTTTTCAATTCTTGCGCCGAGGTTTTTAATCACGCTGTCTAATAAATCGTGCGTCATCGGCCGCGGCGGTGTGATGCCCTTGAGCCGGCGGTCAATCGCGAAAATTTCTGAAATGCCGATAACTATCGGAAAGCTCCGCTCGCCAGTACGTTCCTTCAGAACGATAATCTGCTGGTCGGACATTTCGTTAATGATTATCCGTGATAATTCCGCCTGAACTTCCATTGTATTCACCTTATGTTTATCTTCGCTATCACCGCTAATGTATAAAAGCCGGTTTTACTTCTAATATTTTACATTATTTTTCCAGCTCGTGTAGGTGTTTTTCTACAGTTTGTAATTGCTCGGTAACCTCAGCCAGCTTTTCTCTTGTTTTTGCAACGATTTCAGCCTTTGCCTTCGTAACAAAATCCTGATTCGACAGCTTTTCATCGAGATTTTTCTTGGTACTTTCGATTTGCTGTTTTTGCTTTTCAAGCTTTGCTCTCTCTGCGTCGATGTCAATTGCATTATGGACATACACTTCGGTTGTATCGGATATCGCGACCGCAGCATTTGCTGGTTTAGCCGTCCCGGTTCCTGCCTCGAATTTTTTCACACCGGCTAACTGTTCAATGAGTTTTGCATTTCGATTCAGGGTATCTGCATTTTCCTGTTGTGTTCTTGCCGATACCGTTAACAGTTCCTTCGGTGCAATATCACGGTCGCTTCGTATGTCCCTTATCGTGCGAATTGACTCCTGTACAAGCTCGATTTCTCTTTCCGCTTCTTCGTCGACTAAACTATCAATTTGCTCCGGCCATTGTGCAACGGCCAGACTCTTTGATTTTTTAGCTTCTGCTAAACCGCCAACTCTCCTTTCAGGTGCGACCTTTATCAGCTTCTGGAAGATTCCTTCTGTTATGAAGGGTACGAATGGATGTAATAGTCGCAGAATCTCGTCCAGCACAAATGCAAGAACATTCTGAGCGATTGGCTTTTGTTGCTCATCCTGCATTCTCGGCTTTATCCACTCAAGGTACCAGTCACAAAAATCGTTCCAGAAAAACTTATAAAGCACCGATGCCGGCTCACTGTATTTATACTCTTCCAGCGATTTTGTAACCTCGAGGTTGGTTTGCGCCAGCCTCGAAAGAATCCATCTATCGGTGACTGTCAGTTTTTCTTTATCGAATTTTTCAGTATCGATTCCCTCGAGGTTCATCAATGCAAAACGCGATGCGTTCCAGAGCTTATTGCAGAAGTTTCTGCCGATATCGAATTTCGGTGATGTGTTTGCCTCTCGCCCGTCGGGCAGCGTCATTCGCACTACCGGCATTCGCACATCCTGTGTTTGGGTAGTCATCGATGCGATAGTAAAGCGCATTGCGTCCGCGCCGTGACTGTCGATTACTACCAGAGGGTCAATCCCGTTGCCCAGACTTTTAGACATCTTTCTGCCCTCGCCGTCCTGTATCATCGCGTGAATATAAACGTCGCTGAACGGAATCTCACCGATACAGTATTGGCCCATCATTACCATTCTCGAAACCCACAGAGTGATAATTTCGCGTGCGGTGCACAGAACATCTGTCGGGTAAAATTCTTTCAATTCGCCCGTCTCTTCAGGCCAGCCCATCGTACTGAATGGCCACAACGCCGACGAAAACCAAGTATCAAGAACATCCTCGTCCCGAACTAAATCCTCTGAACCGCAGTTTTCACATTTTTCGACGTCTTCCATACCTGAAGTTGTTTGCTCGCATTTCCGACAATACCAAATCGGTATTCTATGTCCCCACCAGAGCTGTCTGCTTATTGGCCAGTCGCGCAGGTTCTCCAGCCAGCTTTGATATGTTTTTGCGTATCTTTCAGGGATAAAGCGCAATCGGCCGTCAAGAAGAGGCTTTAATGCCAACCCCGCAAGTGAATTTACCGGCACATCGGTCCCTTCTATAAAGTCGTCGCTTGTCTCACTTGACACGGGCAACGAGTCACGGGCCACGAGTGACGGAATGGGTTTTTTGACCGCTATATACCACTGCTCGGTTAGATAAGGTTCGATTGGGACGTGGCTGCGATAGCTGTGGCCGACCTCGTGTGTGTATTCGCGTACATCTTCTAAGAGATTTTCCTGCCGGAACCATTCGACTATAGCCTCTCTCGCCTCGAAGCGGTCCAGCCCAATCAGGTTCTCGACGTCCGGATTTTTGATTCTTTCCCAGTCCGTCCACCCATATTTGTCACTGATACTGCCGTCCGGTGCTAATACATTAATGACTTCGAGTTTGTTTCGTTGGCCGATTTCCCAGTCATCCGGGTCGTGTGCAGGCGTTACTTTCAGAAAGCCGGTGGAAAATTTCGCCTTCTCATCGCTGCTGTCGGCGTCGGGCAGAACAACGTGCTCATCTGCGATAATGGGTATAATCCTGCCGACTATCGGAAGCCTTACCTTTTTACCGACGAGCTCTTTTGCCCGCGGGTCCGCAGGATTCATCGCAACCGCTGTGTCACCGAGCATAGTCTCGGGCCGTGTCGTCGCAACCGTGACAAATTCGACCCGTTTGCCTTCTATCTCAACAGGTTCGGCAAGCGGATATTTCAAGTACCAGAAATGTCCCTCTACCGTTTCATGCTCGACCTCATCGTCGGCCAGTACCGTCTGCGTTGCCGGGTCCCAGTTCACCAGGCGTTTGCCGCGGTAGATAAGCCCGTCCTTGAACAGCTTGAAGAACGCTGCCCGGACGGCCTTAGTGCAGGTCTCATCCATCGTAAAACGCGTCCTGTCCCAGTCGCACGAGCAGCCCATAGCCTTTAGCTGCTCGATTATCGTCGCCTCGTATTCGTCCTTCCACGCCTGTACTCGTGCGACAAATTCCTCCCTTTCGAAATCTGTTCGCCGTTTGCCTTCTTCAGCCAGTATTCTTTTTTCGACGACCGTTTGTGTTGCTATTCCGGCGTGGTCGGTCCCCGGAAGCCAGAGTGTATTGTGCTGCTGCATCCGCCGAAAGCGAATCAGGATATCCTGCAGCGTATTATTGAGCGCATGGCCGAGATGAAGCGGGGCGGTTACGTTCGGCGGCGGAATAACAATAGAGTAATTTTTGACCGCCTCAGCTTTGCCCTCGGCTCGAAGGCCGAGAGACCTGCGGCCTTCGGCTTTAGTTAGTGCGTGAAAATATTTGCCCTTGACCCAGATTGCGTCGGCCTGCCGTTCAATTTCTTTCGGCTTATAAACTTTCGACAATTTCGATTTCATAATTGTTCTTTGACTGCCGTTTTCGAGTAACAAAAAATTCCGGCTGTGGCGGGCATAGTCTAACCGCTCTGTGCGGCCTCTGACCGCACCTGCAAACCGGAATTACATATTAGTAAAAAAGGGCTTTGATGTAAAGACAACAATTAACAACAATGCTGTTGTTTTTACGAGTGGCACCGAAACCAAATTGTCGGCCGCCTCGTATTTGTAAGGTTGTTAATCTATGTTCATCGTCATCAAAAACTCGGCGTTTGTGCGGCACTTGGCAAGTCTGCCTTTTAACAGCTCAACGGCTTCGATTGGATTCAGGTCACTTAGCACTCTTCTGAGTCGATAAACGAGCTCGAGTTCCTTTTTGTCAAGCAGCAGCTCTTCTCTTCTTGTTCCGCTTCTGCTTATATCGATGGCCGGCCAGATACGCTTGTCGACAAGCCGTCTGTCCAAGTGAAGCTCCATATTTCCGGTAGCCTTGAACTCCTCGAAGATAACCTCGTCCATTTTCGAGCCTGTATCGATAAGAGCGGTTGCAAAAATTGTCAATGAGCCCCCGTGTTCGACGTTCCTTGCCGCTCCGAAGAATTTCTTCGGCATCTGCATTGCCCCCGCATCGACTCCGCCGGTAAGTATCTTACCGGAATGCGGCATCTCGGTATTGTAGGCACGCGCAAGCCGCGTTATCGAGTCCAGCAGGATTACAACGTCCTGGCCGTATTCAACCAGCCGCTTGGCCTTTTCGATTACAACCTCCGCCACTTGGCAATGGCGGGCCGCGGGCTCATCGAACGTCGAGCTTATGACCTCGACATCTTCGGCCGTCTTGCGCTCCATCTCCG